>JAYENK010000016.1:0-18890 GCA_034722035.1 Patescibacteria group bacterium | reverse complement strand
CACTACTCGCCCAATTTCTTTGCGCCTACCGGAATTTGTTATTAATCGAGCCAAAGAAAAAGCCAACGAAATGAATGTACCCTACCAATCTTTGCTTAAAAAATACATTGCCGACGGCTTAAAATAACAAGTAACAGTTTGAACTCCAAGAACTGATTCGTTTACTTTCCAATTTTATTATATCACAAAATAAAAACCCCGCTTGTCAATTATAAGACAAACGAGGTTTTGTTGTTGGACGCAAGGTCCAAATATCCAAGGATCTACTTGCGACGGAGCAGACGATCGTAGCAACCCCAACCACCGCCACCGAGCGAGTACCAGCGCCGAATCCACTCGTCTCCGAGCCAACAGACAAAGCAGGCGTCCCCAGGAAAACCGGAAAGATGCCAGTCAGAGAAAATGAACACTACTTTTTCTCGCAGAGCGACAGGAATATCATTTTGGTGTTTTAGAATATACTCCCCGTCTTCCTTCCCGAGATTAGCGTTCATTTCTTTGGCACGCTTGACCATAGTATGACCAACTACAAACATTTCCCCAACTTCCAAGAAGTCGAGGATGTCATAAATGCGCTCGCCGGGAGTCATTTGGGTGGGCAAAAAGTCTTTATCCTGTAAATGAGCCAATTCTCTTAACATTGCTGTTCTCCTTGTCCTTTTTATAAAGGATTTACTCCTCACCAGAATTAGCAAAGAGAAAAACCAATAATTAATATTAAATTAAAACAAAAAATTAAATTTCTGTCAACCCCACGAAACTACATACAAAATGTAACCATGGGTCAACGATAAATGATTGCAAATTAAGACTCTCCTACTAAACGGCAAAACCAAAAATCTTGCCTTTTTTCATTCAATTTAACACAATAGTATAAAAAAAGTATTGACTTTTTTTATACTATTGTGTATAATTATACTATAAATAAGCTAATTATTATTAATTCTATGTATCTCAAACGAAAAATATATAGTAAGCTACTAACTAATCTAAAAAATAATAAAATCATTATTTTAACCGGGGCGAGGCAAGTTGGCAAAACCAGTTTAATGAAAAAATTATTAGAAAAAGTTGATAATGGTAAAAATACCGCTTTTATTGACATGGATCTAACTTCTAACACGGAAAAAGCGGAGAATTTAGATAAATTTTTGGACTTTTTAATTTTAAATGGCTACAACAAAAAGCTCTCCCGATTCTATGTTTTTGTTGACGAACTGCAAAAGGCAAAAGACATTGCCGGTATCTTTAAAAATATTTATGACCATTATCCAAATATAAAAATTATTGCCTCAGGTTCATCTTCTTTATCAATTAAAAACAAGATCAAAGAAAGTCTGGCTGGGCGCAAATTTATTTTTGAAATATATCCGCTTGATTTTGAAGAATTTTTAATCTTTAAACAAGACAAAAAAGCCCGGGAATATTTTAAAAATATTCCAAAACTAAAAAATTCGGAAATAGAACTGCCTTACAAATTAAATCAATATCTGGAAGAATTCTTAATTTTTGGTGGCTATCCGGAAGTCGCGCTCAGTGACGACATTGAAATAAAAAAAAGATTGCTCGCTAGTATTTTTGATTTGTATATTGAAAAAGATATTATGATATTTTCTGATATCGAAAATATACCGGCTTTCAAGAAAATAATAGAGATACTGGCAGTAAATAACGGACAGATGATTAATTATAATCGCCTTGCGCAAGAAGCCGGCATTCACAATAAAACCGTTCGCTCATATTTATCTCTAATTGAAAATACTTATATTACAAAAACTATTCGGCCTTTTTATTCCAATAAAAATAAAGAAATAATCAAAACACCTAAAATTTATTTTCTGGACATTGGTGTGCGGAATTATTTTTTAAATAATTATTCAGAAATAAAAAAAAGAATTGATAAAGGACAAATTTGGGAAACTTATATTTTGCAAGAACTTATCAAAAATAATTTTGACAAAATAAAATTCTGGCGAACAAAAAATAATCAGGAAATAGATTTTATTTTAGAAGCGAACAAAACTATTCCTTTAGAGATAAAATACAAGAGCCAGGGCGAGATTAAGCACCTAAAAACTATTTTTTATTTTCTAAAAGAGCACAATCTTAAAAAAGCTTATCTGCTCAGCAAAAATTATAATAAAGAAATCAACAAAGACAAAAGGAATGTATTGTGCCGGGTTGGAGTAAATTTTGTTGATGGATTAAAAAAGTGATAATTACAGTTTAAGAAGTTAAATTATACAAACTAAAGTTTGACAATTATTATACTTTTTGTTAAACTATAAGTATAATAATTATTTAACTAAAAATTAACTATATGAATGATAAAATGATTGGCATCAAAGAGCTACACCAGAATCTAAAGACTGTATCAAAAGAAGCAAAACAAGGGCAAAGTTTTATTGTAATAAAAAACTCTAAACCGGTTTTTAAGATTGTGCCTTTGGCGGAAAGTATTTTGCCAAAATATTCTTTAAGCGATTTTAAAAAAATTCAGTTTAAAGTACAAGACAAAAACCTCAGTAAAAAAATTGATAACATAATGTATTAAAACTTATGACAATTCTTGACTCAAATATATGGATTGCATTTTTTAATAAAAATGACAACCAACACCGAAAGGCAAGTTTAATTTTTTCTAAAATAAAAGATGAAATTTTAATAAGTGAATATATTATCCTGGAAGTATGTACTGTCCTAGCGATACGCGTTAACAAAAAAATTGCTGATAATTTTCTAGAAATTGTTCTACATAATCAAGATGTACAAATTCTACCATCTTCCAGCGATTTTTTTCATAAATCAATCAAAAATTTTTTAGACTATAAACATAAAGATCTTTCCTTTGTTGATATTTCACTTTTAAATCTTGCAAAAAATTACAAGCTTTTAACTTTTGATAAAAAACTAGAAAAAGCAATAACAAATAATACCGACTAACTCTTGCCAAACTTAGGCATGAACGATATAATAAATTAATGACCAAATATTTAGACGAACAAACGGTGCCAGTGCGACAAGTCACAAAATCAAAATCAAACGCACCGGACTTTAGTACAAAAAAACCGAAAAAAAATAGAAAAACCGGAAAACCGCTCAAAGCTTTTGCTGTTTTTTTTATTTTTTTAATTACAATAATAAGTGTTTTCTCACATCAAATTACAAGCTCGGAGCAAGGTTCTAATTCCTGGTTATCCAATTTACCACTTTTGAAACAATTTAAAAGCTTAGCTGAAAGCGCGGAACGAGGATTGAAGGGCGAGACAGACAATCGAATTAACATTCTTTTGCTCGGAATGGGCGGCATTAGGCATGAAGGCGGATATTTAACTGATACAATCATGCTGGGAAGTCTGGAACCTAAAACCAAAAAAGCCGCGCTTACTTCGATTCCGCGCGACTTAGCAGTACCGCTCGAAAACATTGGTTCGCAAAAAATAAACAGCATCAATGCTTATGCCGAAATGGAAGCCAAAGGCAGTGGCGGTTTAGCGGTAAGCCAAGCGGTTGGCGATATCATTAAACAACCGGTAGATTATTTTGTCCGGGTTGACTTTGAAGGCTTTATAAACATTGTTGATATTTTAGACGGTATTGATATTTATGTTGATAATACTCTAGACGATTATCGTTATCCGGTACAAGGCCGGGAAGAGGCTGAGGACTACGAGTCACGCTTCGAACATTTACATATTAACAGTGGCTGGCAACATATGAAAGGCGAATTAGCGCTCAAATATGCCCGCTCGCGCCACGCACTCGGCATAGAGGGCTCAGACTTTGCCCGGGCCCGCCGACAGCAGAAAGTAATTGCCGCAGTCAAAGATAAACTCTTGTCTCGCTCTACTTTGCTTAAACCCGGAAAAATAATGGATATCTACCAGGAATTAAACGAACATATCGCAACTAATCTGCAAATCTGGGAGATGATTAAGCTGTGGGATCTTTTTAAAGACATAAGCAGTAATGACATTGTAATGCGTGTTCTGGATAATAGCCCGAACGGACTCTTGGTAGACCGAATCAACGAGCAAGGCGCTTATGTATTGGTACCTAGAAGCGGAGACTTTGCCGAAATTCAATATTTTATAGACAATGTCTTTTCCGATGTTCCCGTTGAAATCAGCAATGTAGTAAAAGAAGAAAATACTACAATCGAAGTACGCAACGGCACCTGGGTTAACGGTCTAGCTTCGCAAATGGCGCTAGACTTAGAAAAACTCGGGTTTTCCGTACTACGTGTCGGCAATTCCAGTCATCAAAACTTTGAAACCTCGGTTGTGTATGATCTTAGCTATGGTGAAAAAAACAAATCATTAAAAGTTCTGCGCAAACACTTTGATGCTAATGTTGCTTTTGATTTGCCTGGCTGGCTGGTAAGCGATATTGCTAAAGAACTTGAGCAAGAATACGATCCGGTCCAACCGGACTTTATCCTTATTCTGGGACATGATGCCGATAAAAGCGATTCCGGGAAAGTTAACACAGAAGAAAATTAACAATATGATAGACAATAATTTACCAACAGTTGTAATATTCGGTCGAACCAATGTGGGCAAATCAACTCTTTTTAATTGTCTCTTGGAAAGCAAGCAGGCTCTCACCGCCGACATTGACGGCACTACTAGGGACGCTAATTGGAACACCTTAGAGTGGCAAGGAATTAACTTTAATTTAGTTGATACCGGAGGAATTATGGAAGAAAAATTTCTTCTAGGAGCTGATAAAAAATCAAAAGCTGACGATATTGATTTAAAAGTGCAATTGCGCGCCAAGAACTTGTTAAACCTGGCTGATATTATTGTTTTCTTAACTGATGCCCGCGCCGGCATCCTACCCGGAGACAAAAAACTGGCGTTAGCTCTCAAAAAAATAATTTCCAAAAAAATTCCAATTATACTCTCAGCCAACAAGGCGGATAATCCTCGTTTGCGCCGCGACGCAATTGAATTTAACCGGCTAGGCTTAGATGAACCCCTGGCAATTTCTGCTACCAACGGTTCCGGTACCGGTGACCTCTTGGACAAGATTGTAAAAAAATTGCCAAAAAAAGAAAAAGAGAGAAAGAGGCCGAAAAAAACACTAGCCGCTTTTTTGTCTGAGGAAGAAACCAAGAAAGAAACCATCAATGTTGCTATTTTGGGCAAGCCCAATGTCGGCAAATCAAGCTTAGTCAATGCTCTTTGCGGCAGCGAACGCATGATTATCTCAGCCAAAGCGCACACCACCAGAGAACCACAAAATATTAGATTAGAGCACAAAGACAAAATTATTAACTTTATTGATACAGCCGGCATTAGTCGCAAGGGACAGCAAACCGCAAAAAGTACCTCCGGGAAAAATACTTTGGAAAAATTCAGCATCAAAAAATCATTAGATACCATCAAAAACGCTTCAGTCGTATTATTGATGATTGATATTAACAAAAAACTTTCCCACCAAGAGTCCAGACTGGTTGAAGCAATCGTTGAACGTCAAAATAGTTTAATTCTAGTAGCAAACAAATGGGATTTGATCAAAATTCGCGATCAAAAACATTATAAACAAGAAATTTATGCTCATCTCCCTTTTATCACTTGGGCCCCGATTCATTTTATTTCAGCCTTGAACGGCTCCAAAGTGGATAAACTTTATGATTTCATTGCAAAAGCTCAAGCCGGCAGAAACACTGAAATTAACCCCAATGCTCTTGATAAATTTTTGAAAAAATTAATAAAAAAACATACTCCGGTTAAAAAGAAAGGCACAAAAAGACCGCATATTTACGAATTCAAACAAGTTGATTCCGCTCCACCGGTATTTTCTGTCCGCATTGGCGCCAAAGACACTATTAGCGACGCCTACCTCAATTTTATGTCCAATCGCTTGCGCAAAAAATTCGGCTTCTATGCTACTCCGATTAAAATTTATGTAGAAAGAAACAAACAAATCCACGGACAACATGAAGAGAGTGTTAAAACTCAAAACGAATCATGAAAATTATTATTGGCCTGGGAAATCCGGGCGGCAAATATAAAAACACCCGCCACAATGCCGGTTTTATGTTGCTTGATAAAATAATTGAGGAGAAAGGGCTCGCTTGGAAAGAAAAAGACAAATGGCAAAGCGTTTTTGCCGAAAATAATGACGCAATATATGTAAAACCAATGACTTATATGAATAATTCGGGCGAAGCTGTACGCAAAGTTATTGATTATTATAAATTGCTACCAAAAAAACTCGGGCTACTGACGATAAAAAATTATAATCTGACTGATAATTTAACCGTTATTCACGATGAAATTGATCTTCCTCTGGGAAAATATAAAACATCACTTAATTCCCGCTCGGCCGGACACCGTGGAGTTGACTCCGTTATAAATCATTTAAAAACAAAAAACTTTAAAAGAATAAGGATTGGAGTAATGGGAGACAAGCCGGAACAAATGCCGATGAAAAATTATGTTCTCTCGCGTTTTCAAAAAAGTGAAATAAAAACTTTGAAAAATATTTTTGAAAATATTATTTCTGAAAAATAAGCGCCCCTGTTTTAAAATAAAAAAATATCCAAGATACTGCCTAGAAGTCTGGAAAAAATTCCATTTAAAATTGAATGACGGAAAGGAGGGTAACCATCAAGCAATTTACTCCTAAGCAATATGTTGGATATTTTTTATTGTATTTCTTTTTTGTTGCGCAGTTTACTGTTTGTTAAGCGAAAAGTAAATTGCATAAACGCACAAGGAGGAATAAGCGTCGTCAATTAATTTCCGTCAACAAACAGTAAACTCGCGCATCAACCCCTAACAATACATAAATTTAGCACGGCATTGTATTTTTGTCAAGAGAGAAAAATCAAGTTTTATTTACTTTTATTTTAGCACAAAAAAATGATTTATGAAAGACCTGATTTAAAATATCATATTGCATTATCACATTTTTCCAAATTTGGCCCAAAACGACTTAGTCGTATTTTTAAATATTTTAAAAATACCAAGGCCGGATTTAAGGCAAATATCAATGAACTCAAACGAGCCGGAATTGAAGAAAAAATTGCAGACGAATTTATTGCTATGCGCGCTCAAATTAATATAGATAAAATATTAGAGACATTGGATAAAGAAAAAATTACAGTAATTATAGAACAAGATGAGCGTTACCCCGGACTATTAAAAGAAATTTATTCACCGCCGGCACTCTTATATGTAAAAGGCATGGTTAATTCGGATAATGATCTTTCTTTAGCCATTGTTGGCACCAGAAAATACACTCCTTATGGAAAACAAGCTTGTGTCGAAATAGTGAGTAAGCTCTCCCGGCACAAACTTTCGATTGTAAGCGGTCTGGCTCTTGGAATTGATACTTTTGCTCATCAAACTTGCCTCGACTGTGGCGGACATACAATTGCGGTACTTGGCACCGGTATTGATAATAACAGTATTTACCCGTCAGTAAACCGATTTTTAAATGAAAAAATTATTGCCGGTGGCGGAGCTGTTATTAGTGAATTTCCACTTGGCACCAAACCCTGGCGCTTTAATTTTCCTCAACGCAATCGCATTATTTCCGGGCTTTCTCTTGGCACGATTGTAATTGAAGCCAAAGAAAGATCCGGCGCATTAATTACCGCCGCTTGCGCCTTGGAACAAAACCGAGAAGTGTTTGCTCTGCCGGGAAATATATTTTCCGAAAACGCTAAAGGACCGAACAATTTAATCAAACAAGGGGCTCAGCCGGTTTTAAACGTCGATGATATTATAGAAACTTTTAACTTAAAACAAATTAACCGGCAAATCGATAATAAAAAAATTATACCGGAGTCCAAAGAAGAAACCGAGCTTCTTGACAAACTAAAACGTGAACCGACGCATGTGAACGAATTAATCCGCTTGACAAAACAGCCCTCAAGTGCAATAATCGCAACATTGACTATTATGGAAATGAAAGGAATGGTAAAAAATTTGGGAGGGATGAAATACGTCTTAATCTAATTTTTAATTTTTAATTAATTTGCATATCTATGAACTTAGTCATCGTAGAGTCACCAACAAAAGCAAAAACTATTGCAAAATTTCTTGGCAAAGAGTACAAAATCGAGTCTTCTTTCGGTCATATTCGTGATTTACCCAAAAGCAAAATCGGAATTGATACGGAAAAAAACTTTGAACCGGAATATATAATTCCAACCCGGGCACGTAAAAACGTAAACCAACTAAAAAAATTAGCGAAAAAAGCGGAAAATATTATTCTCGCGACTGATGAAGACCGGGAAGGAGAGGCAATTGCCTGGCACCTTTTGTCTGCCCTAAAGCTTAAAGAAAATCAAACCGGCAGAATCGTTTTTCACGAAATCACCAAACCGGCCATAAAAGAAGCGTTAAAAAACCCACGTGCGCTTGACATGAAACTAGTCGACGCGCAACAAGCTCGCCGCATCTTAGACCGTCTGGTTGGATACAAACTCTCTCCTTTTCTCTGGAAAAAAGTTGCCCGCGGCCTCTCGGCCGGACGCGTGCAAAGCGTAGCTGTCCGCTTAATCGTAGAAAAAGAACGCGAAATCAAAGCTTTTAAGGCAGATGAATACTGGAATATAGACGCGCTCCTGTCCCGCCTAGATGATATGCCGGTATCGGAAGAGCAGGCTGAAAAAATAATCACAGCCAAACTCAATAAAATTGATAATAAAGTTCTCAAAAAACTTGATATTAAAAATAACAAAGCAGCAGATAAGATTGTGGCTGATCTTAAAAATGCCAAATATGTTGTAGCTGACATCAAGAAAAAAGAAATCAGAAAAAATCCACCCAAGCCTTTTACCACCTCCACTTTGCAACAAACCGCTAACTCAATGCTTGGCTTCTCAGCCAAACAAACTATGGTAGTAGCGCAACAATTATACGAACAGGGTTTTATTACTTACATGCGTACTGACTCGTTCTTCATGGCTGATAAATTTTTGAATGACGCGCATAATTATATAAAAAAAGAGCTAGGGGAAAAATACGCGCTCTCATCTCCGCGTAAATTCAAAACCAAGGTCAAAGGCGCGCAAGAAGCGCACGAAGCGGTTCGACCAACTGAGGCTGCTAATACTCCGGAAAAATTAAAAAAATTAAATAGCACTCAAAAGCGACTATATCGCCTAATCTGGCAAAGAAGCATTGCTACCCAAATGCCGGAAGCTGTTTTTGATTCTACTATCCTTGATGTTGATGCGGTTGATTCTCCATATCAATTCCGAGCGAACGGTCAGATAAAAAAATTCGACGGTTTTCTTAAAATATATCCGGATAATTCCAAAGAATTGGAACTGCCGCGCGTTAAAGCGAAAGAAACGCTGGAACTGCATCGTCTAAACAAAGAACAGCATTTTACCAAACCACCAGCGCGTTATTCAGACGCTAGCTTGGTAAAAATTTTGGAAAAACACGGTATTGGTCGTCCTTCCACCTACGCTCCTACCATTTCTACTATTATTGCCCGCAATTATGTAAACCGAGATGACAATAAACGCCTATTCCCCACTGACATTGCTTTTGTAGTTAATGATATCTTGATCAGTCATTTTTCCGATATTGTTAATTTTGAATTTACCGCAAAAATTGAAACCGATTTTGACAAAATTGCTGATGGTAAAATAAATTGGCAAGAAGTTATTAAAAATTTTTATGATCCTTTTGAGAAAAATTTAGAAAAAAAATATAATGAATTAAATAAAGAAGATATTATGCCAGAAGAAAAATCAAATGAAAAATGCGACAAATGCGGTGAAACCATGATTATTAAAACCGGACGTTACGGCAAGTTCTTGGCTTGCTCCGGTTTCCCGGATTGTAAAAATATTAAAAGTATGGGTAAAGACGGAAAGGCTGATAAAAAAACGAAAGAACTTGAAAAAAAATACAAAGATGAAAAATGTGATAAATGTGGTGAGGCAATGATTATAAAAAACGGACGCTTTGGTCCTTTCTTGGCTTGCTCGGGCTACCCAAAATGTAAAAACATTAAAAGCATCAAAGAAAACAGCGGCTCAACCGGTATTAAATGTCCAAAATGTGAAAAAGGTGAAATCGTGCAAAAAAGAAGTAAACGTGGCGTCTTCTACGCCTGCGACGCTTATCCTGACTGTAAAAACGCCTATTGGGGCAAACCCACCGGCAAAAAATGCCCGGACTGCGGAGCCCTTTTAATTGAAGTTAAAGACGGCGTAAAATGCTCCGCCAAAGGATGCGGCTACACTTCGTAAATTTTTAATTTTTAATTAATTGTTAAAGGTTTTTTATTATTACGCTTAATGTGTGCGCTTGATACGAAATTTTTTCCGGAAAGAAACGGAGCGGAGCGGAGTTTCTTGGAGGGAAAAATTTCGTATAGGCAGCTGTTATGCGACAGTTTTCTGTGCTGAGCGATAGCGAAGTCAGAAAATTGGCGCATGGCAGATGCTGGTAAGCGCACACATTATGCAAAATTGGATGGGGCCGCGAGCGAAGCGAGGCGGTCACAGACAATTTCACATAACGTTTCCCGATGAAGCGAAGTTTTGATTCTTCCTTATTAAAATTAATTAGGAATCAAAATTTGGGCCGGAAGAAAAGTTTACTCATTATTATATTAATAAAGGAACTTTTCTGTGGCCGCTTATCGCGGTGTTAGGCGATGTTCAAAAATTATTTAACCTTATTAAATAATTTATTTTTTAAAAATTTTTTGACATCAGGTTTGAAATATTTTTCACCCTTCAGCATTTTGTATTGATGATAGTCTTTGCTCATATGGGAATTATGCACTTCGTTAAAAATGTCTTCAATAACATCTTGTAATCCATGCTCCAGTATTGTCCCATATACAGCGTACAATATGTCACACATTTCTTTTGCGATATTTTCTAGGTCTTTATCTCGCACACCCTCTTTGTATTCCCTAACTTCTTCTTCCATTAAACCAAATCTTAAATCTGATCTATCTTCAGGGATTAATGATGGTTTTTTTAAAGTGGGAACATGAAATTTCTTGTGAAATTCATCTACGAGGTTTAATTGCTTTATCATATAAGAAATTTTTAAAAAATAGGTTTAATGGTCAAAAAGTGTTGGTAAAATTGTTGATATAGTTGTAATATTAGATTAGATTTAATTAATTTTGTAAATCGTTTTACAATTATGACTATTTTATCAAAAAAAACTTTGTCTAAAATGCAAAAATAACAACACTATCAAGTGGGGATTAAAAGGCAATATTCAAAGATATTATTGCAAGGATTGCCAGCAAGCATTTATTGTCCGACATAAAAATAAATCAATTGCCCGACAAATTTCTTGGTTTAAAAAATGGGTAATCGGAAAATCTACATTACAGGAATTATCAAATCAAAGCGGCAAGTCTGTCAGTACCTTGCAAAGATTATTCCAGAAATATTTAAACAGTCCGCCAAGCCCCAAGTTTAAAACAAATAACAACTGCCATTTAATAATTGACGGAACTTACCATTCTAATTTTTGTATTTTAAATTATTTGGATAATGATCAAAAATATTTACAGCATTATTCAATAGTACAACACGAAAATTACATTAATTATCTGGGTGATTTAAAACTGTTAAAGAAAACGGGGTTAAATATTGTTTCCATCACTTCAGACGGCCAAAGAGGCCTAAAAAAGGCGATTTCTGACATATTTCCAAGGATAATGCACCAAAGATGTATCATTCATATTCAGCGAATGAGCTTGATCTATTTGACACAAAACCCTAAAACAGAAGCCGGACAAATGCTCAGATATTGGATCACAAAACTGCACAAGATAGACACAATTAAAGAGAAAGAATATTGGATATATCAATTCAATAATTGGTGCAGATT
Source organism: Patescibacteria group bacterium (assembly GCA_034722035.1). Lineage (GTDB taxonomy): Bacteria > Patescibacteriota > Patescibacteriia > Patescibacteriales > UBA12075 > JAYENK01. The sequence goes on along the minus strand of JAYENK010000016.1, from coordinate 7,050 downwards.
ATACGACTCGTTTTTAAAAGAAAAAAGCGAATCGTTGTCAGGAAGAACTTGGTATACGCACAAACTCCTGAGAAGGACTAGGTCGCTGATTAAAAATGCTTTACCGAATATGTTTTATTATCTGGATGATTAAAATATACCAAAATCAAGCAACGGACTAGAGTCCAGATTTTCTTTTCTTAAAAACAATATCAATATTCATAGAGGATTATCAGAGAAGAACAGAATAACTTTTATTAAATGGTATCTGTATTTTAAATATCAAAGGTGAATTACCAACACTTTTTGACCATTAAACCCATTTATAGCTTTTTTCAGCTAACTTTTGAGTCAAATTATATCTGGAATTAGATGGAGATAGTTTTGGGTTTTATACGAAATAAAAAAGAGATGATTTATGGTTTAATAGACAAAAAATTATATTTTGCATAATGTGTGCGCTTGATACGAAGTTTTTTCCGGAAAGAAACGGAGCGGAGCGGAGTTTCTTGGAGGGAAAAATTTCGTATAAGCAGCTGTTATGCGACAGTTTTCTGTGCTGAGCGATAGCGAAGTCAGAAAATTGGCGCATGACAGATGCTGGTAAGCGCACACATTATGCAAAATTGGATGGGGCCGCGAGCGAAGCGAGGCGGTCACAGACAATTTTGCATAACAAGTCATATACGAACTTGTTGGTTTTTTATTGAATGTAAGTTAACATATTTATATAAATATGTTAGCAGGGGGGGGAATATGCCAACATCTAATATATAGAAGTATGAAGCAAGAGATCCGATGTTTAATCTTGCGCAGGAGATGCGTTTACGTGATTTTAGTCCAAAAACAATTAAGCTGTATCTTTATTACAACAAAGGATTCTTAAGATTTGCAAGTGTTTATACGGACAAAGTTAATCGCCGGCAGATTAAAGATTGTTTGGATTATGTTATTAATAGCGGTAAGTCGCGCGCAACGATAGATTTGATAATTAATTACTACTTCTCTTTTTTCTCAACATAATTCTTCCCAATCTCTACCAATTTCTTCACTCCCTCCCCGATTAATAATAAATAAGAGGTGGAGTGTTCGATTCTGTCTTTTAAAATCTTGATTAATTCATCAATCTTCGTAATCCGATCCCGCATTTCTTTGGTGATTTTAAAAGCTTGCTGCAATATCCGGGCAATATAATAAACCGCCCAAGCGCCAAAGCCGGCCACAGAAATGACTGACACTGCGATTGCAATATTTAGAATATCTTTGCTTGTTTCCAACATATGTTTTATTATAATTTTAAAAATCTCTTATCTTCGCCTCAAAACGCTCTTCTAATTTTTTCAATAAGCCAGCCTGAATATCGTCTACTTCCTCACCGGTTAAAGTCTTGCCAGCTTGATAATTAACATGAAAAGCTAAATTTTTGTTGCCTTGTCCTAGTTTTTCCCCGCGATAGACATCAAAAAGTTCGACTGATTTGATGTAGTCATGAAAATTTAATATCTCTTCCTTAATGTCATTATATAATACTTTTTCACTAACAACAAAAGCTAAATCCCTGGCTAAGCTGGGAAAACGCGTAAATTCTTTAAATTGATAAATACCGGCTCTTTCGTAAATTTTGAACAAATCATTAAATTTAATTTCCGCAATAACAAATTGCTTTTTAACACCACATTTTTTGCACATTTTTTGGTCTGCTTTATTTATAAAACCAAGCAACTCGCCATTAACTATTATCTGCGCGCTTTGCCCGCCCTCGACCCAATCAGGCGCAATTTCTTGCGGCACATATTTCAAATCCAAATTTAATTTTGAGCTAAGCAACTCAAGCCAGCCCTTGGTCTTTGCCATTAAATCGAGCTTTGCCTCTCCGGCACACAAAATTGCCAAATGCTTTTCCTGGCTGGGAAGAACGTCTTTGCTTCCAAAGCTACGACTCTCACTGCCATCAATCGGCAAAAACACATTGGCAATTTCAAATATATCAATTTTATCATTACGCGCCTGATTTAGGGCAACATTAGAAATCATATTAGTGAGCAGTGATTGACAAAGCAAGCTTTTATCTTTGGCGATTGGATTGATTAAGCGAATATGCTTTTCGGAATTAATTCCCATTCGAGCAAGTTGTTTTGCGTCAACAAAAGCATAGTTGTAAACTTCGTTCAACCCGGCGAGGGCTAACATTTTTTTAATATCATTTTCAAATTTTCTCAGTTGATCCATCTCCGGAGCTTTCATCTCAACTTTTGGCATTAATGGTGTGATATTGTTATAGCCATAAATTCGCGCTACTTCCTCCAAAAGATCTTCGGGGATGGACACGTCCTTAGCCGCGCGCCAACCGGGCACGCCAACTTTCAACTTGCTCTCATCAAGCGCCTCCACCGAAAAACCAAGACGAAACAAAACAGCAGAAACCTCGTCCTTATCTGTCTCAAAGCCAATCATCCGATCCAGCCAGTTTAAATCCAGTTCAATTGGTTCTATTTTATTTTTATAATTATTAATATCAGCCACTGCTCCGGCTACTTTTGCGCCTGGGCAAACACTTTTAATCAATTCAATCGCGCGCGTACCAGCTAACTTACAAAGAGCCGGATCAAGCGATTTTTCAAAACGTTTTGAAGCTTCAGTGCGTAAACCAAGCTTGGTCGACGTTTTACGAATTGAGACAAAATCAAAATTAGCCGCCTCCAAAACGATTGTCCTGGTTTTATCGTCAATCTCACTATTTTCCCCACCCATAACACCGGCTACGGCTACGGCTTTTTCTTGATTGGTAATAAGAAGTATCTCTTCATCAAGTTCTTGTTCGACTCCATCAAGTGTTTTTAATTTTTCGTTTTTCTTGGCTCTTCTGATGCCAATTTTTATTTCTTTATCCTTGTCCAAACCGGAATTTACGTCATAAGCGTCAAAAGCGTGCATTGGTTGGCCGGTCTCGAGCATAACATAATTTGTAATATCCACTATATTGTTAATTGGCCGCACTCCGGTTGCGATTAAACGTTTCCGCAGCCAGGCCGGTGACTCTTTTATTTCTATGTTATCCATAGCCACTGCCAAATAACGCGGACATAATTTTTTATCATCAACTTTAATATTAAATTTATATTCATTTTTATCAATATAAATTTCCTCGTTAGATTTTTTGACAATTTCATCATTAAAAGGGGCGTCCAAAAAAACCGCTATGTCCCTAGCCAAGCCAAAATGCCCCCAAAGATCCGGACGATTGGTAATTGATTTATTGTCAACTTCATAAATAACATCTTTTAACTCCAAATAATCCGCTAAATCTTGTCCGACTTTAGCTTTCTCATCCAATATCAGAATACCGCTGTGATCATCCCCTAATCCAAGCTCATCCTCGGCGCAAAGCATACCCAAAGATTTTATTCCACGAATTTTTGTTTCTTTAATTTCAAGTCCATTAGACAACACCGCGCCAATAAGCGCAACCGGTACCTTTTGTCCACCCTTAATATTAGAAGCGCCACACACGATCTTGAGCTCTTCAGTCTTAATGTCAACAATAGCCAATTGCAGTTTATCTGCGTTTGGATGCGCTTCTACTTTTAGAATCTTGCCAACTACAATATCTTTGTATTTGTCTGCTTCTTTAATTACATCATCAATTTCAACCGTATGCAAAGTTAACTTTTCCCCCAACTCTTTAAAGCTAACATTCTTTGGAATTTTCACATAATCCTTTAACCAATCAAGTGATATATACATATAAATAATATCTTAAATAATTTAATAATTTAATTCGCATAATTAGAATTCGCGAGTATTCGCCTATAATTTGTAGATTCGCATTATATACCTAAAACTGTCCGACAAATCTTAAATCTCCACTATTAAAATGCCGAATATCGCCAATACCGTATTTCATCATGGCTAAACGAGTAAGCCCGAGACCAAAAGCAAAACCGGAATATTCCTTGGGGTCAACCTTGCCGGCCTTAAGCACATTGGGATGAACCATGCCGGCCGGCAAAAGCTCTAGCCAGGTGGTGTGCTTGCATGAAGGACAACCGCCTTTTTTGCCGTTACAAATCGTGCATTTTATATCAAGCTCGATGCCCGGCTCGACAAAAGGAAAATAACCGGGACGAACTCTGGTTTCAACTTCACGGTCAAACATTTTATTGATTAAATCCTGCATTACCGCAATCAGATTAGATAAATTAACATCTTTTCCGACCATAAGCCCTTCCATTTGATAAAATGTGTGTTCATGCACTGCGTCAGTCGCCTCGGCCCGAAACACCCGCCCCGGAGCAACACAGCGGATTGGCGCTCCGTGTTTTTGCATTGCTCGAATCTGCACAGACGAAGTATGCGTTCGTAAAACCAAATCATTGCCGTCTCCTTTCCTGTTTTTCTCATCTTCTGAAACAAAAAAAGTATCCTGCATGTCTCGTGCCGGATGATGAGCTGGAATATTAAGCGCTTCAAAATTATAATATTCGCTCTCGAGCTCCGGTCCATCCAAAACCATAAAACCCATTGAAACAAATAATTCCTCAAGTTCCATACTAACAAGACTAATCGGGTTTAAATGCCCTTCAGCCCGTTTTTCTCCGGGCAAACTTAAGTCAATAAATTCATTATTATTTTCATTCAAAATTATTTTTTTAGTTTTTTTAAAGGCAAAAAAAATTTCTGTTTTCGCTAAATTGGCGATTTGACCAATCTCACGCTTCTCGGCGTCGCTCAGGGAAGAGATTTTTTTAAGCAATGAAGTAAACTCTCCCTTGCGGCCGATGTACTGCATTTCCAAATCCTTGAGCGCGTCACTCTCTTTAATTTCTTTAAGCTCAAAAAATATTTTATTTTTTATTTCTTCAATTTTATTCTTCATATTAATTATTGCGTTTTTTTAAGCTAAGCATAAAAAATTCCAGAATGCTCAAACTAATTATTAAAAATATTAAATTTAAAAAAGTAAACAAATCTTGCGACAATAAATAAAGACAAATTATTACCAATAAAGCAAACAAAAATGACTGTCGAAAAGCTTCTTTTGCCAAGTGCCAGACAAGTTCTTGCCGCAATAATACAAAACGAATTAAAAATCCAATTATAGCTGTAGTTCCTACTACTGCTAAAAAAAGTGAGGAATAAAACAAGCTAAAACCAATCCAATTAGTGGCGTCCGGACTAACTAAAAAAAGAACTGATAAAAAAGCACTCCAGCAAAGAAGTGACGTCAAAGACATGAATATTATATAAGTCCGTAGAGTCATAAAATAACTAAGATTAGTATAGCAAATTCTTGATGATTGTCAAAAAATGTCAAAAATTTACAACAATCCATCCCCATTAGGATTATAGCCAGATTCAACTTCTGCACCGTCCAAAAAACCGTCATTATCAGTGTCAGGATTAAATATATCAGTAAAATAAAATCTCTCATCAGCATTAATCAAGCCGTCATCATCAGTATCATGTCTCCAGCCCTCGCCCAAAGGATTAGTTCCTTTTATCACAGCCTCAATATAATCATCAATACCATCACCATCAGTGTCCTTATTATTAGGATCAGTCCCCCATTTCTTTTCAAGCTCATCGCTCAATCTGTCCTGATCCGTATCATTAAATAAATAAATCGGTTCATCGTCATCCTTATCTTCAATCCCATCACCGTCGGTATCAGGTTTCTGCGGATTCGTGCCCATTTCTACTTCTTCAAAATCGTTCAAACCGTCACCGTCGGTATCATAACTAGCTGGATTGGTATGGGTCTCATGTACCTCGTCACCATCCTTTATTCCATCACCGTCGGTATCAGAATTAAAAGGATCAATATTAAAAAACAACTCAGAGCCATCACTGAAACCGTCATCATCTGAATCATTTTCAAAACGAGTTTTTTGTGTTTCAATAGTTTTTAAACATACTTTTCTGTGATTATCTAGTTTTATGCTATTACAGTCTGATTCAGTTCTCTTGTCTTGTCGAAAAATATTAAAAGCTTCACAATAATTTTTAATAACTCCTACGCCAAAAGAAGAACAATCACGGTCAAAGGCGCTAACTACACCAGAAATACATAAAATTCCATATTCCAAAGCTAAGTCAGGACTACATTTTTTTAATAATTCCTTTTTTTTCTGTAAATCCTGTTCATCATTAATCATATCGTAAATTTGCATTGCTAAATTGCGATCCAGACATTCTTTTTGCTCAAAAGGTTCATCGTGGTGCACTTCTTGACAAATATTATTTTCTAATTCGTAAGGACGATAGCGCGACATTACAGTTAAGCAGGTATTGCGCCTATGCTTGTCAACGATACGCTGACAATATTTTTCAGAATTTAATTCAGCCTCATGTTGTTTGGCAATTAAAAAAATGCATTCGTCTCGTTTTTTTAAATCATAAATTCTTACACAACCTTTTAAATCGTGCGATAATACATATTTATTCAAAAAATAATTATCAATGCATTCATCTTTTTTTCCTTGTTTAACAATGTCATCGCAATTTTTTATGTCCAAAGGCTTAATTATAGAAGATTCGGATGAAACATCATAATTAACATTAAAAGACGATTCTTCTTCCTGAATGACAATTATGTCTCTTTTATTTTTATTAAATCTAAATAATCCTATAATAAGCAAAAAAAATATCAAAATAAGAATTATTGTAAACAAAAAAATTTTATTTTTATAACTTATATTCATAAATTTTAATAACACAAACAGCTTGTGTAGCCAACGGAATAAGTCTCTGGATTAGTACATCTATCGCTATCGTTTTTATAAGGATATTCGGTGATACAATCTTGTTGTACATTATTTTTCGAGGCGGTACATTGACTTCCACTATGACAGCTAACTGCATAACAAAAATTTACTTTTGAATCGGTTAGACCAACACCGACACACACTTTCCCCAAAAGAGCACAAACATTGTCGCACTTAAATTTGCCGCTACCACTACTTGCGGCAGCTGGTTTTACTCTTTCAATCGACATATCGGCCAATTTATTTTGTCCCCAAAGAACATTCCTAGTTTCTCCTATTGATTTACAGCAATAATCATAAATAGGTG
>JAYENK010000015.1:0-20780 GCA_034722035.1 Patescibacteria group bacterium | reverse complement strand
CAAGACAATTTCAGGAACATCCGCGTCAGGCAATTTTACGGACAGCATTGCAATCGCCGGAATATATTGGTATGGCATCCACGTAATTGACCAAGCCGGAAATGTAGGCTATGAACCGATTCCTCCCAGTTCGGTTAAAGTTATTGTAAATCAAACGACTATCTGTCAAGACAGCGATGACGATGGATATGACAACTGCGCAATAGGTAAAATAGGAGATGACGGCAAAAAAATAGACTGCGATGACAATGAATATTGGGCTAATCCAAACGGAACAGAAACCTGCGACACGATAGACAATGATTGCGATAATCAAATTGACGAAAATTGCGATAATGACAATGACGGCTATTGCAATGAAAATATGTTTATGTACAGGAATAATACAATGTGTCCGAACACCTCGTTTATTTTCAGCGGGCAAACAGGAGACGACTGCGACGACATAAATAGCTCTATTAACCCTGGGATAACTGAGATCTGCGGTAACGGGATTGACGAGGATTGCGACGGCATACTTGATAATGGTTGTACCTGCACGGAAGACTGGATCTGCGCGGATTGGTCTGATTGCGTAAGCGGCATGCAGACGAGGACTTGTATGGACAACAATAATTGCGGCACAACTGATGATAAACCGGAGGAAGAGCAGGTCTGTTTAAGCGCAGCCATTACTGATCCCAATGACGGATTGAAAGTAGCGCAAGACGGCATGCGGATTGATTGTCAGGCTATAGCTTTGGGCGGTACCGGATCATACAGCTATGAGTGGCGCGATAATGGAGTAGTTTTTGGGGATAACCAGAATTGGCAGAGTTTAGATCCATTAACTATGAATGTTGGCAATCATATTATTTCAGTTCAAATAACAGACGCTAATTCTTCCGTGGCTAATGATAATATTACGATTGAGATAGTGTCGGCCGGCACCCTTACGGCGCAAATTCAGATGTGGCAGACTGAATTTGCCAGAGATCCAAAGACTCAGGCATGGTTTGCTGTTCAAGCTAACGGCGGTACTGGCCCTTATACTTTTATCTGGCATTCGGATATTGAAGGTGATTTTTCCACAGAGCAATGGCCAATGATCGATGTTTCTAGTTGGGCATTGGGGACGCATATAATTACGGTTGCTGTAACTGATAATTCGGCCATACCTTTAACTGCAACTGATATGATTAATATTGAAATTGTGGATATGAGTTTAGAACTTTTTAGCCCAATGGAAGGAGACACTTTTTATTTGAGCGAAAATGTTCATTTTCATGCCGTGGCGCAAGGCGGCACTCAGCCATATAATTATCAATGGAAGTCTGATGAGGCGGATATTAGCACCGAAGCTTTTTTTCAAAAAGATGATTTGTCGCTTGGACTGCGCACAATCACTGTAACAGTAACTGACAGTTCAATCATACCATTAAGCATAACCAAACAAGCGCATATTAACATTATTCCAGCCCCTGCCTTAACCATTAGTATTACTTCTCCGGCTGATAATTCCGTTTTTGACTATAATGAATCAATATCATTTAGATCTACCACTGAAGGCGGTGTCGGGCCTTATAATTATAATTGGAAATCTAATATTGACGATCAGCTTAATACTAACGAGATTTTTACAAAAAGCGATTTGTCAATCGGCAATCATACAATCACTGTTACGGTAAATGATAAATCAGGTCAAACATCGGCAAAATTTATCAATATTACTGTTAATGCTCCGGCGCCGCCAACAGCAGTAATCAGCGGCCCGGCAAATAACAGCATATTTACGCAATTTGACGATACTATTATTTTTCAAGGATCAGCCAGCGGAGGAACCGCTCCTTATACATACAAATGGTCATCAAACAATGACGGGGATTTAGACTCAGCAGAATCATTTATGAAAAACGATCTATCAGTTAACAGCCATATTATTACATTTTCCGTAACCGACGCTAATAACACTGTTGACTCAGTTAATATTTCCCTTACTGTTAACGCGCGCGTTGCTCCGAATAATGCAAAACAGCTTGCTGATTACCCTGCAAAAATAATGTTCTTGATTTCTGATGAAAATTGGCAGGATGTTATGGGACTGGTTCCGCTTACCACATGGACGGCGCAAAACAGCGCGGAATACGCAAGCTGCAAGCATCCTTATTTAGGCGCTCCAAATGTCTGCGTTTACCCGAGTTTAATTTACCACAAGGAAGCCGAAGATACTTTTGACGCCGATTCTATTTTATATTTTATTGATCAATATAATCCTACGAAAATTATAGCTATTAACAACTTGCCGGCTGAATTAACCGGAGCCATCAACGGCAAAGGATTGACTCCGGACATAATTTCTCCAAGCGATTACCTTTCTTATTGGCAAAGTTATGGCGAGGTTGTGTATGTTGAAAATAATTATGAATTAGCGCTTTTAGCTTCAACTTACGCTTCTTTAAGGAACGCTCCGCTTATTATTCAGGGATCCTCGCTTGACGCGCCTAGCTCTTTCTCAAGCAAAAAAGTTTATACGGTTGGAACAGTTGTTTGCCCTGGCAGCGCTTCGCAATGCGTTTCTTTCGCAAGCAAGCAGGATTTGGAAGACGAGTATTTTGACAGCACCGCCACTGATAAGGTGGTTTTGGTGAATCTGGGGGATTTGGTCATTACTATTAATGGAACCTTTAGTTCTAATTATTGCTCTAATATTATCCAGAATCTTGCTTCTAAATTGTCCTTATCCGCTCCATTTTTAGCCAGCGCCAAACACGAACTGATTATTTCCACAATTAAAACAAATTTTAATGAAGTTGATACATTTTTGGAAAATAAAATTTCAGGGTTGCCATATATGCCGGAATTTTTAACCATTATTGCCAGCCCAAACGCGATTGATATGCAGTATCATAATCAAATAGCTTATGGAAGCTATCCATCCACCGATCAATGGCATTACGCGCGAATGAATGACGGGGATGATTATCTTGATTTGGCCGTGGGGCGAATCGTCGGCGCCAGTGTAAGCGATGTTTCAGGAACTATTGCCAGAACGATTTTTTATCAGGAAACTCTTAGAAACCCTGATCGTTTGCATGTCGGTCATGGAATGCTTTATGAATATGATCCGGCTCTAGTTTATAGTTACGGACAGGTTTATTCTTTGCTTGGCTATGACGCAACTGTGGCGCCGGACAGAACCTCTTCTGATGACTGGAAAAATGAATTTTATATTCAATATCATGACCATGGCGGTTCTGGTTTTGCGGGAATATTATCTGGGCAAATTCCTAAGTTAGATAATACATTTATATTAACAACCGCTTGCTTAACCTGTAATTTTAAAATTTGTGAGGATAACTGGGGTGGCGTGCCTTTTTGCGGTTATGCAATGAGAAAAGGCGCGGTTGGCTATTTTGGCTCTGTTGATACAAGTACCGGTGGTACGAATGTCCACTCATTTATTACTGATATTTTTACTGATCAGTTGCCAGTAGGCAAAGCTTTCCAAAATAGCAAGAATTTAAGATTAGCATGGTATCCTGTTTCTGGCTATGCTAATATGCCTTATGAAACATTGATTGGAGATCCAACATTTATTCTTAATACTGATTATAATTTCCCGCCGGCTGATTTTGCTATTACTGAAATTAATCCGAGCGAAATTAAATACAAGATTACTGTGCCAGCTGTTAAAGTGGAGATTCCTCAAAATATAAAGGATGCGTGCGTGCATCCTGAAAATGTTAAGCCATTCTATATTACTAGTACAGGGCAATGCTCTTGTTATAATCCAATGTATCCAGAAAGAGTCTATTTTAAAATTCCTTATGTCCAAGGATTTAATCCAACGCAGATTACATCTTCTAACGCATCTATCCTGGCCATTAAAACGCAAAATGAAAAGTTCTACTTTGTAAAACTCCACAAGACGCAGGAACCATATTTTTTCAGCACTGCCAGTGAAACCGCCTTTACTGATTTTGACATTACTTTTACCTTATCTGAATAAGGGGTAAAGCAAAATAATTATTCAAAGCGAAAAATAAAAAACTATAATTAATAACATAAACCTAATTTATGAAATTATCAAAAAATATCATAAGCATTATTTTATTCACTCTGTTTAGCTGTTTATTTTTAAACACAGCCAAGGCGCAAAACCATAATCCATCCAATCTGATAATCATCATCAATGTCAAGTCGCAGATGCAAATAGGGGATAACCTTGAATTTTCTTATACAATGATTTCGCCAACGGATTTAAGTTTGAAATTCACTCCTCATATTAAATGCTTTGGCAATGCCCCGGAAGCAATGGTTGAGCTAAAAGAAGCTGATATCACGGCCAACACCCCCTTTGAAGGTAAATATTACTCAATGCTCATAGAAGATTTTATGGAGCCGCAAAAATGCGTTGCCGGCATTAAAATAACCGAGCCATTTAAGAAAACCAAAGAAATTAGTTTTCATATTGCTACAAATCCAACTATAGAGGCGGAGATTTTATTTTGTCAAGACAAAAAATGCGAACAAAAATCAAGAGTCTATCAGACAGGGGAGACATTATACATAAATCATAAAACTGAAATTTCCGGCATTAAATCAGAAGCAACCATTACCGCGCCTGACAGTTCAAAGGAAAATATAATCCTGCCGGGCGATTATATATTTAAAAAAAAAGGAATTTATAATATTTCCGTTGTTTCCAAAGCAGACAATCACAAAGACAACATTCAGGATTTTAAAATAACAGTTTTAGCCGGAGAGATTAAAGTTAATGACCAAAGAATTTGTAAGATTGACGGCATCTGCTCCGGCCAGGAAAACGAACAAAACTGCCCTCAGGACTGTCTTGATTCTAAAGCTCAGCCCCAAATGAGTACTGTTATTTCAACCAGAATCATCGTTCTCCTGTTTCTAGCATTAGTTATTATAATTGCAATGATAGCCTCATATTTTTATTTTATAAAGCCAAAAAATAACAGTATTGAATAATAATATTTTTGTAAAAACAAAAATCCCTTCTTGAAAAAGGGATTTTTTTGTGCTATTGTTAGTGTGTGATATTGGTTTATATTAAATATATTATTATTCCAATAGTAATACCGATTAACGATCCGATTAAAACTTGAGCAGGGGTGTGGCCGATGTTTTCCAGGAGTTTGGGGTAACGCTGTTCCAAGACTTTGTCATCCTTTAAGTTTCCGACTAGAATATTTAAAGTTTTGCCGTGTTGACCAAGATAACGGCGAATGCCGAGTGCATCGCGAATTACGATAATTGTTAAAATTAATGATATCGCAAAAAGAGGGGAATGTATCCCTTCTTCAAGAAATAAAATCACAACAAGCGCCACCATCATCGCCGAATGAGCCGAAGGCATGCCTGAGTACTTAAAAAAACTACCCACCCGCAAAGGTTTTGTCGGCATAGAGATTAATAGTTTTACGATTTGAGCGATAATAGCGGCGAGGAGAGGAGCTATTAAAATATTCATAATTTTCAATTTTCAATTTTCAATTTCTAAACAATTTTCAATGATTAAATTTTTTAATTTTTAAAACATTTAGTCATTAAAAAATTTAGAAATTGTTTGCACCCGCAGGGCATGATAAAAATTGAAAATTAGAAATTGAAAATTGTTATGTTATTTGACTTAATAAAAGCAATTATATACGGACTTACTCAAGGGCTGACTGAATTTTTACCGGTTTCCAGCTCTGGTCACTTGGTTCTACTGCACGATTTTTTGGCAATTGATGTTAACAATGAGATTGCCTTTGACGTGGTGCTCCATTTTGGCACCTTACTTGCAGTACTTTTTTATTTTCGCGCGGATATTTTAAAAATTATTAAAAGTTTTTTTGTTGCAGGAGATAAGGAAAGCAGAAAATTGGGAATTTATTTGGCTCTGGCAACGATTCCGGCAGGAGCAAGCGGATATTTTTTTGATGATATTATTAGCACAATTTTTCGTTCAACTTTGCTAGTGGCTTTTATGCTGGTTCTGGTTGGGGTCTTGTTTATTATAAGTGAGCGAGTTGCCAGTCAAAAATTTAATTTATCAAATATTAAATTATCTCAAGCGCTTATAATTGGCTTGGCCCAGACACTCGCACTTATTCCGGGAACATCTCGTTCCGGCATAACTATCGTGGTTGGGCTTTTTCTTGGACTAAAAAGAGAAGCTGCGGCTCGTTATTCCGGAATTGTTTAGTTTAAATAATAATTATTTTGAAATACTGATTTATTTTATTGCTTTTATTTCAGCTATGATTTCTGCTTGGTGGGCAATTGGATTTTTCTTGAAATTTATTGCAAAGAATACTCTAAATTCTTTTGCTTATTATCGTTTTGCTTTAGCCTTAATTGTTTTGTTTTATGTTATGCGTGCTTATTAATGCAAAAAAGAAAAAGACTAGAGTTAAAATGATAGAAAAGAGAATAAAAGAAACCGCGTGTTGACTGAGCAGAACAATGCCAGATAAGGATAAAATGCCTAATAGTTGCCGTTGCCCCTGACCCAAAAATCCCGGTAAATATTTAGCTTGAATAATAGTGTTTTCAAAAATATTGCGAGTAATCGGAGGAGAATTTATATTAATGGGACTTGGTATGTAGCTTGTTGCTTGTGGCGCGCTGGCGGTGATTGGAATTAAAGGCGCGCCAAAAATTTGTACTACCAGGGTTGTACTTTGTCCTTGGAACTTGCCTTCGACCACGGCAATGCCAATTTCGGAAAATTGTTTATTTAGAAGATTTTTTTTGTGAGTTTGTGAGTTGAGCCAGGCAATCACCACGCCTTCGGCTGTAATAAAATCAACCGCCAAATTTTCACCAACATAGGAATATTTATAACCCGCGTCCTTGACCCAGGCAGAAAATTTACGATTGCCGATTCTGTGCGTAAAATGCTGTGAAGAAAAAATAGCATCAGCCTTGCGATAGGCCGCTTGGCTTAATGATTGGTTGGCGCTAAGAGCCTCTAAGCCATATTTTTTTCTTTCTTGATTGCTTATTTTTATAATTGTTTCCGGAGTAATAGCAGAGAGTAAGGCTAATTTTGGCAACAAAAAAATTCCTAATAATACAAAAATTAAAGGAATTATAAAAAAATTCTTTTTATTAAAGTTTTGGCTAACTTGCATTTTATTTTTGTTTTTATTTTGGTCTTATTTTTATATTATTATAGCATATTGTTTTACTTGATGCAAGTGGATAAATTTGATAAAATTATTAATGAATTATAAATAAAATATAGAGAATATGAAAAGAAAAATGGTTATAGCTGTGAGTGGATACTTTAATCCGTTTCATGTCGGTCATTTAGAAATGATTGAGAAGGCTAGGGCGTTAGGGGATTATTTGGTGGTTATTTTAAACAATGACAATCAGGTTCGAATGAAGGGGAGCGTACCTTTTATGTCTGAAGCGGACAGGATGAAAATAATTGGAGCGCTTAGAGACGTGGATGAAGTGTTTTTGTCGATTGATACTGACAAAACAATTTGCGAATCACTGCGGCAAGTGAAGCCGGATGTATTTGCTAACGGCGGAGACCGGCATCAAGATGAAGTTCCAGAAGCGATTGTATGTAAAGAATTAAGTATTAAAATGGTTGATGAGCTTGGCGGCAAAATAAGATCAAGCTCTCATATTATTTGCCAAGCAAAAAAGTATAAAGATAAGCGCGATAAAGAAAAATAATGAAAAAATTTTTAGTCCTAGCTTTAATATTATTTAGCATCCCGGTTTTTATTTATTTTTACTATAAAGTACAAATTGATGTGCCGGCTAATGAGAGTAAACAAGAAATAATATTTAAAGTGTCACTAGGCGATAACGCCGAAATAATTTCCAATAAATTGGAACAGCTCGGTTTAATTAAGTCCGCGGCTTTTTTTCAGTTTTATGTTTGGCAGGATGAAATTCAAAATAAACTCCAAGCCGGTGAGTATGTCTTTGATACCGGTATGAGCATCAAAGAAATCGCCAATAAGTTGGCCAGTGGAAAAATAAATAATCGGGAAAGAACAATAAAAATTTTAGAAGGCTGGACTATCGCGGACATTGATGAGTATTTGAATGAACAAAAAATAATCGAAGCCGGAGATTTTGTTCAATTAAGCAAAAAAGCGCCAGCTGAATTTGCTTTAATAAAATTACCGGTCGAAGTCGATTTGGAGGGTTATCTGTTCCCAGACACTTATCGTATTTTTAATGACGCCAGCACGCAAGATATTATAAATAAACTGCTTAATACTTTTGAAAATAAAATAAGTCCAACAATACTTGAGGAGATAAAAAAACAAGAAAAAACCGTGCACGAGGTAATTACTTTAGCTTCGATTATTGAAAAAGAAGTGCGCAGTGAGCAGGATATGGCTTTAGTGTCAGGAGTATTGCAAAAACGTCTTAAAATTGACATGCCCTTAGAAGTTGATTCTAGTATTAACTATGTTACCGGCAAAAACACTCCATCCGTTGATTATGCTGATTTGCAAATAGATTCGCCCTATAATACTTACAAAAACTATGGTTTACCACCCGGTCCGATCTCTAATCCCGGTTTGGCGGCAATCAGGGCGGCGATACATCCGAAAGAAAGCGAATTTTTATTTTATTTAAACCGTCAAGACAGCGGTGAAACCATTTTTTCCAAAACTTACGACGAACATTTGGCAAATAAATATAAATATTTAAAATAATATGTAAAATGTGGTATAATATTATTATATTAGTAACATATGTTTGTTGAGGATAATAAATTAAAAGACAAAAAGCCGGAAGAAGCGGGCAATCCTTTTCTTGGTAAAAAAAGGCGAGAGTTTAATAAAGAAAAAAATACCGCCTTTGTTGTTTTGGCTTTTATCGTTGTTGCGATTGCTGCTATCGCAATTTTTTTATTTTTGTCGCGTCCATCTGCCCGTCAACATGTCCCTGATCAAACAAACAACAACAGTAATCAAAATGCTTATTTACCGGGAAGAAACAGTAGTTCTAGTTTAAGTGGTTTTTTGGATAATGAGATTAATGGGGATGTGAAGGCTGAGTTTGTCAGTTTTGGCGATTATTATAAATTACCGACAAAAGAAGAGCTTGCAATTTATACCGGCTACTCCCTGCCTTTTGATTTAAAAAATGATGCTGTGAATTATTTTGATATTACGCGTAAGTTTAATTTGGATGATTATATTGAAGAATTAAATCAAAATGGCTTTGTTATGATTAACAATGCCTTTAATAAAGAGGCTGATGATTTTTACTCTTTTTATCGCATGTTAGCGCAAAAAGAAATTCCCAGCATGCTTAGCACAGATTTTGTTTTATATTATTTTCAAAATGAATTAAAAAATGTTTATCAGGAAATCGAGAAAAATGTTTTTTATGATAATTTATGGTTGGTTTATAAAGAAATATATGACGTAGCTTTGGCTCGTTACAAAAATCATGCGGCTTCGGCCGGGTTGGTAAATAATACTTTATTTGAAGCTGAGCGGCAAGAAGTGGAGTATTTGGCAGTTATGCTTCACACCCTAAAGCCGACTGAGACTCAGATCAGCAAGCATGGTAGTTTGCTTGATATTAATAAATTCAATGAAAATGAAGCTTATGAATATAATTTTTTCATGCCGGATAAAATTAAGGAAACAGTAAAAAAGGAAATTGAATTATTGCGTGGAGCCAGTCAAACCGCTAAATCACCGGTTTTTTTGCGTTCAGTTGATTATAGAAAATATAAAATTCCGGTACATTATGTAAAAAACGCTAAACAAAATAATTTTTATTTGGCAATTGAGTGGTTGCAAACGCCTTGGCCTTTGTATTATCAGAGTGAAGAATGCCCCGACTGCACGCTTGATTATCGTGATTGGATGATTAATATGGCCGCCGCCGCCCATTTGGCACAAGACTTGAATTATGATCAGGATTTAAAAAATAAATGGGCAACTATTTACAAATTTGTTTCTTTTTTTATAGGATTGGAGAAAGATTTAACTTATCTTGATTACATTGGCGCGTATAAGGATACTTTTGGCGAAGATTTTAGTATAAATAGAATTTTTTCTGACGATAATACTGACAGAGATGAGCAGATGAAACAAATTCAAAAAAATCTGGAAAATATATCTTTAAACAGTGTTTATGGTGGAAAGAAACGAGATACCAGTGAACACAAAGATATTGGCATGCGCTTGCTTCAAGATTTTTATTGGCCTAACGATTATTTGTTAAACGAGCTTGTTGGAGAAAATTTTGTAATAGAAAAAGATAATATTCCGCCACGCTCAACCGTGGTTTGTCCCGTGAAGAATTCTGTCCAGTCTTATCGTTGTAAAGGATCCGGTTTTGATGTTATTAATATTTTGTATGATTACGAAAAGACGCCGGGTGAGTATGCTTATAACAATTTATTCTCCAATTATCAAGATGAGGTTAATAGAATTAAAACCGATTTTAAAAATTTTAATCTTTATGAGTGGCATGAAACAATTTATTGGACTACCCTCCATTTGGTAAAGCAATATTTGGATTATGACAGCAGTTTTTATCCGGAATATACGCGTAGCGAAGAGTGGCAAGAGTATAGAGATTTGAACACTGTTTTGGGTGCTTGGGTAAATTTGCATGTACCGGCTGATACTTTGGAATATAAAGCCGAACAAGCTTTTGGCACTTTTGACTCCGGTCCGGGCTGCAATCAATATAACACAATTGAGATCCGTCCAGATTTGATTAATGCTCTAATTAGCAAGTCTAATATGTTGATTGATATTTTGGCAACGCTCGGAGTGAGTAAAAAAACCAGTGTGGCCGCGATTCAGCTCAAGGAAATGAATAATGTTTTATTGAATTTGAAAAAAGTTATGCTTAAAGCGCAAAAACAAGAAAATTTAAACGCAGAAGATTGCAAGGTGTTAAAGAATTTTTCTACGCAGTATCAGCTAATTACACCTGCTAATAAGAGTTTTACAGTTAATTTTGCTGAAAAACAGTATATAAAAGCATCCAATAACAATAATAAATTAATGCTTTTGCTGTATCAGGCACAGGGAGAGACGGTCATTGGCTTTGCGCCGATTTTTAATTATAAGGAATATTAATTATTTTTTCGCTAAAACAAGGTAATTATTTACGACTTGACTAAAACAACAAGTCTGTTATAATAACATTAATTAAATAACCGCAGACAATGGGCTCTTAAATAAGACCCATCGAGGTAAAAATTATTTTTTAATGACTAACCCACGTCTAGCGGTTTAGTCATTTTTTAATTTTTAATTTAAATATTTATGGCAAAAACCAAAGAACAAAAACAGGCAATGTTAAAGGCAATGACCGATAAATTCGAAATAGCTAAAAGTGTTATTTTCGCTAGTTTTGACAAATTAACCGTTAGTGAAAATAACGAACTCCGAGACAAGTTAAAAGAAGAAAAAAATGAATTTTTGGTAGCAAAGAAAACTATTTTAAATTTGGCTTTAAAAAATCAAAAGCAAAAAGATGTTGATATTAGTGATTGCAAAGGACAGGTAGCCGCTATTTTTGGCTATGAAGATGAAGTTAGTCCGGCTCGAATTGTTAAAGAATTTAGAAAAGAACATGAAGAGAAAATTGATTTTTTGGGAGGAATTTTGGAAAACAAGTTTATTGGCAACGAAAAGGTTAGCGCTTTAGCCGATTTGCCGGGAAAGGATGAGCTTCGCGCTAAATTGGTTGGATCATTAAACGCGCCAATTTCCGGTTTTGCCAATGTACTTGCCGGCAATATCCGTTCTTTTTCTAACGTACTTAATGCGATAAAGACGCAGAAAGAAGCATAATTAATGCCCCATATTAAAATTATTAATATAATTATAAATATTACAAATTTATGACTGAAGAAAAAAAGACCGAAGAAGCTTCAACTGATGATAAAAAAACAGTAGAGGTTCCGGCAAGATTTAAAGACATTGTTGAAAAAATTGAAACAATGTCTGTAATGGATTTATCTGAATTGGTAAAAATCCTTGAAGACAAATTTGGCGTGTCTGCTGCCGCTCCTGCCATGATGATGGCTGGCGCTGGTGGACCGGCTGATGGGGAGGACGCTGCTGAGGAAAAAGACAGTTTTGATATCGAGATTACCGACGCTGGCAGCACAAAAATTGCGGTAATTAAAGCAGTGCGCGCTATTACCGAAATAGGGCTTAAAGACGCGAAAGATTTAGTGGATTCGGCTCCAAAGGTTCTAAAAGAAGAAGTAAAAAAAGCAGAAGCTGAGGAAATCAAAAAACAGCTTGAAGAAGCTGGCGCAAAGGTAACTTTGAAATAAGTTTAATCTTATTTAGATAAAAAAGAAGGCAGTTTACAGCTTTCTTTTTTTTTGAAAAAGATTTTTAATTTTCTTCCATCAAATGTAAAGCTGATGTCTGTAATATTTCTGTGCCGGCAAGAAAATACATTTGTTTATTATTTTCGTCAATAGCAAATCCTTTGGCGTTTTTAAGAAAATTATCTTTGTATTGTTTTAAGAATTGGCCGGATTTGTCATATATAATCAAGCGTGATTCTTTTGGTTCTAGAATATAAATATATTTTAAATCAGATGACGAATAAATTGCATTTGGAGCGGATATAGCCGGATTGACAGCCTCAAGTTTAAAGTCAACCGCTCGTCCGCGTAAGTACTTGATAACTTCGCCGTTATTTTGCAAAACATAGATATAACCGTCAATCGAAAGATCAATCGCAGTACTTAGGTCGGCCGCTTCCTGGATCCAAGCATATGGTGAAGAAAAACTCTTACCACTGCGACTGTAACGATATATTTGTCCTTCTTTTCGGTTCAAGAGATAATAACGACCGTTGTATGTATCGGTTGACGCAAATTGACTCGCGTCACCCAAAAGATTAATATCTAAAGTTTTGATAGTATTGTCACTTGTCCTAAACTCAATAACATTATTCGCGTTAAAATAATAAACCGATTCAGCTTCAGCGCTGCTTGGATAACGCAAATCGTTTGTCACTTCGCTAGTGTCAGCTGCCACTGTTATGCTCAAATCATTTAAATCAACAATATAAACCGACTGATTTTTGGGGTCGGCCACGTAGAGTCGTTTTGCCTCTGTTAATAAAAATAGATTAATAGGAGAAGCTTTTTGGTTTATATTTTTAAAGTCCGCAATACGTTCTTTGTCTTCAAAGCGTATTACTCGATTAGTTTTTTCCAATTGAAGTTCGAGCTTGGTGGAAAATTCGTCATAAGTTTTTTGTTGCTCAGCGCTTACTTGTGGTAATTGTTCCATTAGCTCTGTTATTTCGGTAAATAATTTTTGTGCGCTTTTTTCGTTGGAATAAAGCAAGCTAGCCTCAGCTTGATGTTGTTTTTTTTCTATTTCTACGATTAATTCCCGGTATTCTTTTTTTTGCGCAATCTCTTCCTGATCTTTTTTGTTTGTAATGATGTTGATTGTTAGCATAATGACAGACAAGAATGCTGTTAGCAAAAGCAATCTTTTTTTCCAGTTAAGAGCAAGTAGCAACCGTTTGCTGTTTTGTGCATAGAATTTTAATTTTGGTCCGATATTAATGGTACTTTTTTTAAGGTTTACCGCTTTAAGAGCGAATTTAAAAATATAATAAACACCATTTAATAGAGCTAGGGTTATGTGTTTCGTTCCGTTAATGATTTTGTTAATATTTAAAAAATTAAGCCATTTTTTGAAATTAAAAAATCCGGAAGGGGACATAATTTTTTCGGTTGTAGTTTCGGTTGAACTTAATTCCGAGATATTTTCAGGCGTAGAGGATTTCGTTGCAATATTTGTAGGAGCCGGTTCTGGTTTGAATTCGCTTGCCTCTTTATTTATTTTGATAATAATTGATTGAAATGAAATATAGGAATTAATATTTTGCAGTAGTCCTTTTATTTGTTCGACTGAGCTTTTTGGCGGTAAAGTTGAGACTATAGTACTTAATTTTTTTTCTGTAATATATTCCGGCAAGGCTTCGTTACTAATCAAAATAAAGCTATTAAGCGGCAATAGACCGCTAATTACATTATTGAATTGTTTTGTTTTTGATTGTTTGCCGGTAGGCTCTTTGGCTGACAAACCTAAGTCTGCAAGCTTGTATTGATTTTTTGGTTTTGTTTTGGTATATTTTTTTGATGATATTGGTTCTTCTTCTTGACGATAAAAAAGAAATATACGATTTTTGCCGGTATTGGCAAAGTGAAAATTTTGTTCGTACAAAAGACCAACCGTTATATTGATACTGGAAAGTAGAATTTTGATTTTTTCCTGTTTAATAAATTTTTCCAGATCTTTATTGGTTTTTGCGAGCGCAGTTTCAAAAATATGCTCCGGTTTTAGCGTGGAAATCCGTTCGCGTAAGATAATTTTATCGCTCTGATAGTAGTTATTATTAATTTGTTGAAATAAAAAATTAATTAATTTTATGGCATCATTGTTTGCTTTGTTGATTTCAATTAATATAAAAAGCTTTCCGGCCAAAGATTCTTTGGCAGGATCAGGTTGGGCAATAAAGATATCGCTTAAAGTTTGCGCTTTTTTTGCTTTTGAGGGTAAATTTAATTGGGCCAATTTGTGGCTCATGTGATATATTTGACTATTAACATTATTATATTATACTATAAATTAGAGAGATATTCAATTGTGGTTCAATTAAGAATTAAGAATTAAGAATTAAGAATTAAAATTATATTTTTGTATTAATCTTAGGATTATGTTAAATAAACTGTTTGGCTCGCAGGCTAGGGTAAAAATTCTTAAACTATTTTTATCTCACCCCAGTGAGAAGTTTTATATTCGTCAAATTTCTCGAGATTTAAAGTTGCAATTAAATTCAGTTCGGCGTGAGCTTGATAATTTGGAACAATTTGGGCTTTTAATGTCCAACCCGGAAGATATTAGTGAAGAAGACTTAGAAGCTTTGACTCGGGAAGATTTTATTAAGCAAATAAATCCGAAAGATAAAAAAAAGACAAAGAATAAAAATATTTCCTTAAAGTACGAAAAAAAGTATTATCAAGTTGACCGGACTTTTATTTTGTATAGCGAAATCAAGGATTTGATCATAAAAGCACAGTTGTTGTATGAAAAGGATTTTGTTAACGAGCTACAAAAAACCGGCAATGTTAAATTATTGATTTTGAGCGGATTTTTTGTTAATGACAGAGAAAAGTCGGTTGATCTTTTTGTAGTTGGCCGCTTTAATCGCCGCCGCTTAAATCGCTTAATCAAAGATTTGGAAAATGATTTGGGACGAGAGATTAATTTTACCATCATGAGTATTGGTGAATTCAAATATCGCCGCGATATTACCGATGTTTTCTTATTCGATATCCTGGAGGGAAAGAAAATAGCGGTGATTGACGAGTTGGGAGCAACTTGATGTTTGCTTATTTTAATGTATAATTAAAGTATGACTATTCATGAATTTATCAAAAAAAGAAAATATTTAATTTGGTATGTGAAAGATTATGACGCTTTGGACGCGGATGCGATCGTGGAGGCAACGCTGAATTATGGCGATTGGGATGACGTGCAAACTTTGATCAAAATTATTGGCATCAAAAAAATGGCGAAGATTTTTAAGAAACAGACGAACTTTAAGAGTGGTCGCACTAATTATTATCCGGAAGTAAAAAATTATTTTCAATTATATTTCAAAAAGTATGCATAAAGAAATATTAAGCAAAGAGCAAGTAGAATTATTGCCGTTTTTAAAAAAGGTATCAAAAGATTTTGGTCTTGTCGGTGGTACTGCAATTGCTTTCCATCTTGGTCACAGGAAATCAATTGATTTTGATTTTTTTTCTTATAAAGAATTTAATCATCAAATATTAAAGAAAAATATTTCAAAAATAATTATCATAGACCAGGTATTAGTTAGTCGAAGCAATGAGCTCACTTTTTTTTCGAATAAAGTAAAGATTACTTTTTTTAATTATCCGCATATAATTCCATACAAGGATAAGTTTGAAAATATTATTAAAATTCCGGATTTGTTAACTTTGGCGGCAATGAAAGCGTATGCGCTTGGGCAAAGAGCAAAATGGAAAGATTATGTTGATTTGTATTATATTATCAAAGACTTTCATTCAGTTGATGTGATAATGAAACAGGGAGTTAAATTATTTAAAAAAGAATTTAATCCAAAAATATTCCGTACTCAATTATCATATTTTGATGATATCAATTATCAAGAAAAAATAACTTTTTTGCCTGGCTTTAAGGTGGATGAGAAAGAGGTAAAAAAGAAAATGATTGAGTTTAGTTTGGGGATTTAAATACTTATTTTTTTAATTATGGAAAATATAAATATTCTACCAAAGGTAGAACAAAAAAAAGTTTCAAATGTAGAGGAAGAAAAAAATTGGAAGGAAAAAGTAGCCGATACAATCAGAGAATATACTGTCGAAGATTCTAAATTGGGTAAAATGGCTCAGGTCGCGACTAATCAAGTTGATAAGTTTAAAAAATCAGACAGATTAAAGTGGACCGAAGGAATGGCAAACATGGGCTACAAGATCAAGGAAACAAAAGCTGAGTTTTTAAGTGGAGTTTATCGCAGTATGGCTGGCGCGACTCAGGGTAATCGTTTTTTAAGCACTTTTTTTGGTAAACATGCGGAGCTTTATACAGAAGAATGGAATCAAGCAGAAAAAGCCAGAAAAGGAGAAAAAAAGACTATCAGTCGTTTATCTGGTGTGGGACAGGGCGCAGGCACTTTGCTTCGTTATGGTCGAATGGCTTTTGACGCCAGCATGGTCAATCCTTTTCGACATGTTATGGCAGCATCAATGTTTGTTGGTAAGCAATCAGAAGCTTTAAAAGAAACTCGTTATGACTACGAAGGAGCAAAAGAAAATACTCGCGTTAATGATGTTGAGCGGGCAATGGAGGATGCTTGGGATATTTACGATAAAGCTCAGGCCGAAAGTGAAAACGGAATAGTGGACGTTAAAGCATTGGAAAAAACATATAAAAAGAATTTACCAAAGGACATTGAAAAACGTTTTGCCCGAGCGGATTATAATGGGCTTAATTTTATTCAAAAAGGGATGAATCGGCATTTAGGGTGGGCGACAAAGCGCTTAACTGATAAAATAGAAAAAATTGAAAGTTCTGATACCTCGCCAGAAGAAAAAGAAGAAGAAAAAGAAGTTTTAATGAATCAAAATCAAAAATTATTAAGTGATTTGGACGCAATGGTGGGGGATAATGCGACAGTTGACACAATTGCTTATTTAGCCAGAAGCGCGGAAAAAACCGGTAAAACCGTATCAACCGCGATGATGATTGAGTCAATTCCACGTTTAGCCAAGCTTGCCACAGAATTGGGCGGTTCGTTTGGTGGTTCATTGTGGGCGCGTTTTGAACCAAGTGAGGCTCATGCAGGTGATAGTGGCTCGGACAATTCGCAAGAAGAAAATAGCAAGGAAATATCATTGAATAAAGAATACTATTCAGAGTTTCAAAATGGTACAAAAGGAATGAAGAAGACTGATTTTTTTAGTTCAAAATATTGTCGAGGAGTTGATTTGACGAAGGCAAAAGATGGGGTATATTATGTTATAAATTCAGAAGATAATTCTATTATCGGTCATTTTTCTGAGAAAGAAGGATTTTATACTAATAAAGATTATTCAGCAATTCCAGTTGATCAAGAGAATGTTGATAAAATTAAGACTTTAATGGATAAAAAAGCAGAAAAAAATAAATTGAACAATGATCAAAATACTATTAGCGATGTTGAAAATGCAAAGGAAGCGCAAGTTAATAAAGGTGTAGTTGTTCGGAAAAATGAGGGGGTAAAAAGTATAGTTGACATAAAGAATGCGATTATTGGGGAAGGAGATGGGGTGGAGCATGTTTTTAAAAGGCAGCTTATGGCTAAGCCGGAGAAGTTTGGTTATAAAGGCGATAATAATAAGAACGCAATAAGCGATTGGGCTGATGGCGAAGCGCATCGGATTGCCTTGAATAATGGCTATGTTGACGTTGAGACCGGCCATGAAGTTCGAATGAAGGGTATTGCGGTTGGTAAAGCTGCTTATATACTTAAGGCGAATGAGAATGGAAAAACCGGGGTTACTGAAATGACAAAAGGGGATGATGGTAATTTTAGTTCAGGGGAAATAAAAAGTGGCAGCGAAGAGTTTGAATTAGATTTGGAGGATCATGAAGAAAAATGGGAGAAAAAAGAAACTCCTAAGTTGGAGAAGGCTGAGCCAGTAATAGAAAAAAAAGCTGAACTAGTAGCCACGGAACTTGAAGCAGAAGTTAAGCCAGCGGTTGAGCTAGTTAATTTAGATGAGTCCAATGAAGAAATGAATAAAACATTTTCCAAAGGTTTGTTTGCTACTGAAAAACAATTTGGTGATGAATGGAAATATTTACAAGACATGCCGGCTGAGTTGGCTATGAATACGAACGTCAGTGTGTGGAGCAACAAAGACGCTTTTGCCGATTATTTGGAAAAACATCAAGAATCAGGCCAAAGATTTATTGGTAATCAGCTAGACATGGTTGAGCTTAATAATAGAGAGAAAATGCAAAAACTTCTTTCGGAGGCGCAGAAAAAAATAGACAGACCAGAAGATGGTGAGACTATTGAAGAATATTTAATCAGATATTATCAAAAAGGAGCTGAAGTAAATGCCGATAAACATTTTCAAGCGGCGGAAAGAATTTTTACAGAAGAAGGTATAGAGATGAATGATGGAGAGTATGTTAATTTTGGTGATATCAATACAGATCATAATTTATCGATGATAGGCGTTGATAGGGATGGTAATGGTTTGATTGATTCATTTGCTTTGGTGGAAACGGGTAAAGGAATAGAAGATGTTTATGAATTTTCTACGGTAAAAGCAGACGATGATTTTAATAGCTTTAAAGAGCGAACCATGGAAGAATTTAAAAATATTGTTGATAATAGATTGGAAAAATTAGATGGTTTAAATATTGCTCCGGAACAAGCTCAGGAAATTGGCATAAAGATATTTGATAAAGATGGGATTAATAATTTAGAAGAGGCACAGCTTAAATTTGCTGCCAGTTTTAGAGATTTTGATGCGAAAAAAATTAAAGATGTATTTGGAATAGTAGAAAGACATAATTTTGATTTAAGCGATGGAAAAGCTGAGAGTGTTTATAAAAATATTAATAATGTTTTGGGTTTGAGTGAAAATTCAGATTTTAATCCCAATCAAAGAGAGGCAATCAAGGAAATGTTTTTTAGTGACCCCAAGCAGGGCGTAGAGTCAGAAGTCGTGCTTAAAAGATTATTTGGGGAGGATGATTATAATAAATTAGGAATTAGTAATCCGGATATTTCTCCCGGCAGCAAAGGTGCCAGTGTTTTAAATTTAGGTAAATATAAAATTATTATTGAAACCAATGGGAATGCTCATGTTTCAGAGTCTAGAGAGATATTGAAAGAATGGGAACATTTTAATTCTGATGCAGTGAAAGATGTTAAAGAGATGTTGCAAGGGAAGAAAGAATACACCATGGAAGATATTAAAAGTTCGGCGGCAGAAACCGTTAACCGACTTGAATAAAAAGTGTCAGTAGAAAACAGAGGTCGAGAATAAATTTTTATAAAAAACAAACCCCTGACTGATCCTCTAATCAGTACAGGGGTTTTTGTAAAGTTTATTTACACAAGGACTTTGGTCCCTTGGGGGACTCGGCCGGAATGGTTTTTCCGCCAAATTTGCTCATGTCAATCTTTTTTAAGACTTTGACATAGACAATGACCGAGCGGTTATTCTCCTTACTGCCTTGGAAATTTGTTTCCGCATAGGCAGCGGTAAGAGGTTCAAGATCAGCGCATCCATCCTGGCACTTAAGTCTGGCTAGAGCCGAGTCTACCCGTTGCCAGGTAAGATCTGCGTTCTTTTTATAAGAACCAACGTCATCACTGTAGCCTTCAATGAGCATTACTTCGACTCCACCTTCTTTACTTAGAGTGCAGAGCAGGTCAAGGTCGTTTTTGGCGACTTCGCCCAGATTAGAACCACCAGAGTTAAAATAATAGCGCAAGGGCACGATCACGCCATGTCCATGCTTAATCATGTAGCGGTTAAGCACAACCATCAAGGAAAGTTCTTCAATGGCCTTGGCATTTTGTGAAATCATGTATCGATTTATTTTGACATAGGCGGTCAGCTCTTCATTGCTTAACACCTTTTTTTTCTCCGCTTTCTTCGGTGTTTTTTTTACAACTTTTTTGCCATTAAGTTTTGTCTTGATGGCATCAAGTGTACTGGTTTTTGTAGAGCGAGGAACCGGCACCATGGTGCTGGATTCTTCAGCTTTAGCATGAACCAAAGCAGGCGGAAGCGGTTTTGCGTTTGCAACTTCCTTAAAAGCATCAACTTGTCCTGCATAACCAGTTTCCTGCGCAACCACTGTTTTGCCGGGTGATGGTACATTTCCATGAAATGTAGAGCATCCAGTTATTCCTACGATAGCCAATACTACAATTACAATCTGTAAAAATTTTTTCATTTTTTTCTCCTCTGTTTTTTGGTTTATATTTTTGTTTTTCTTGTCTCTTGTGTAAATAAAATATAAAAGAGCACGCGCATATATTTTATATATGACATAACATAATATCATTTATGTGTTATTTTGTCAAGTCAAAATGGCTCTACTAGAATCAATACCTATTGCACCACCTCTAAAATAATAGTAATATAGGCAATTACCTAATATTAAGTAAATTGCCAATATGTCAAAAATATCAAGAATTACTCTTTATGAAAGAGAAAAAATTGA
>JAYENK010000014.1:53754-54105 GCA_034722035.1 Patescibacteria group bacterium | reverse complement strand
GATTATCACCGATTGAGAGCAGGCTGTTTGGGGTTGATGAACCGATGCCGACATAGGAATTTGTATCAATAAAAAGAGTTGATGTTGCCGTGAGAGTGTCGCCGGCAGCCGCATAATATGGAATCTGGCCGATTGTACCGGAATTAACGGTTCCGCCAAGACCGAGCCCAAGACTTGAAGTTGCAATCCATTCCACGCCCGAACCTGTTGTTTGCATAATATAACCATCGGTTCCGGCAGAATAATTATTATCATAAATCGCGCCGGTCAGCATCATGTCGCCAGCGACGGTTAATTGATATTGCGGAGTGTTGGTCGCAATACCGACATTTTGATTATTATCAATAAATA
>JAYENK010000014.1:51086-53654 GCA_034722035.1 Patescibacteria group bacterium | reverse complement strand
TGGAGCTAGCTTTAAGCTGAGCAAAATAATTAGAGCCGTTATCATAGAATTTTATTCCGTTCTGATTAAGTATTCCAATATCCCCATAGACATTAAATAGGTCTAGCGGAGTGGTGGTGCCGATACCAACGTAAGCGCCATCATCATAGATTAAAGCGTTGGCAAAAGCGCTTCCGTCCCATTTTGTTAGATAATTATCAGACAAAGCACTAACCATGCCGCTATCCATCAGTCCTAGCGAAGAAGTAGCGGTTAAAGTATAGCCACCGGATGCGTTGCCGAGTAATAGCTCGCCATAGCTTGGAGCGGTTAAGAGTCCGGTGCCGCCGTAAGCAACTTGAAGAGTTGAGCTGGCAGAGAGAGTATTAGAGTCTGTCCAGACTGCGAGTGCTCCGGCCGAACCGGAACCGATTGGCAAACCAAGCGAAGAAGTGGCCAGCCACTCTACGCCGGAGCCGGTTGATCTTAGAATATATCCATCGGTTCCGGCAGAATAATTATTATCATAAATCGCGCCGGTCAGCATCATGTCGCCAGCGACGGTTAATTGATATTGCGGAGTGTTGGTCGCAATACCGACATTTTGATTATTATCAATAAATATGGTGGAAGTACCGGAAACAGTAGAACCGCTTGATTTGTAGAAAGTGATATAGCCTTCAGTGCTGTCCACGTTGGTCCCGGCTCCGGTTGGAGTGCCGAAATAGAAATTACCGTTTGCGTCGGTCATGAGAGCGTCGCCGGCAGTTGATGAATCAGCCGGAGGCAAATACCAGGTAACATCGCCGGACATGGTGGAGCTAGCTTTAAGCTGAGCAAAATAATTAGAGCCGTTATCATAGAATTTTATTCCGTTCTGATTAAGTATTCCAATATCCCCATAGACATTAAATAGGTCTAGCGGAGTGGTGGTGCCGATACCGATATAGTTTTGGGCGGTGTCAATAAATATGGTGGAGGTAGCAATCGGACTAGTACCGTAACCGACATAAACATAACCGTCGTCTAATGGCATTTCGGAGAGATCATCCCATTTATTATTAAAAATACTCCAATCGCTACCAGTCAAGAGTCCGCGGGCCGAAGAAGAAGCATCAGGCAAATAGAATGTGTGAATATTGGCATTACTGATAATCTGAAAATCATTGCCGGCGGTAGAAGTGGCGTAAGTCTGAATAATGCCGCTTTGCGCCGGCGAATACTCCGCACTGAACTGGTAAGTCGCGCCGGTCGAAGAAGCATCGATCCAAGTATAACCGTCCTGAGTGCCGTTTACCGCCAAAACATAGCTGGAATTACCAATTGTAATTTCGCTAAAAGTATTAGAATCGCTTAAATATGGAATTGCGTATTGAGTCCAAGATTGTTTACCGGTTCCACCATACGCAACATTAATTGAAGTAGATGCCGTTAAAGTGTCCGCATCATACCAAGTCGCTACTCCGCCAATTGTCACAGCGGTTGAATTAAGCGAACCGGCGCTTCCCCATTCGTCAATACAAATTCCACCAATACATAATCGATCAAAAGTTCCGTCGCCGTCAACATGAAATAGTGAATCCGGCGTAGTGGTGCCGATGCCAACATAATTTTGAGTAGTGTCAAAATATATTGTTGAAGTCGCGGATAAAACATTACCATAAGCGGCATAATAAGGAATCCAACCAGGAACACTGGATGCGATTGTTCCGGAACCAGCCGAATCGCCCCAATATAAAGTCCCGCTTGAATCTGTTAATAAAGCTTCTCCACTATTTCCGTCTGCCAAAGGTAATATCCAAATCTGATTACCACTCAAAGTAGTCGGCGCTTTAAAGCCAACATAGTCCAAACCACTGCCACTGTCTTCGTATAATCGTAATTCATTGGCATCCTGTATTCCAATCGGTAAATTAAAAGTAATAGCATCCTCTGAAGAGTCCCATATTATTTGCGCGTTTGGCGTAGCCGAACCACGTTCAAACTCATAAATACTATCTTCTAAATCGTTAGTAGTATTACCAGAATTAATCGTAAAAATAGCAGAATTAGAACCGGAAATTGAGGTAGAACCAATATTCATATTATTGGCATAAAGCTGATCAAACCAGCCTTCTTTAAAACGCTTATTGCTTGAACCAATATTTTGCGAACTAGATGCCAAATAAGGCATAATATTACCAGTCAAAATAATTCCACCGTCAACTGCCAAACGTGCGCTCGGACTAGTCGTGCCAATACCGACATTTTTTGTAATTGCGTTAACAAATATACTGGAAGTCGCGATTGGCGATCCCAAATATCCGGTATAGATATAACCGTTGCTTAAATTCATGTCAGTAAGCGCAGTCCAACCGGTGTTTGTATCCCAAGTACTGGTAGCGGTAACAGCCCACTCTGTACCGGTCCAATATAAAATATCATTAATACTTAAACTGGTGGTAGACACGTCATAAAGATTTCCCAAAGTAAGACCTTTAATAAATCCAAAATCAGTAATATCCTGTTCGGCTAATTGGGTATCGGTATCCCAGGAACTGGTCGCGGTCCAAGTATAATTACCAGATGAATTAATATAGAAAACAGTGT
>JAYENK010000014.1:0-50986 GCA_034722035.1 Patescibacteria group bacterium | reverse complement strand
GGAGATAATCCTTGTAAACCGGCACCACTCCAATCTGTCACACAATCCGAACCAAAACATAATTCATTAAAAGAACCGGTCCCGGCTACATGAAGAAGTGAATCCGGAGTGGTAGTGCCGATGCCGACGTAATTTTGGCTAGTGTCAACAAAGATGGTGCTAGTTCCGGTCGGGATATTGTCGTAGCCGACATAAATTTCACCGGTATTTAGAACCATCTCATCCAGATTATCCCACCAGTCATCATCAACCGCTAAAGTGTTATCGGTCCAGGTCAGATGAGCTCCATCAGTGATAACCGTGCTTGGCGTGTCAAAAAAATTGTTCCAGTTCGTAGTAGAAGCGGAGAATGGGATGATATATTTTGTGGTCAATTCAATGTCGTCGTCATTTTGAGTGAGTCCGGTGGCGCTAACCGTTAAATTAGTGTGTTCGGAAATATCAATTTCGCTTACTGTAATTTCTTGATCCGATATGGTGAGATAGTTTTCGGTTCCACTAAGTGTGACTTTGTCATGGGTCCAGGTGCTGGTGGCGGTAGTTTCCCAGGAATCCCCATCCCAATAGAGAATATCGTTACTGGCAAGAGAAGAGGTGGAGACATCGTAGAGATTACCTAATGTCAGTCCTTTGATATAGCCAAAAACACCAACCTCGGAGTCAGAGATCTGAGTATCGGTATCCCAGGTGCTGGTGCCGGTTGTTTGCCACTGTGTACCAGTCCAATAGAGAACATCATTGCTGGCAAGAGAGGATGTGGAGACATCGTAGAGATTGCCCAAAGTAAGACCTTTAATAAATCCAAAATCAGTAATATCCTGTTCGGCTAATTGGGTATCGGTATCCCAGGAACTGGTCGCGGTCCAAGTATAATTACCAGATGAATTAATATAGAAAACAGTGTTGTTTCCACCTTTAGAAATATTGCCCAAAGTGTTAGTGTCAATTGAATAAATTAACCGGTCACTAACCCATGACTGTTTTCCGGTTCCGCCGTAAACGGTTTGAATCGTGCCGGAAGCGGTTAATGTATTTGAATTAACCCAAACCGCCGGCTGACCGGTGACCGGAGATAATCCTTGTAAACCGGCACCACTCCAATCTGTCACACAATCCGAACCAAAACATAATTCATTAAAAGAACCGGTCCCGGCTACATGAAGAAGTGAATCCGGAGTGGTAGTGCCGATGCCGATATAGCCAGTAGAATTAAAATATGAATTCGGACCGATTGCAACATTGCCGGCAGTATCAAAATAAATCGATGACGTGCCGGTTAAAACGTTTCCATTAGAAGAATAATACGGAGTCCAGCCACCCTGCGAATTTTCAACAGTGCCTGTTTCCAAAGATGAAGTCGATATCCAAGTGATGTTTCCGCTTGAATCGTCCCAAATAAGCAGCCTATCTGCGTTCGGATCGCTCAAATTAGTACCAAGTCCGCCATAATCAAGACCGACAACATCACCTTTCCAAGCACCGGAAACAACCTCACCGGAATTATTAACAATAAATTGAGAATTTGAGTCAAAACCAACTGTAAGCAAATTACCGCTGCCAAGAGTAGTAGTGCCAATACCGACCCGACCGTCATTTTCCACTAAAAACACCCCGCCGGTAGTCGAGCTATTATAGCTGGTAAACTTTATCATTGGCCCGTCACCGTATTGATAACCCCAAAGTAGCGGATCGTCAGTCGCAAATTCACTAAGTTCGCCCGTCACAAAAGTACTCGATGCCACCACACAATTACCACTACCACCACTGCAACCGATATAAGTACCCATAAGAGCACCAACAAAACAAATTCCGTCCTGTTCAACTTCGCAAGAACCATCCGAGCCGGTCCCATCACCGTCACAATCAATCCAACCGTCCTCACATTCCCAAGTACTACAGGTACCGGCATATTCGACATGAGTTGCGGTTGAACTGGCAGTGTCGTACATATCTATTTCACAGTCACTGTCCGAACCATCACCGGATCCGTCACAATCCAGGTATCCGCTATCACATATAAAAGTACAACCGGCATCCCAATCAACGTTTGTCGCGGTCGAACTGGCCTGTCCATCATAAACTTCACAATCTACAGTATTAGCATCACAATCCATATAATTCGTCCGGCAATTAGCACAAGTTGAAGAAGCTGTTTCTCCGGCAACGCAGGTAGTCTGTCTATTATTGGAATAACATGACGAATCACGCTGACAATACCAATTACCGCTCACATCACAATGCGGGCTAGAACCATCATTAGAATAACAATCCAAGTAATAACCGCCGGTACTGGTACTAACACTATTAGCACTATAAGTAGTGCTAGACGCGATTGGCACGCTTAAGCTGTTAGTATCATAAAAATAAATGTTTTCATTATTAAAATCCACACCACAAACCTCAGTGCCGGCTCCACCCTTAACTCCTCTATAATCTTCCGGGCAATTAGCGCTGTCCGTCACCCAATATTTTTCCGGCGACCAAGCTGCCTGCACGGCTGTTATAAAAAAAATTACCGTTAAAATAGCAAAAATTACCGAAAATTTTAAAATCAGCTTTTTACTTTTTTTCTCTTTATTTAATTTTACAAAATCGAGATTTTGCATGGGGATTAATATTATATTATACCATATACACCCTAAAAGATTCAATTCTCCTCTCCAGCCTCCTAGCTAGGAAAAAAAGCGCTAGGAGGCCGGATTATTTTGTTGTATTTGTGCCAGAGTGAATTGTGTAATTACAAATTCACAAATTTATCATTAAATTTATATTAATAACAAATTTTTGAACTCATTCTAGCTACTTAATACTTGTCTGCTTTTTTAAATCCAAATAATTATCTTCCGAAACAACACTTTTGCCAATCTCTTTTTCCGTATCTTCCCGAGCTTTTCCAGCAACTCTACCACCACGCTTAGCTACTTTTCTATTTTCCGGCATATCCTCTGGCTTTTCATTTTTTGATATTTCAGTGGTAACTTTCTCGCCCAACATATTAAAAATCAATTCCAAGTCAGTCATACTGTATCGCAAATTTGCTTTTGGCTTATCTGAAATATTTTTGTATTTTTTATATTCTGATGGCGTCATTCCAAAAGTTGCTTTACTGATTTCTGCTGTCAAAATCGCATAATCTTCTTGTTTTTTCGCTCCTCTTTCTTCCCATTCATCAGTCAAGTCCTGACGAATTGCAATACCACGCATTCTTTTTGCAATCCATGAATCTGGATAACCTTTTGCTTTATAAATCGCTGCCATTCTTTTTTGCCCTAATTCCGGATTTTCAATTTCCCGCACTCTTTCATAACCAACACGCGCTAGCCACATTTTAAAGGGCTCGGCTTTGGGTGATGGAATTGATTGAATTATTCGAAACATTGTTTCTGTGTTAGCACAATCTGTAGCATATTTTTTGCCATCATTAGCTTCTAGTTTCAGTTGTCGACAATCTGTCGACAACTGAATATCGCTCTCATTTTTAACCCTGACTTTTATTCTATACCAATAATCACGCGCATCAACACTATCAGTCAAAGCAAAAATAACATCCACAACCGAAAACCACCATTCATTATTATAAATAATCTTCCTAATTTTTTTACCTTTAAACAAGGCTACTTTAGTTATTGACATATCGTTTAATCAGTATTAAGTATCTAATATTAAGTATTAAGCAAAAATGCAAAGCATTTTTCTCTTTCTCGCTTAATACTTACTCTTGACAAACTTCTTTATTTTATTTTTTTAAAAAACTTTATTCGCATAATTTGTATTCGCCATATTTGCATAAATTCGCAGATTCGCATTATACTTTATTGCCTCGAACAACACGATATTGGTTTAGAAAAATTACAATATATCAACCAACCCATTCCCCCATTCGGCGTATATTCCCACCAAGCACCATATTTAGCACTATCGTTATCAGTCCAACCATTACAATCGTTCGAATCGGATGTAAATCCTGGCGGTCCTTCCGCTACCCAACCTTCACCGCCCCAACCTGACACATCTTGCTGTTCAGCTGTCACCAACAAATCATAAGTACGGCAAAAATGTGAACCGGGATACTCTGCGTCACAAATATAATTAGCCGCTTCATAACCCTCGTATGTACTACTGGCAAAATAACCATCATATGTAACTGTAGTTGTACCTACAAATACCGAAACATTCATCCCACCACCGGATTCGCCTACACCTAAGCTAGAAGTAGCCACCCATTCACCGCGCCCATCTCCATCACTCATCCAAACATAACCACTAGTAGCAACAAAATTAATTCCATAATCATATATTGATTTAAGGTCTAAATTAGCCCGTGCGCTTGAAGCATTATTCGCACCGGTTCCGCCATAAGCGATTGATAATGCCGAACTGGCCGACCATATTCCATTATTTATCACGGCAACACCGTTCCAAACGGCTGAACTGGTTCCGATTCCGCCATATTGCGCTTTGAGCGCTCCGTCTTCGGCTGTAAACGCCGCCAAAACTGTCGGTCCGCCCACACCGTCCCCTATCATAATTTCGCCCGCGTTGGATACAGCCAAAATATTTATCGGTCCAGAACCGGCTCCCAATAATACTCCACCATCGCTCAAAGTTTGCCGGCCAGTACCGCCATAAGCTACGTTAATTGAACTTGTACTAGTAAGTGTGTTGCCATCTACCCAAACCGCCGGCTCTCCATCTGTACCAGAACCGTCAAAAGCTCCGGCCGAGGCCCAATCGCTCTGACAATCAGAACCAAAACAAATTTCATCAAAAGTACCCCTTCCATCAACATGAAATATTGTATTCGGTGTTGTTGTCCCGATTCCAACATAATTTAAAGCAGTATCGATAAATACAGTTGAAGTTGCAACCGGGATACCACCATAACCGATATAGACATTACCGCTAACAAGCGTCATATCATCAAGATTGTCCCACCAAATGTCAGTAACGTTCAATGTATTGCCAGACCAAGTGATATTATTTCCATCTGTAATTACCGTGTTTGGAGTATCAAAGAAATTGTTCCAATTAGTAGTACTTCCACTCCGCGGAATTAGATAGTCATCTGTAAGAACAATAGCATCATCGAGTCGTTCAATGCCGGTTGCGGTAACCGTTAAATTAGTGTCATCCGAAATATCAACTTCGCCCACACTGATATTTTGATCTGATATTGTAATATAGTTTCTTGCGCCGGTTAATGTTACCTCATCATGGATCCAAGTACTTGTCGCCGTCCAGGCATAATTGCCGCTAGCGTCAATATAAAACACAGTATTGGTTGCACCTTTACTGATAGAGCTTAAAGTATCAGAATCAGACCAAAATGCGATCTCATCAGCTCCGCCTCCGCCATCAATCGGTCCAGCGCTAGCCCAGTCAATTTTACAATCCCCGTTAATACAAAGCGAAGAAAAGGAACCGGCTCCGTCAACATGAAAAAGCGTGTCCGGCGTAGTGGTGCCAATGCCAACATAATTCAAACCAGTGTCAATATAAATAGTAGAGGTGGCAATCGGGTCATTGCCATAACCGACATAAACAAATCCAGTATCAAGCGTCATATCTGCCAAATCATCCCATTTATTATTAAAAGTACTCCAATCACTGCCAGTCAAGAGTCCGCGGGCCGAAGAAGAAGCATCAGGCAAATAGAATGTGTGAATATTGGCATTACTGATAATCTGAAAATCATTGCCAGCGGTAGAAGTGGCGTAAATCTGAATAATTCCGCTTTGTGCCGGTGAATACTCCGCATTAAATTGGTAGGTCGCGCCGGTCGAAGAAGCATCGATCCAAGTATAACCGTCCTGAGTACCATTTACCGCCAAAACATAGCTGGAATTACCAATTGTAATTTCACCAAAAGTATTAGAATCAGTTAAATACGGAATTGCGTACTGTGTCCAAGATTGTTTACCGGTTCCGCCATAAGCAACATTAATTGAAGTGGAGGCCGTCAAAGTATCCGCATCATACCAAGTGGCAACTCCACCGATACTAACTGCAGTTGAATCGAGTGAACCGGCACTTCCCCATTCGTCAATACAAGTTCCACCAATACAAAGTCGATCAAAAGTACCATCCCCATCAACATGGAAAAGTGAATCCGGAGTGGTGGTACCGATGCCGACATTCTTTGTGATTACGTCAATAAATATACTGGAAGTCGCAATTGGCGATCCCAAATATCCGGTATAGATATAACCGTTACTTAAACTCATATCGGTAAGCGCAGTCCAACCAGTATTTGTATCCCAAGTGCTAGTAGCGGTGGTTTGCCACTCGACACCGGTCCAATAAACTACATCGTTTATAGACAAAGATGAGGTCGAAACATCATATAGATTGCCAAGAGTTAAACCTTTAATAAAGCCAAAATCGATAATTTCTTGCTCAATAAGCTGACTACCAGCCTCCCAGCGCAAATTCCCATTTCCATCAGTCACGAGGGACATCCCGTCCGTTCCGGCGTCTCTAGGCAAAATCAAAACATAATTTGAAGTTAAAGTCGAGCTAGCGCGCAAACTCATATAATTAGAATTGTCCGCATCATAAAACCTAAGCTCTGATTGATTGCTAATATTTACCCGATCAAACAAAGACGAACCTTGCACTTCAAATATTTGCCCATCTAGAGTTGAAGTAGCATTATTGCCAAGAACGGTGACATACGACGTATCAATTGGATAAATTATTAATTCATCTGAAGTAGTTGCCCACAAAGTCTTTCCTTCTGTTCCAAAACCTCCGGCAAAATCTACCGCCCATTCTAGTTGCCCCCCAGCAGTCGCTTTCAAAACATAACCGGGTAAACCGTTTGCTAATGGGAAGGTATAATTTTCAAATTGCACTCGCCCGTCATTCAACACCGCAAAGGATGTAGTCGCTCCACGCTTTATTTCCACAAGACTTCCAGAGCCATTTTGCACCACAGTAAGGGCGGTAGTGGCAGAACCGGTCGCAATACTAAGAATATTATTAAAACTCCACTCCCCTGTAACGATCTCATTTTCATCCAAAGTAGCATATTGGCTTTCGGTTTTACCACCAAAACGAGAAGTATCAAAAGCAGACGCAGCCCTGGTTAACAGCTTGCGCGGACGCATAATTTCTCCATTAAATTCAACTTCCAAATAAAGTGTCTGTAAAAAATCAACATCGGATATATCGCTAACTGTTCCCAAATTCTCGGCAATCACACCACCCTCAACAAAAGGTTTATTGCTTATTTCGTCTCCCGCGCTTATTACAAGCGAAGAACTTGCAACAAATAAATAAGTACCAATACTATTATAATCTGTAATTAAGGCGGCATCACTTGAACCGTAAGTAGATAAATATTGTCCGACACCTAAAGTGGAAGTAGCGGAAGAAACGCTATAATCAATTCGTGTGCTAGTCGCCAGAGTAGTAATACTGTCAACAGTTGCCACAAAACGAGTAGAGGCGCTTAGTGTTTCTGTCCAAAGCGCTGTCCCCCCGCTCGGCGTATCATACAAGCGATAAACAAAATCATAAGCTCCATCCGCCACTTCCGTTCCATCCAAATTTGTTACTTTACCGGTAAAATTGAGAAGAGATCCAGTCTGAGCCATAGCTGAAGAAACCCCAAACACAGCGAGGACAATTAAACTTAGAATTGTTAGTCTTGTATATTTCATTTTATAATTTTCAACTTTATTTTCTCCTCTTTATCATCCCGGATATTTTTTAATCTTGTCGCTTCGCTCCAATAAAAAAATCCGGGATGACAAAGAGGGTTACATTAATTTTTTCATCCATCCAAAAGTGTTTTCTAAAATATTCATAATTACAGTAATGATAGATTCTTTTTTCTTGGCAGTCATAAATGTATGCAGTTTAGATATAACAGTATTTCCACCAGAGTCCACACTTTCAACCCGGAAGCTATAAACCAAGCCGGGCTTAAACTTAGATACCACCACCATATGTTCGCGGGTATAATTGGTGTTATGGCTGGTTGATTCTGTCAATTTAGTGGTCGCGCTATGAACTCCCTCTTGATAATACACCTGGGAAGTAGCCGGCTCATTAGTCAACCAAGATATAATTGTCTGAATCTGATCGCTCCGATCCACAAATACAGTCGAGTCGGCTTTGACATGTGAAATTATCGGAGCTAAATCATTTTCAGTAGTAGAAAATTGTGTAATTATTTTGCGCGCTTCATTGCCCCGATTATCGGTACTAAGTATTTCCACCTCATAGAATGTTCCACCCACAAATTCATCGATCAATATTTCATGTACCACGGAAACATTATTATTCTTGATTGTTTTTTGTTGATCCAAGCCAAGCACTCCTTCAAAATACGGCGTAAACGTGACAGAAGAGTCTGCTTCCTTGTTCGTAGTCCATTTGAAAGAAGCCGTTTCATTATCCACAATCTGTGTCAAATAACTAAGTATCTGCAACTCTTCCTGGCTGGTACGAAAAGTATAATCAGACGACTCTGCGCCCGGCCCCAAAGGAGCGGCACTTCGAATCTGCAAATGATAGCTTGTGTCCGGTATTAAACCATATAATGTTAATTCATGATTAGTCACATACTCATTCGAATTACCAATCACTTGCTGATAAGGGTCATCTTCCTCGGTGTTATAAGCGCTATTCGGTGCGATCGCGACCATAGAGTTAGATTCAATATCAGTTTGCCAGCTTATTGTCACTTCATCCGCGCTTACATCTATTATTGGTTCACCAATTACATTTGGCGTATCCATATAGTCTGACAGTTCATTAATATTATTAATATTTACTAAATCTTCCAGATTCAAATCCGGAAACAGACGCAAAAGAAAATCAATCACGTTCTGTGTTAATTCTGCCAGTCCTTCCGCCGGTAGTACCAGCTCATCTTCTTCTTCCGGCTCATCTTCCGGAATTACTTCTTCACCGCTAGCCGTCAAAGTAACAAAACTTTGCTTATCCGAATAAGCAATATTACCCCAGCTATCACTCGATAATACCCGAAAGCTATAAGCGGTTGCCGGCTTTAATCTTTCTAGATTCACACTATGTTCAGTCGAAGTCCCCCATTCACCATAAACATTGCCATAAGCATCCCCCTCACCATACTCAACAAAGCTAGTTGCCTCTTCATTCGTCTCCCATTCCACGCTAATCGTCTGAGCGCCAATATCACTAATATTTATGTTGCTTATCTCCGGCGGAATTTTGTCAGTCTTGTCAATAATCAATATTCCCCCACCGCCACTACTCGGAGTTTCCGGGCTTACAGCTTCCGCTTCGGTCATAAAAGTACGCTCGGTCGTATCGGTCGTAACACCACCATTAATCCGTTCACTGCGTACACGATAATAATATGTCTGACTCGGATCAAGCCCACTCACAATAACACTATGCGCAATTGCACTTTTCACGCTCGAACCTTGTTCATAGCTGGTAGCAAAACTCGCCTCAGTCGAATAAATTACATAAGCGTCAGCAATAATATCCGTATTCCAAGTAACAGTCGCGCTCTGCTCACTTACACTCGCACTCACATCGCTGATTACCGGCCCATCAAAGCTATGATGAATATTTTCATAAATAATATAAGAATTGCTACGCATCGCCGCCCAGCTCAAATTTATCGGCACAAACATTACTACAAGCAGTAGCCATATTATAAATTTAATTTTTAATTTATTTATATTCAACATAAACTACATAAACTTCCTAATAAACTTTTTTAGATCAGACTCAAAAACCCGGTAGGTCTTGCGACCGATCCGGGCAACTTTAAGATCACCACTGTCAATCCAGCGGTAAACTGTGCGCGTGCTAACTTTAAGCATCTTTGCGACTTCCTTTGGGGTTAAAATGTCGTCTGATCTAAACACTGTTATTGACTTCGCCAACCCACACTACAAATGTGGGACATACGAATAATTATTTATCCAACTATTCACATGTCCTGACAATGTAATGTTAAAAGGGATGCAAAATTTAATTTTTATTTTTTGTTTATTATAAATTAAAGCAAAGTAATGCCGAAACCTCGACATTCTCAAAGAATAGAACGTCGAGGCTATTTTTTCGGATTACATCATGGGGATGATATTATAATTATAAACTATTTTGTCGTCTATTGTCAAGCTTTGTTATCCACAATTCTCTATATTTAACTAAATACTATAATACACTATTATTATTAATCATATTATATTATAATTATCTATATTATATTATAATTATCTATATTATATTATAATTATCTATATTATATTATAATATATTAAAATTAATTATATTACTTTATTGTCACAAAAAGAGTAAAATTTTTTGCAATATTAGTGTTATCACGCTTCGCGTGAGCCCCTCTATCCTTCGGCTCCGCTCAGGACAAGCTAAATAGGGCACATGCGAATAATTATAAACCAAGCTTAAAATTCTTTACTATAAATTAATTTTATTACTCCTCCACTAATAAAAGCTAATAACATGAGCCCAAAATGCAATGACCAAAGCCAATGGTCAAACATAAATATAATCAAAATTAATATAAATCCCCCAATCAAATATATATTTTCCTTTGATTTGATAATAATTTGTAAATAATAGAGCAAAATTACTAAAAATACCAAAATTCCAAATATCCCGGTCTCACTTCTTATCAATAAAAAAACATTATGCACTGGCTGCAATTTATAAGAATACTGTAATTTCTTTATTTCCGCCTGAGCCTTGGTATAGTTACCAATACCGGTGCCAATGGCGGAATATTCTTGACTAATTTTCTGCGCCGTATCAATCGCGCTTATTCGCTCCTCTTTTGAAATATTTTCCAAACGACTGTCCGCGCTAACTCTTGTCATAAAAAGATTCGGATAGATTAAAAATAAGGCAAAAAATATCACACTAATCATCAGAATCGATTGAGCAATAATTTTCTGCGCTTGCAAGGCTCGGCGCTTAATCGAAATTAACGCAATTATCAAGAGGCCAAGTAGAAGACCAAGCCAGGCCGAACGAGAAAAAGAAAAAACCAAAGCAAATCCGATTACAACATAAGCAAA
Source organism: Patescibacteria group bacterium (assembly GCA_034722035.1). GTDB lineage: Bacteria > Patescibacteriota > Patescibacteriia > Patescibacteriales > UBA12075 > JAYENK01. The sequence continues at coordinate 39,941 of JAYENK010000014.1, read as the reverse complement.
AATAAAAAATAAATGAACTTTCTTGTTTTGTTTTATCCGATAAAACATTATCAAAATTAAGGCAAGTGCTAAGAATCCACCCAGCATATTAGGATGATCAAGCGAGCCATAAGCACGGAGCCAACGCTCAGAGTGTCCGCTAGCGCCCACAGCTTCTACAACAGACACACCAAGCTCGGCCGGATCATGCTTAGCTAGACCCAGCCATTTATTCGCAAAACCGGACTGAGTAACAAATTGCCAAACAACAAATAATGATTGAAAAAAAGCACTGGCGATAAAACTCAAAAATATTTTATTTTTATCATACTTGCTTTTGATAATCACAAAGAAAAAACCAAAAACAAAAAGAAGTCGAACATAAACAAAAACAGCCAAAGTACGATCAAGCGCGAAAAAAATCGAAATAAAACAAATAAACTCAAATATTCCCAATAAAATCCACAATACCGGTGCTTTGATTGTCTTGTCTTTTTTATTTATTATAATACTTGTGCCCTCTAAGCCAATCAAAATAAACAACAAAATATCAAAACCATATAAACTATAGGTAAAGTATTCGCTGTAACCGCCATTAAACTCTCCAGGGGAAAAAATCCAACGCGTCTGCAAGGGCAAAATAAATACAAGAAGATATATACCATATTCTATAATTTTTTTTATATTATCTTTCATGCAATCTTTATAAACTTTCAACTTTATAAACTTTCAACTTATTGTTATATCTTTTTTTATAACTTTCTCTCCTGTCATTTGAATACATTTTTAAAACTTGGTCACTCATAACAACGCTGGTGTCTTTATTTAATTTCTTTTTTAATTCCGGCGCTAACAATTTTAGTTGCAATTTTTTTACCGTTTGATCAAGCCCACCAAAAAACAAATCAAATATCTCTAAATATATAATATTTTTTATATTTTTTATTTTCCTATTCTCAACTGTTTTCACCTCTTCCCAGTTCGGAAAATCTTTTTTGATCCAAAAATTTTTCTTAATAAATTTTTTATAAGTATTTTTTCTATCCAGTAACGGCATCAGTGATATTAACCAATGTTTAAAATAAACATCATCCGCAAGCATCAAATTTTTTAAATTTAAGCCGTCACGAGCAACATAAAAACTTAAACAAATCTTATCCCTCTTCTTGCCCGGCTTCGGTCTGGCATTAAATAATTTTGTAATCAAAATGCAAAAAAATCGTGTAATCCAGATTCGCTTTGATGAAGTAATTATAAACAAATCGATATCGCTCTCATCACGCAAATTGTCTGCTCCGATTACATTTGCCATAGCGATCATTTCTATCCAGGGAAACAAACGAAATAAATAAATAAAACTCTTGGCTTTTTTAAATTTGCGCGCGCTTGAATGATAACGCGCCAAACGAATCGAAATTATTTCTTCTCGATCCCTTAGACAATAAAAAATATTTTTTACGCTTATCTTCCTTTTTAAATACTCTGAATTATCCAAAACAGCGATTAATTCACCTAAATCACACTCTATACATGAATATTGCCACAACTCAAAAGCAGTAAGAGGAAAATCAAACATATCAAAAAAGACGAGTGTTTTTAAAATACTCGCCTCCTTTTTACTAATATTCGACAAATTATTAATCATTTTTTTATCCTAATTCTAAACTTATTCTGCTAAAACATTATCATTATTAGCTAATTTTGGCAAGAAAACTTTTTACTGTCATATATTGCATTTTATCCTTGACACTAGTACATTATTAATATATATTGAGTAATTATGTTAAACCTAGATCAGCAAATTTTAAAACAAATTAAAAAAGCGAATAATATTTTAATCACTTTCAAAAAAACCTGGAATGGGGACGCGATTGCGTCTTCTTTGGCTTTTTATTTGCTTCTAAAAAAAATGGACAAAAACGCCACTATCGCGGCCGAATGTTTTGATGAAAGCACGAGCTATAATTTCTTACCAAGTTTTGACTTGATTCAAAATTCATTGAATAACCTGCGCAAATTTATTGTTTCAGTGGATATAACAAATACACAGGTCAGACAAATTAAATACAAAATAAAAAACGACAAATTAAATTTTATTATTTCCCCCAAAGGAGGCTTCTTTAGTTCCGACGACGTTAAAACCCATTCCGGCGAATTTAAATATAATCTGATCATCACGATTGATACGCCGGACTTAGAAGCTCTGGGCGCAATTTACGACAATGACACTGAATTCTTTTACCAGGTGCCATTGATTAATATCGATCATCATCCCAATAACGAAAGCTACGGACAAATCAATCTAATTGAGCTCACGGCTGTTTCCAGCGCGGAAATATTATTCAATTTGTTTACCAACATCTCCCGTGATTTAATTGACGAAGACATTGCCACTTGCCTGCTTGCCGGTATTATTTCCAAAACCAGAAGCTTTAAAACGCAAAATGTTACTCCGCAAGCGCTTTCCGCCTCTTCTCAGCTGGTTGCAATAGGTGGACGCCGGCAAGAAATCGTTAATCGACTCTATCGCTCCCGCTCAATCAATATTCTTAAGCTCTGGGGGCGAATCTTGGCCCGCCTCAAAAGTGAAATGAATAATAAATTGATCTGGAGTGTGCTGGCTGAAACTGATTTTCAAAAAACCAACACCGACAAAAATGATCTAAACGATGTTATTGACGAACTCATGATAAATATTCCTGATGCCAAAATCATTGTTCTTATCTACGAAACAACTAGGAAAAAAAACAAAGAATCTGAAATTTTAATCTACTCTACCAAAACCGTAAATTCGCTTAATCTGGTAAAGGAATATAAGCCCGGCGGAACCAAACAATTAGCTAAAATTAAAATAAAACAAGGTATTAATAATTCTGAAAAAGAAATAATCGAAAAAATTAAACTTGAGTTAAATAAATTATCAATATAAAAAATTTATTATAAAATAGCACATTCTATAGAATATTCCATAGAATGTGCTATTTTATAAATATTGAGTTTTTTTGATTATCTTGCTATTATAATATTCGTCAGCTCCCATAGCTCAGGGGTTAGAGCACCACGCTTATAACGTGGGGGTCGATGGTTCAATTCCATCTGGGAGCACAATATAAAAAAATTTCTCAAAAATAAATTCTACCTAGTCGCCCCTGAATAACTAATCGCCCTCACAATATCCCAATCTAATGCTAACGTAGGATTATATTTATATATTCCCTTAAAAATATTAATACCTGCTCTTTCTGATTCTGTATTTCTGTCAGATGGACGAAGTCCATATGAAATTATTGTTACTGCGGCGTTGTCATTCGGATTATCCATGTTTGCATCGCGCAAATATATTTTCTTAAATTCTTCGCTTGCTGTTGCTTCAGCTGTTGTGCTAGTTTCTCTAGGCCAGCGGCCATTTCCAATAGCTATGCAATCTTTCCACTCTTCTTTGGTAAGTGGCAATTTGCCAAATGCTTTTTTATAAGAATTAACAACCCCCGCTCTCTCGCCCGCTCCCAGCTTTTCGGTTGTAATAGATCCATACATAATAAAATTATTTATGGCATAAATATTATTCATAGTAAGTCCTGAAATATTTTCTTTTAACTCTGGAATATATTTATTCATACCCTTTGATTGCATTTCTGTATCTTTTTCTACATTATTATGAATAAGTATTGTATTCAAATCAATTCCACTTATAAACACAGCATTTGCATCATCTTCAATTTGTAGCATTTGCTTCTCTCTATCAATAAATTCATTTACGTCTACTTCAATATCTTCTTCCACGTCTTTCATCAAACTAAAATCAGTTAGATGGTATACTTCCACAATAATATTATCTCCTGCAATCACTCCGCCATTTCCTGCTATTTCCCATTTATTAGTTAACTCGTCAAAATAATATATTTTCAAATCAGATTTATCAGCAATATTGCTAATATCAAATGTTAATTTTAGTGGATTTACAAACTTATTTATTTTATTCTTGCCTGTCTGTATATCAATGCTAAAGATATCATATCCAAGCAAAAATTTACCACCCCTTGCGGTAATATTTTTTTGAACAGTTGTAGCTTCTTGGCTAATAATATTTACTTTTATTTCTTTATTTGTTGAAGTGCCAATGATTTCTTTTATAATCTCTTTTTCCATTTCTAGTTTTATTTCTTTTACATCTGCGGTTTCGCTCGAATCCAGCTTAACGGTCTGAGTATCTGCCACATCCTCTGAGGCGGTAATTGTTGTTTCAATTTCAACTTTTTCTACAACACCACTATCTGATTTAGTTGTTTTTGTCTCGCTTGAAAGACTAGTTCCATCTGAAGAAGTCACAAATGATTGAATAGTTGAAATATTTTCATCTTGATCAGCTGTGGTTGATGGAGGAATATAACTTCCACCACCTCCGCCTCCAGATGATTGCACACTACAAGTGGCGCTAGAACCTGATCCTGAGAGGGTGTATCCGGAACTGCATGTCGACGCTCCGCAAGTTGGGTAGGCATTATATGTTGCCGCACCTGTAAGAGAAGAACATAAGCCGCTACAACTAGTAGCCTCTAACGGTCTTATTGTATAAACTCCACTAGCTGTTGGTAGTGTTGTTGAACTAGTTCCTGGTACAGTATTAGCAGTGCAACTCTCCATTGCTCCACTTTTTAATATTATAATAATTCCCACGCTAGCATTAGCAGAGCCAGCATTAAACGAACTCCCAGGATTGGTTATCGTAAATACCCCGCTGGCTATATCAAAACTTTCAGCAGAGGAACTGGCAAACACAGTCATGTTAGTTGTGCCTGAGCCTAGAGTGATGCCTGAAACAGTTATATCTTCACTGAAAATCAAATCGTTTGTGGCTGCAACTACTGGCAAAGCAATAAATATAAATAATAGAAAAAAAGTTTTATATAATTTCATAGGAAATATTAAAAAATAATTATTCGCATGATGCTTGTGAGCATGAAAGTGTGCCGTCTAAAATTGTGCAGTAACTCCAGCCAGCGCCATCACTGTCTCTTAATTTTATACAAGCGCCACTACTACTTAAACTTCCGCCAACCTCCAATGTGCTTGTAGCGCTATCACCACCGTAAACCTGCAAATTAGCATCTGGTGTTGTAGTGCCTATTCCAACATTTCCATTCGGAAAATTGACGCTTGTCACATCAGATTCACCATTTCTAACTACTTCTAGCCAGGTAGTATCTCCACCAGACCAATCATCCGAGTTCAATACTCCTCTGAATGTATCTCTATAGCCATACAGGGCCCAATTTTTATCTCCAACACTTGCTAAGGTATCGGTAAATCTCAACATTGGATTATAGCCTTCAATCGTTATTTGAGCATTTGCCTGATCATCAAAAACATGCAAATCGGTTTGAGGTGATGTCGTGCCAATCCCAACATTCGCATTAAAGGATAAAATATTGTTATCAAATTCACCGTAAATTAACGTTGAAGTTGCTGAAGTGTTTGAATTTGTAATATACAGTCTATTTGAACTTGTTTCATTATATCCAGCCATATAACCCAAAAATATATTATTATTAGACGACCCACTTAATTCACCTGATGATTTCCCAACAAAAACATTCTGATAACCTATATCATTTGACTTAGCTGAAGCACTGCCAACAAAAACATTATCTCTGCCAGTAGTATTAGCATCACCTGCCTCTGATCCTAAATATGTATTTCTATACCCTGTTGTATTTAACTCCCCTGAATCATTGCCAATAAAAACATTTTCCGAACCAGTGGTATTTGACACCCCAACATTTCTTCCTAAATATACATTACCTAATTGCGAAGATGCTGAAAGAACTGTCTGTCCATTTATTTTATATGTGCTACCACTGGCAATATTCACATCTCCATTAACGTCTAGTATGTATTGAGGAGTAGCCGTTCCAATTCCAACATTACCATCAGTGGTAATCAAGGCATAACCAGAAGAAGCCTCAAATTTACCACCAATCCCATTTACTCCATGGCTGACTCCTCTGACCCCGATAGAGTCATCATTCGGTCCAACTCCATGCACTCCCGTTTGTCCTTGACCCGAAACACCAGTTCCACTTGAACCACCACTCTGCCCATGAACACCTGGACCATCGTTACCATATCCAACTACACCCGAATAACCTACACCATCAGTTGATCCAACTATAGCATTATAATTCCCTCCATTAACATGGAACTGATAAATTGGCGATGGACTGTTTATTCCCACATAGCCATTTTGATTGATACTTAAAATTGAAGACCCAGACGAGGATGCTATGTTTAATATTGATTGACCTGAGGCACCTTGAATAGTTAACTTAGCTGTGGGAGTAGTAGTTCCAATCCCAACCTTTGCATTACTTCCTCCTGTTGTATCCAAAATAAAAATCTGATCAATATTATTTGTTCTAATCCCAAAAGAATTATTATTACTAGTTCCAATGTATCCACCTGTTGAGGTAGCACTAATTTTTACCCTAACTGAACCACCATCTGAAACCTCAATCATTCCACCATTTGCATCATATACATGAAGCTGTGAATCTGGATTTGTTAAACCTATTCCAACCTTATCATTAGTAACATCAACATAAAAAAGACCACTATCAATAGTAGTTGTGCCTGTAACGGTCAAACTGCCGTCAGTTGAAATGTTTGTGCCGATTGTTGTTGCGCCAGTTATACCCGCAACCATTAAAATAGCGACAATAGAAGTTATAATTACTTGAGAAGAGTATCTCAAGTCAACAATTTTTTTTATTCCATTCATAATTTATAAATTATAATATTAATAATATTTAATTTTATTATAACAGCCCCCCCCCTGTGTGTCTAGGAAAAATAATAAAATCTACCGTTATACATGCGTCTTGAAAAAATCCGGAATAGAAAAAACTCCTTTACTTTTTTAAGTAAATGGGTTTTTGTTTTATTCCCCATTTTTCAGGAGAAATAATAACGGCAGTGACACTATTATCACTATTGCGCCTGTTAACCAAGCCATGCTAACTGAAATATTTCCGGCTATCCAGCCCGTTGTCAAAAGTCCTATGAATGCTCCAATCATTGCCATCATTGTCTGCAATTAATCCTGTTGAGAGTGTGTTGGATAGTAACGTGATAAAATAATAAAAAAATTTGATTTATACATTAAAAATTGATAAAGTTTAAATAAGAAATAGTATTAATAAAAATTCGACTCTTGACAAATTGAAAAATTATAGTATAATATCTTTACCTATAAGGTAAAGAATATTTTTTTCAATTTTTCTCTTTTTATGATATAATAAAATGGAGATAGTTTATAAAAATAAAAAATTGCAAAAGTTAGCTGATAATCATAAAAAGCTATATCAGAAATTTGGAAAAAACTGTGGAGAACTTATAATCCTGTCTTTAACATATTTAAACGCTTCCACGTGTCTTGCTGATATCCCTACTGCAATAAAGCCTCATCCCTTAAAAGGAAAACATAATGGCAAATTTGCGGTAGATACAAAACATCCCTATAGATTAATATTCGAACCAAAAGGAAAATACAATATAAATGATTACTCAACAATAAAATCAATAGTGATTATTGATTTAAATTGTGACTATCATTAATTTTTAAATATATGAGCTATAAACCAAGCATTGCGCTTCATCCAGGAAAAACATTGGCGCTAACAATTGAAAGAGCGAGCATGTCCCAAATAGACTTATCTCAAAGAACTGGTATCTCGGAAAAACATATCAGCCATATTATGAATGGAAAAACTGTTATTACATTAGATACCGCCTTAAAACTGGAAAGAGTTTTAGGCGGAAATGCTGACTTCTGGATTAACTTGGAAAATCAATATCAAGAAAATAAAGCTAGATTGAAGCAAGAAGAACAATTGAAGAAAGAAATTATTATAATGAAAGAATATCCATACTTGGAGCTATCAAAAACTGGTGCAGTCAAAAAAACTATAGACAACAAAGAAAAAGTAGACAATCTGCTTAATTTTTTTGCAGTTGACTCTTTGAGTTTTGTTTTAAAAACAGAGGCAATTGCTTTTAAAAAGACTAATACTGATAAAATATCCAAAGAATCATTAGCGGCATGGTTAAGATTCGGTGAAATTGAGGCTAAAAAACAAGAAGTGAACAAATTCGACAAAAATAAATTAAAGAAAAAAATTGATGAGCTAAAAAAACTAACTCATCTCCCAAATAATTTTTCTGAGCAAATTCGAAAAATATGTGCTGAATGCGGAGTCAAGGTATTATTCACTCCATATCTCAAAAATACCTATGTAAATGGAGCTGTTAGATGGGTCGGCGATAATCCCGTTATTCAGCTAACTATTAGATATAAGTACAGCGATATCTTCTGGTTTACATTTCTGCATGAAGTAGGACATATTCTATTACATGGCAAAACTGATCAATTTATAGACTTTAATGAAAAAATCAAACGTTCTTCTAAAAAAGAAAAAGAGGCTGATAAATTCGCCTCCAATACATTAATTGATTATAATGAATATAAAAACTTTGTAAGCCAAAATGATTTTAAAAATATTCAAATAAAAACATTTGCCAAAAAGCTTGATGTCGACCCTGGTATTGTTGCCGGGAGATTAGCACACGACAAACTAGTTGACTGGTCAAGTGTTTGTTACTTAAGGAAAAAGCTCGAGATTAAAAGATAAAGCAAGGCTAGCATTATGTTATAATTATATAGACAAATAAATAAAATTCAGGGCGGCTAGCTCAGTTGGTTAGAGCGCTACGTTGACATCGTAGAGGTCACAAGTTCAAATCTTGTGTCGCCCACCGCAAATAAGTGCCACTATAGTAGTGCTTAAATTATTAAAAATTTGCAAAAAATCTTTAAAGCTTTTATAATATAAGTATAAATTAATTACTTTTTTAAGAAACAAGGTTATGAGGAAAATTTTACAAAAATTATCAGGTTTTAACCGCGAGAAGCAAAACTTTGATTTGCAAGACGAAACAGAAAACGAAGACGGGACAAACGAAGATGATTTATATTACGATAATGATGATGAACACGAAGAAAACGAGGAAGAAGAAAACATAGAAGATGAAAGCGAAACCGATCAGTTGCAAAAAGAGTTAGATGAGGAATGGCCGGCCGATGAGTTCGAAGAGGGACAACTCTCGATTGATGTTTATCAAACCGCCAAATCGATTGTAGTCAAATCTACTATTGCCGGGGTTAAGCCGGGAGACATTGACATTTCTATCAATAATGACATGCTGACAATTCGCGGTAAGCGCGAATACAACGAAAAAGTAGAAGACGAAAACTATCTATTTCGCGAATGTTATTGGGGGGCTTTTTCCCGCTCAGTTATTCTACCGGTTGAAGTTGAATCCGAAAAAATCGATGCGACTCTGGAGAACGGTGTTTTAACCATCACTCTGCCCAAAGCCAAAAACGCCCAACAGATTCAGATTAAAGTTAAAGAAAAGTCATGAATATAAACCTAACAATTGATCGATTCGAGGGAAAACAAGCCGTGCTGATTAGCAAAGACAAAGAAATAATTAATTGGCCTAAAAATAAACTGCCAAAAAACATGAAAGAAGGCAGTGTGCTTGCTTTTACCATAAAAGATAATCAACATAAAAGCGAAGATGATAAAAAACTGGCAAAAAACATCTTGAATGAAATCTTAAATCCGTAAAAAAATGGAAAATAATAATTTAAAAATATATAAAAAAATCGGTTTCTTGACCGGTGTTTTTTTTATATTTATTATCTTGCCCCTCTGCGCTTACCTGTTTTATGAAAATAAGTATGAACATAAAATATACAAAGGGGCGCGAATTGGCGCTTATGATTTTAGCGGGCTTGATAAAAACCAAGCAAAAAAAAAATTAAACAAAATAATCAAGCGTATAAACCAAGAAGGGATTACTTTTCATTATCATAATCAAAATTCAACGCTATACCCGATAATTTCTTCACTTGAAGGAGATATCGCAATTGAAGTTTTGGTTTTTGACATAGAAAATACCGTTGAACGACTCTATACCCACGCGAGAAAAGGCTCTTTTTTGCAAAGGCTAATAACAAAAATTAAATCATTAAAAGATCCAGTTTATTATTATTTTATGTTTGCAGTTAACCATGTTGAGATGGAAAAATTCTTTTTGGAAAATTTTTCTCATTTTGCTTCACCGGGCAAAAACGCTCGCCTGGCCTACAAACAAAAAAATGCTTGGTCTGATTTTCAGTTTTACATTAAAGAAGAAGAATATGGCCAAACCTTAAATTGGGTCAGCGCTATTCAAGAATTAAAACGAAAATTAAACGATTTAGACACTTCACCAACTACCCTTTCGGCCACAATTGATTACCCAAAAATTTACAAAAAAGACCTTTTGAACATCGAGCTTGAAGCGGAAAAAATTATTGCCCTGTCTCCACTTAACTTAAAATATTCCTGGAAATCCTGGAAAATAGACAAAATGATTTTGGCTGACTGGCTAGTTGTAAAAAATAATTTATCTACCAGCACTGATGCTAAACACGGCCTAGGCTTTGATTATAAATTAATTGCCCAATATCTAAAAGAAAACATTGCTCCGGCTATCAACATTGAACCGATTGAAGCAAAGTTTGAAATGGAAAAAGATAAAGTGGTGGAGTTCCAAGAAAGCAAAAACGGACAAGAACTGACACTTATTGCTAATGCCAAAAAAATTGAAAAAGAGTTTATACTAAAACAAAATAATAGTCTAGAATTAACTGTAGCGGAAAAAGAAAGTGAGATTATCACCGAAAATATTAATAACTTGGGCATCAAAGAGCTTCTTGGTACCGGACATTCCAACTTTGCCGGCTCACCTTCTAATCGTCGACATAATATAGCTGTTGGGGCTACTTCGGTTAATGGCACAATTCTTGAACCGGGCGAAGAGTTTTCTTTACTCAGCGTGTTGGGCGAAATTAATGCCAGCACCGATTATCTACCGGAACTCGTAATAAAAGAAAACCGCACTATTCCAGAATATGGTGGCGGGCTTTGTCAGATTGGAACAACCGCTTTTCGCGGCACTCTCGCGGCCGGATTACCGGTAACAACGCGCCGTAATCATTCCTATCGCGTTTCTTATTATGAACCGGCCGGAACAGACGCGACAATTTATGACCCTTGGCCAGACTACAAATTTAAAAATGACTACAAACACCATGTCTTAATTACTGCTCGTATTGAAGGTAATGATTTATATTTTGATTTTTGGGGAACAAAAGACGGTCGCGAAGCAACCACTACTTATCCCATTATTTACAATATTACCAAACCAGATCCAACTTTAATTATCGAAACACCAGATCTAGCTCCCGGAGAAAAAAAATGCACTGAACATGCCCATAACGGCGCCAGTGCTTACTTTGATTATAGTGTAAAATATCCCGAAACAAATATTCCGGAAGAATTAAAAGATGATAATGATTTTATCGAAAACGATAATACCGACATCACTCGCTTCAAATCTTATTATACCCCTTGGCGTGAAGTTTGTCTCATCGGTATTGATCCGAACAAAACCGCCAGCTCAACTCATTCCGAATCTGCAAATTAAATCCACCATAAAATAAAGACCGGTTATTGCGGGTAGGCAAGAAATTTTTTTCAGAAAGTCCTAAGCCGTAGCCCAGAAAACCTGAAAAAAAATCCCCATGCTTGTCGTGCCTAACCCGCAACAACCGGTCTTTTCTTTTTTTAAGTAATTTATTACTCTATCATATATTTTAAATCTTGTCAAACGAAATTTTGAATATTTCATTAATATTTTATAAAATTAGCTAATATTAAATAAATCATATAATAAAAAAAGCTGTGCCAAAACACAGTTTTTTAAATATCCAATTTGTTACAGAAAAAAATTAAAACATTTTTTTCTGTTTATTTTTAAATATTTCTATTTTTCCATATTCACCGTCATAACCGGGAATAACTGTAAGCTCGCCTGCCCGAACCCGCCTGATTCCTTCAATAATTCTCTTTGTGGTCACGTTTTTTAATTCATCCAAAGGCTTATCCAGTAAAATTTCCATCTCCGTACCGGCCCGCGAAATTAAATTATTATATTCGGCCAACACCTTTTTGGCACTGCGACTTTTGATGCCAAGAGCTTGTGCAATAATTTTATCCAACTCAATTAATTTTATAAATCCGGGCGAACCCTTGGGTTTGCGCCCGACCTTGCGGTCAGCCAATTCTTCCACTTGATAATCGACCCCAATTACCAAAGGCTTTTTACATTTTGGACAAATGCCTTTGTGTTTTTTGGTTTCTTTGGGAGCAAAGCTGATATTACAGGCCCGATGCCCGTCATAATGATACATCCCCTCTTCCGGATAAAACTCTATTGTATAATCTAAATAATTTTTACTGTTAATCTTTTTATTTTTTATTATATTATAAATTGCATCATAGCTAACGCTATCCATCTCAAATACATTGGCTTCACGCGCAATATTGGGCAAGCTATGCGCGTCTGAATTTGAAAGAAAAGTGAGCTTATCCAAAGCACTTAGGCGCCAATTCATTTCCGGATCGCTTGATAAGCCGGTTTCGTAAGCAAAAATCTTATCCGAATATTCACCGAAAGCGTCTTCCCAATTGTCAAAACCGGATTTAGAACCAAAAATAGCAAACCAAGGCGTCCAGATATGAGCCGGATATATCAAAAATTTAGGATGAACCGAAAAACAAAGCCGACAAAAGTCTTCAATGCTCATCCCAAGAATCGGCCGGCCATCACTGCGAATATTATAATTTTTATCCAATCGTTTATTAAACCCAGCCACGGCTTCAATATTTGGCGCATGTGCTACAATATGCACCCGCCGACACTTGTCAAATTTTTTGTATATCAAAGCAACTTCTACCGTTAAAATAAATTTTACCTTATCATCATTGCTCTGCTTATGTTTATATAACCCTGAATTTCCGATTTCTTCCAATTCATTCTGAATATTCTTAATCCAATCCGGATAAGTGAAGTCTCCTGTTCCGATTATATTGACACCTTTAATTCGGCAAGTTTTGTCAATATTAGCAAGAGTTAAATGCTTCGAGCAAGCCCGAGAATATTTTGAATGAATATGAAAATCTGCAATTTGACGCATTTATTTTTTATTTCTTAATAAATTTAAATATATTACGCGGATTATCAATATCCAATCCTCTCTCCAGCGCAATAAAATACGCAAAATACTGTCCGGCCACCACGCTTAAAAGGGGCTGTAAAACTGAATCAATCTTTGGAATTACTATTTGATCTTTTACTTTTTTTGTCTCTTCGTTCGCCACCGCAATCGTTTTACCCTTTGCTCTTATTGTTTCTTCCAAAGCCACTACATTTTCGTCATAATTTTTATTTTTTGGTAAAAATATCAGTGACACAAAATTTTCATCAATTACCGCTGCCGGTCCGTGGCGAAAAGTCTCAGTTGCCATGCCTTCAGCGTCCAGATAGGCGGTTTCTTTGCACTTTAACGCGACTTCTTCGGCGATTGGATAATGCCAGTGTCTGCCCAAAACAGTTAAATGATTTAAGCCTTTATATTTTTTAGCGATTTCTTGTATTTCTTTTTTTTGCTTGATAATCCGACTAATTTTCCTTGGCAATTCTTTTGCAACCGCAAGTAAATCTTCATTACATCTAGATCTAAACTGATTATAATATACAGCCAAAAGAAAAAGCGTAAACAACTGAGAGCTAAACGCTTTTGTAGCGGCTAAAGCTTTTTCTTCGCCAGCTTCAATATTCAAAGCAACATCAAGCAAAGAACCAAGAGATGAATCTTTGCTATTTATGATACCAATAGTCAAAACCTTCTGCATCTTTGCTTTTTTAACAGCTTCAATCAAATCGCTGGTTTCTCCAGATTGACTAATTACAACCACTGCCGTGTCTTTTTCCAAAACATCTTTTCGTATAATCAGCTCATCAGCCCGCTCACATTCGCAGGGCACAGAACACAAATCTTCAAATAAATAATCAGCGTACATCGCAGCATGAAACGAAGAACCAATCCCCCAAAAACTAAAACGCCTTATATTTCTAAGCTTTTTTTTAAATTCTCTAAACTCTTTCATCTCAACCTGATTTTTTTCCACATATTTTTTTATCAAATTATCAATTGCAGCCGGCTGTTCTTCAATTTCCCTAAGCATGTGATAATCTCTCTTTTTTGTTGGCATGTTTTTTTATACAAATTTATAATTATTATTCTACTGTAACACTCTTAGCTAGATTACGGGGCTTATCTACGTCTTTTCCTTTTAAAAACGCCATATGATAGGCGAACAATTGCAAAGGGATAGCGACTAAAATCGGAGTAAGCATTTCCAAGGTTTTAGGAATATAAATTGCTTCATCAGCAACTTGTTTTATCTCTGTATTTTTTTCAGTTACTTTCTATTTCTTCTACATCTCTAACTATAATGTATTAAAAAACCTCACTCTTGTCAATTAATTTTCCTCTTCACGAATTTATAAAAATATAGTATAATATATTTATAAGTTTAAAAATATTAATAATCATGTTTTATGGCAAAAGAAAGTAAATATTTCAACGCGATTTTTTGGGCAATGTTTATTGGCATGGCTCTGGGCGGATTTATGATGGTCATGTTAGCTGCTTTCATGAAAATCACTGGTTAATTTTTTTGAAAAATTTCCAAAAAACAAAAAACCAATCTCGAATACTCGAGCTTGGTTTTTTTGTTCAAAATAAAAAAACTCCACAATTCTGGCGGTGACTTACTTTTCCAGGGTTAAAACCCAAGTATCATCAGCGCTGGAGGGCTTAACTACTGTGTTCAAGATGGGAACAGGTGTACCCCCTCCGCTAAAACCACCAGAATTGTGGAGTTTTTATGTTATCAACTTCGCTGACCCGCACTACGAATACGAGACATGCGAATACCAAAAGTATATCTAATCTTGATAAAGTAAAAAGTAACACTAATCTATTTAAATATAGTAATAACTATATTTATCACTCATTCGCATGTGCCCTATTTGTAGAAGGGCTCACCCGAAGGGTGATAACATCAAAAATGTGGGAAAATCATGGGTCGATTAGTACTCCTCCGCTCAACACATTACTGTGCTTACACGTAGAGCCTATCAACGCGGTAGTCTCCCGCGGACCTCATAACGAAACCTTATCTTGGAGACGGCTTCGCGCTTATATGCTTTCAGCGCTTATCCAAACCGAAGGTAGCTACCCGGCAATGCCCCTGGTGGGACAGCCGGTACACTAGAGCTTCGTCCTTTCCGGTCCTCTCGTACTAGGAAAGGGCCTCCTCAAGTTTCCACGACCGTAGTGGATAGAGACCGACCTGTCTTACGCATGTTAATCACTTGTTACCAAATGCATGGACTATACCTTCACCCTATAAAAATCTATATAGGGGGCTAACGTTTTGATAGCGCATATTACACGCCATCCTCTCCCAAATATGGGATCAGTCTCTAAAGGGTCAACTTATGCTTTTTACGCTTCTTGGAATAATTTAATTCTCTAAATTTATCAACTAAATCTAATAGTTTCTGAAAGTCTTTAATATTTTTAACTTTCTCTTTCTTATTTAATATTTCTATAATTAAATCTGCTTGCCTTATTTTTAATATTAAATAAGGTTTTATTAAATTAATCAAAGAAATAATATCCTTTTTTCGTCCAATCGTATACTCAAGTATTCCATCTTTGCGTGTTCGCATATAACCATAATTAATATTAGAAAAAATTTTTCTAAAATTATCTTCTTCTTTTTTAGACTGAAAGAAAACAATATATGGAGCAATTTGGAATCCATACTTATAAGTAGAATCTGATTTTGCTCTTACATATATACTGCCGTCTCCATCTAAAAAACCGGCTAAATATGCTGCTTGGATGTTTGATTTTTTATTTTGCATAAGCGACTTCCCTCGATATTATCCTAACACATGACAGGTTATTATTCAAGTTAGGACTTCATCGATATGAGTCAGCTTCTTTCAATCACGATTACTCGTGAAGGCCGCCGTATTTTTGTCTTTAAGGGTTCAGATGGTCAAAAAATCGAAAATTTTCAATTTCTTGACGGTCTGAACCCAGCTCGCGTGCCTCTTTAATGGGCGAACAGCCCAACCCTTGGGAGCTTCTTCACCCCCAGGATGAGACGAGCCGACATCGAGGTGCCGAACCGCGCCGTCGCTGTGGACGCTTGGGCGCGACTAGCCTGTTATCCCCGGAGTAGCTTTTATCCGATGAGCTTCCGCCATCCTATATTGGACGGTCGGATCACTAGGTTCCACTTTCGTGACTGCTCGACTTGTAGGTCTTGCAGTAAAGCTGGCTTGTGCCCTTGCACTATCTCCCGGGTTTCCATTCCGGGATAGCCAACCTTTGTAAACGCCTCCGTTACTCTTTGGGAGGCATCCGCCCCAGACAAACTACCCGCCAAACACTGTCCCCCGACCTGATTCAAGGCCTAGGGTTAGAATTACAAATATACAAGGGTGGTATCTCACTGGCGATCCGAAGATCTCCCACCTATACTGAACAAATATAGTCATAAGCCAATGTCAAGCTGTAGTAAAGCTTCACGGGGTCTTTTCGTCCGACTACGGTTAACGAGCATCTTTACTCGTCTTGCAATTTCGCCGAGTCCCTCGTTGAGACAGTGCCCCAATCGTTACGCCATTCGTGCAGGTCGGTAATTAGCCGACAAGGAATTTCGCTACCTTAGGACGATTATAGTTATCGCCGGCGTTCATCCGCGCTTCAGTTCAAGGCTTCATGCTCCGCTTACGCTCCGCAAACAATTAACAATTAACTTTTAACTATTAACATAATTAAGAAATAAATTTATTAAATAATTCCTTAATTTGTTAACTGTTAATTGTCAACTGTTAAAAGTTGCTGAGCGTAAGCGAAGCACTAACCCATCCCCTTAACGTTCGGACACTGGCCAGGCGTCACCCCCTATACATCCTCTTTCGAGTTAGCAGGGAACTGTGTTTTTGATAAACAGTCGTTGGGGCGTCTTTAGCTGCGGCCCAGATTCAACATTTAACAATTAACAAAATTAACTATTAACTATTTATAAATTAAATAATTTATAATTATAAGTTAACTGTTAAAAGTTAATGGTTAAATGTTGAACCCGGGCAGGCCTTATCTCGAAATTACGGCCGCTATTTTGCCTAGTTCCTTAACGAGGGTTCTCTCGTACACCTGAGGCTACTCGCCTCGCCTACCTGTGTCGGTTTGCGGTACGGTTGCTTATAGCTTAGCCCTAGAGGTTTTTCTCGATAAAATATCCTCCGAAATTGAATCCACAAAAGCTTCATCTTCTGCCAATCTTGACTCTTGCGAATCCGGATTTACCTGGACTCGAGTCTTGACCAGCAACGGGCAAACCAATACCCGCTCCAGTTTTTATTTTACGTCCCCCCATCGGAAACTATAAGTAGTGCTGGAATATTAACCAGCTCTTCCATCGGCTACGCCCGCACTACACGGACCTCGTCTTAGGACCGACTAACCCTGGGTCGATTTACGTTGCCCAGGAACCCTGAGGCTTGCGGTGGGCGGGGTTCTCACCCGCCTTTTTGCTACTCATGCCAACATTCTCACTTCTCATCGCTCCACCAAGCCTCACGACTCAGCTTCAACGCAATAAGAACGCTCCTCTACCGCTCTCTAGTAAACTAGAGAGCCCGCGTCTTCGGTAATATGCTTAGCCCCGATACATTTTCGGCGCGCGGTAACTTGACTAGTGAGCTATTACGCTTTCTTTAAAGGATGGCTGCTTCTAAGCCAACCTCCTAGTTGTCGCAGTCGCGACACCACCTTTCACACTTAGCATATATTTAGGGACCTTAGACGGCGGTCTGGGCTGTTTCCCTTTCGACTGATGGAGCTTAGCCCCCATAGTCTAACTGCCGGACTACACCTACTGGTATTCGGAGTTTGGTTAAGAAAGGTATCCGTATGGATCCTTATCTCATTCAGTGCTCTACCCCCAGTAGTCAGCATCCAACGCTAGCCCTAAAGCTATTTCGAGGAGAACCAGCTATTGCCGAGTTCGATTAGAATTTCTCCGCTAGCCACAGCTCATCCCCTGATATTGCACGATCAGTGGGTGCGGTCCTCCACCCCAACTTCTTGGGGTTTCAACCTGGCCATGGCTAGATCACTCGGCTTCGGGTCTAGTCCATGCGACTTAATCGGGCTATTAACCCTCGCTTTCACTACAGCTCCACCCCAAGCGGGGCTTAGCTAGGCCACATAGAACTAACTCGTTGGCTCATTCTTCAATAGGCACACCATCACTACGCTGTCGCTTCGTGAACACTTGACTTTTGACAATTGACTTTTAACTGAATAGTTAATTGTCAATTGTTAATTGTTAATTGTCAATTGTTAGCGAAGCGGCAGCGAAGCTCTGATTCCTTGTAAGTATATGGTTTCAGGTACTATTTCACCTCCCTTACCGGGATGCTTTTCACCTTTCCCTCACGGTACTAGTTCGCTATCGATCACAAGAAGTATTTAGCCTTGGGACATAGTCGTCCCGGATTCCCACGGAATTTCACGGGTTCCGCGGTACTCAAGAATTATTGCAGTAAAGTAATTACCCCTTTCGCCTTACAGGGCTTTCACCTTCTCTGGCGGAGCTTTCCAGCTCGCTTCAACTAGGGAAGTAATAATTCGTAAACCTTACCTCTCTTAATCCAGAAAGAGAAT
The DNA here is from genome assembly GCA_034722035.1 of Patescibacteria group bacterium. Classification (GTDB taxonomy): domain Bacteria; phylum Patescibacteriota; class Patescibacteriia; order Patescibacteriales; family UBA12075; genus JAYENK01. Next base: position 21,193 of record JAYENK010000014.1, on the reverse strand, counting down.
GCAATAATCTTACAACACCAAAAAAACATATGGCTCTGGAGCCTTTTGCAAGGTTTTACCCGAAGATAAAACCAAGCGCAGTTTAAACGGTTTAGGCTGATCCGCTTTCGCTCGCCGCTACTTACGGAATAAATATTTTTTTTCTTTTCCTCCGGCTACTAAGATGTTTCAATTCGCCGGGTTGTCCCCTCACTAAGCTATATATTCACTTAGCGGGAGCCCAGTCTTCAACTAGGCGGGTTTCCCCATTCGGAAATCCCTGGTTCAAAGGTTGCTTGCCACCTCACCAAGGCTTATCGCAGGCTGCTACGTCCTTCATCGTCTTCTTGTGTCAAGGCATCCACCATATACTCTTACGAGATTTTCCCACGTTTTTGAAATCAAATAGATTCTAAAAACGCAAAAGTTCGATAATAAATTATCGACGAAATTTTGTTGATGCTCTTTTCACTTATTAATCTTGAAAAGATTTTATCCATAAAACGCTCGTCAGATGTTTTATGAATAAAACTATATTTAATTGTTAATGTTCAGGTTTAACTTTTAACAGTTAACAATTGACTATTAACCACTGATTAATTGTTAATTGTTAATTGTCAACTAGTCGATAATTGGCATCAAAAAAACCGCTCTAGAGCGGTCAGGCAAAGCCACAAAAAGGCGTTTCATCAACCGCTTGCAATATGAGAAGTTATTTTCTTTTTCATATGTTATTTTCTGATGCTTTAACATTTATTTAACGTAAGTGTATGATATATAATTTTCTAAATTATGTCAAGCAAAAATAGGCTCAACTTATAAATTTTTAGCTTTTAAACAATATTATACTAATACTAAACAAAAAAATACATTAAAATATTACTTTTGAACACTTAATGCACATTAAATATTATTTTAAATTAATTTTTTATATAGATTGATATATTTCTGAGCTGATTTATTCCAGGAAAAATCTTGCTTCATATCTTTTATTTGCATTACTGCAAATTCTTCCGGCTTTTCATAATATAAATCTAATGCTTTTTTAATTGAATTAAACAATTCTTTCTCTTCAATGTTTTCAAAACTAAAACCAAACGCTGGCGTGACTGTATCTTTGAGTCCTCCGGTTGCACGTACAATCGGCACTGCTCCGTAACGCATCGCAATCATTTGCCCGAGACCACAAGGCTCGAAGCGAGACGGCATCAAGAAAAAATCTGAACTGGCATAAATCTGCTGAGCCGTTTTTAAATCAAAACCGATATCAACTGCAAATTGACCCGGATATTTCTTAGCCAACTCTTCTAAATGTCTCTCATATTTCTTAGCACCTTTACCCAAAAATACAAATTGCGCTTTTACTTTATTCAAATCTTCTGTAATCAATTCCAGCCCTTTTTGCCAAACCAAGCGGGAAATAAACCCAATTACCGGTATATTTTCGTTAATCGGTAAATTAAATTTCTTTTGCAAAGCAATCTTGTTTTCTCTTTTATATTTTAAAGTCTTAGCACTATAATTTTTAATAATATTTTTATCAATTTCAGGATTAAATAAATCTATATCAATTCCATTCAAAATACCATAGAGATCAGCGCGTCGTTTTCTTAATATTTTTTCCAAACTAGCGCCATAAGCTGAATGCAAAATTTCTTCAGCGTAAGTCGAGCTGACTGTATTAATAATATCAGCATTCAAAATTCCTTGTGCCATAAAATTTACGTCCCCGTCTTCTGCGTCAATGGACAAAGTCTTTAACATCGAAAGATGAAGATTGCCGCTGGATAAACGCATCGGCTCATCTGCATACTGATAACGTAAATTATGAATAGTGAGGAGAGTTTTGAGGTCACGGATATATTCTAGCCGGCTAACTTTGATAATATCGGCCATCATCGCTACGTGTGCGTCATGCATATGAATAATTTGCGGCTCCCACTTATAGCACGGGATAGCATAGAGCGCAGCCAAAGAAAAAAACAAAAAACGCTCGGAATGATTACTCTTGCCATAGACTTGCTTCTTGGAAAAATACTCTTTTGAGTCAATAAAATAAACGGTCACATCTGAACCTGGTAATTTACCCTGATAAATATTTACCCTTAGCATAACCCGTCCGGACGGAATCTCCAAGCCAGAATATATTTTTTTCAATTTATATTTTTGCCGGCTAATCACGCCATATAAAGGCAAAACCAAGCGCACATCAACCTTCTGCCCAGACAAAGCCTTAGGCAAACTCCCAACCACGTCCGCAAGTCCACCCACCTTAGCAAAAGGCACACACTCCGCCGCCGCCATTAGAACTTTGATTTTTTGATTATTATTTTTCATGTTTTTATTATAGCACTTTCTCCACATATTCGGCTATATGCTCCGCCAAACTAATTCCCTGCTCTTCCAAAATTTTCGTGCCAGCAATCGGGTTTAGTTCTATTATTTTTAATTTACCTTGCTTGTTCCGTGCCAAATCCCAACCACAGCAATCTAATTTTAAAATTTTATTATATTTTCTAACAAAATCCAAAACATCTTTTTTAACTTCAAAATCAACTTTAGCTCCACGCCAGACATGACCCAAAAATTTGTCCGCCTTTTTGCGATAAACCAAAATAATTTTTTGCCCGACCGTCATTACTCGATACTCCTCACGCAAATCAATATATTCCTGCAAATATAAATAATGTTTTTGGATAACATTTTCCTTGTTTTTAGGAATTCTTTTTTTCGCAATATATTTTTCTAGTTCTTTTTTATTCTTCAAAACAAAAATCCCATAACCACCATAATTCCACATGTCTTTCACAATTAAGGGAAATTTAATCTTTAATTTTAAAAATTTATTTATTTCTGCCTGACTGGTTAAAATTATAGTTTTAGGTTGAGGAATTCTTAATAAATCAAAAACGTACTCCTGACGCATTTTATCTTGAAACAAATAGCTGGTACGTACATTAGGAAAAGCGCGCTTGCTCAAAAAGAATTCAATAAACCCGGCCCGATCCAATAATTTATAATATTCTTTGTGCAACGCATGCGGATACCAAACGTAGGCATCACAATCAGCTTTAACAAAATCATTCTGCCAATCACTCTTGTGAAAATCCAAAGCCACTACCTTATGCCCGCACTCCAAAAAAGCTTTTTCAATATCAATTTGCACATCCCAAAAACCTATTTTCATTTTAATGTTTTATAAGTATTGTCTGACCGACGCTCAAGCGCCAAAATACTTATTTCTTTTTCTTTATTATAATAAATAATACGCAAGTTTCCTTTGCGTACACGATAAATATTATCTCTTCCTTTTAATTTTTTTATGTCCAGTCCGTCAAAATCATATCTTTTTAAGCTAGCAAAAATTGCTTTAACCTGTTTTTTTTCTTTGACTAATAATTTTTTTAAAGCTTTAGCTAATTTATCCATAATCAAAGTCGGGAAAGGATGTCGTCAATATTTACTCCTCCCTTTTTAATTTTAGTAAAATCAATTACTTCTTCCCATTCGCCGCTAGAAACATTATCATTTACCGCGGAAATTTTAAACAACGGTTTAGATCTTTTAAAAACAGTGATTGGCCCTTCCTTTGAGGCTCGATTGGCAAATTTATCAACATTTAATCTAAACTCTTTTAGTCCTATTATATTTTCCATAAATTGATAAGTTAATCTTTAGATTAACTTAAGTATATCTTTTGATTAATAAATTGTCAATCTTTCAAAAGCTCCTTAACAATCCCGCGTGCCACATTCACGCCCGTATACTCTTCGATTTTGAGTCCTGGGTTGGCATTAACTTCCAAAACCATCGGCCCTTGTTTTGTCTTCAAAATATCAACTCCGCCATAATTGAGTCCTAAAACTTTAATCGCCTGAATCGCCATTTTTTTAATCTTTTCACTCGGCTCAATTTTAATAGCTTTCCCACCACCAAATAAATTAGCGCGAAAATCCATTCCCTTGGACCGTCGCTCCATCGCCGCTACTATTTTTTTACCGGCCACGATGACACGCATGTCAGTACCAGCTGTTTCTTCATAATACTTTTGAAATATCAAAGCCGAAGTGTCAATTCCGCTCGAAGCCATTAACTCCTGGGTTGAGATCAAAGACATCTTTGAGTCAACACGAGAAACTCCCGCCCCCCAAGATCCGTTTCTGACTTTGACAATATATTTGTCATCAGAAATAGCGGAAAAAAGTGGCCTCCAATCATACTGGGAAAAATTCATATAGGCCGACAAAGTTTTAATGCCATCTCGACTGAGTAATAAATGCGTTTTGGCTTTATCATTGGCATTATTAATCGCTGCTAAACTATTTTTTATGTTTGCGCCTGCAGACAACAAAGCTTCAGCCAAGAAAAAATTATTAACTGAGCCGAAAAGAGTCAAAAAAAACATTTTGTAATCATTCACTTTAAAATTTTTCTCATCATAGTAAAATTTTAAAGATTTTTTGATCTCAATAAAAAATTTATCATAATGCAATATTTCTGGTGTGTAGCCAAAATGTCTTATTTCTTCCTCAATACGAGAATAAAAAATATTATTTAATTCCCCCCAATGAGGCTTCATCACAATAATCCCAATTTTTCCTTTTGTTTTCATAATTACTTATTTATTATATTCAAATTATTTTTTATGTTTTCCCTATACAAGGATCGGCCACTTACATATTTCAATTTATCTTTCTCAGGATTTTTAAAATACTCTTTTACTTTCTCCAAAGTTTTATTCCAGTTTAAGTTTTTTTTGATTGTTTTAATATTGTTCTTGATACCCGCCCTCATAGCTGAACTTTTCTCAAGTGCGATTATTTTTTTGGTAAAATCTTGCGGCGTTCCACACTTAGCAACAAGACCTAGCTTCATTTGATTTATAAACGGCGCAAATGCCTCATTGTCTCCCAGAACTACCGGAAGATCAGCCCAAAGATAATCATAAATGCGAGTTTTAAGAAAAAAATTGGCCTCTGGAATGTTTGGGGCCGTCACAATGCCAGCATCACACTCGGTTAAATAATTTTCTCTCTCTTTAAAAGCAAGCCAATGAGCTATAAAAATATTTTTGTCTTCCAATTCATATTTTTCTATTAAGTCCAAAGTTCTCTGAGCCTCTTGCGACAACTTCTGATTTTCATCCGGATGTTTAAACCCTTGCAAAATCAGCTTTATATTTTTCTTGTTATATTTTTCTCTAATCAACTTCATAGTCTTAATCAGGGTCTCACCATCGTTCCAATTCCAAACCCCACCATTCCAGATCAACAAAAAATCATCATCCTTAATTCCTTTAATCACTCCACGATAAATATTTTTTTTATGTTTAGGTGCACGCGCCTCAATACCAAAAGGAGCCGTATCAATCAAATTTCTTAGAGTCTTGTCTCCTTGATAATTTTTAAGGTCAACTCTACCAAGAGCAAGCAATGAGCCCAAGACTAAATTACGCACCCGTTCGTTTCGACAAAATATTTTATCAGATAACAACAAAGAAAGATTATACGAAGCATTAATATAGTAATGCAAACCGCGCTGTTTATTTATAGAAGCAAAATCTTTAAACTCAAGTGAACCAACCGGAGCAATGCTCCAAAGATATGTAATAATTGTTTTCTTTTTCTGATAAGCATAATACATCGGTTCAACCGGCGGATAAGCCCCAAAAATAACCAAATCAGACGAGTTAATCAATTTTTTATTGTTTTTTTCACTCCAAGTATAATAATTAATTTTATTTTTTAAATTATTTTGCTCCGGCACCACCATACCAACTGCGTAGCCTTGACGCAACAAAATATCCGCGATTTTTTGGTAAATCACAGCGGTACCCACTAAATTTTTATCAACTTTTACTAAACCAGTAAAAATAACAGCTTTTTTCATAATTAATTATCCAATAATTTTTTTCACGTCTTTCAAATATTTTGATTCGATTTGAAAATAATTTGATGAGCTTTGAATTGGCATGTCATGCCCTTCGTAACGATGAAAGTCGGAACCACCGGTTTCGATTAAATCAAATTTATGCGCCAAATGTTGAATATATACAATGGCTCCGTAGGAGTGATGGGGAGACAAAACTTCAACGCCATCCAAACCGGCCTTTTTTAAACGAATAATCTTGTCTTTACGCAAATTACCATATTTAGCCGGATGACACAAGATTAATTGTCCACCAATAATTTTGCGTAATTTTATTATTTTATCAAAATTAATATAAGTTTCCCGGAGAATACCAAATTTTTTATTACGAAAATAATATTTAATAATTTTTTCTTCACGGGGATTATTTGTTTTTAATTCTTTTTGAATTTTTTTAAAATTATTTTTATCACCTATTAATTCAGACACCATTTGATTTACCGGCACATAATGATTGTATTTATCAAGAGTTGCATTCACGTTCATTTCAAAGCCAGCATCAACTAATTTATTTAAAATAGAACGAATACTACGTCGACGCCGAACCTGGCTATTACGCAAAAGATCGTGTAATTCCGGACGAACCGAATCAAAATTATACCAAAGAATATTAAAACGACTACTGCTATCACGCACATACAATTCAATGCCGGTAATTGTTTTAATCTTTAATTGCTTACAGGCTTTAAAAAATTCACTCAGCCCGCTCACTGTATTATGGTCAGTAAGAGCAGCTGCACGTACTTTATTTTTTTTCAAAAACCTCGCCACCGCGGTCGGCGTCAAGTATCCATCCGAATAAGTTGAATGAAGCTGAAGATCAATTAACATAAAATTTATTTAAACTCTTGTAAAACTTTTTCAATTAACGGTCTCGCTCGTTCTGGCTCGGCTTCACTTTTCAGCAAAAAGAAAGTGGCAGTACGCATAGTGGTCCAATAATAATAATTATCAATCCGTTCTTTGATATCCCGATCCAAGCTGGTCTTACTTTTGAAAAAATATTTTTGAATAAACAGATTTAGCAAATAATCAGCATAACCTGCGTCTTTTAGCTTGCGTTTAATCATATATTCAAGCTGTTGCATAAACGTACCAATGTCACGCGTAAAATCAGAAAGGCAAATATCGGTATAATCGATAAAAGCAATCTTTTTCTTGCCCATTTTGATCACGTTTCCCGGATGTGCGTCACCATGAATAAGCCAGCGCGTTTTATTATTACGAAAAAAATCTTTCTCCCGCTGATTAATTATACTAAAAATTAATCTATAATCACGAGAATACTCCGGATATTTTTCTTCTATCCGTCGATAAATATGGGGCAAACCGGGAAAAGTAGTTTCAACTCGACTGTTGGCTTGATTAAAGTTTTTAGCCTCTTTGATATTTAAATTATGCAGTTTGGCAAACCATTTTGCTATTTTCGGTATTATTGCCTCTATTGTTTTACGATCATTATTTTTAATATAATGATAAAAACTTTTGCCACTAACACCGCGATAAAATACTCCTCGAAATTCTTTGGAATAAAATAAAGGATGGGGAATGGTTAAATAACTTTTATCAAAATCATGCTGCCACAAAAAATTTAAACTATCATAAACATTTTTACGCGGTTCTTCCCAATGAGCCGAACAAAAAATTGGTAAAGATCGAATTTTATCTTCCGCCGTAACAAAACGAGTACAATATTCAATTACAACATGATAAGCGTCTCCTTCCCAAACGTAATCTTTATGCAAGATTAATTTAATACTTTTAATGTCAGAAAAATAAGGATAGCGCGGCAAAACCTTTTTCTTTAAATAAGCAAGCATGAATCGCTTATCTAACAACTGATTGGCTTTATTCATAATTAATTAATAACTTTTTTCCAATAATAGATCCAGTGTTTTTCCCAGACTATTTTTTTTATTTCAACAAATAAATGTTCAGCTTTTATTTTATCGGCAATAGTCAGTTCATTGTTAATGGCTCTAATTGAACGAACTAATTCATTCGTGCCACGTTCAATCTCGTCCGGATTCCAAGCGTATGGACCAAAAATATAACGAAAATCTTTGCCCGAGGCCCACCAAAAAGTACAACTGGAAAGACCGCGCACCAAATGCCAACGCGCCCAATAATAATTATCATCATCCTGATGTTCGCATACGGTTGTATAAACATGATTGGTCAGTTGCCATAATTTTTTATGGATATCCTTTTTGTTATCTTTCCATGATGAATAAGCTCGCTTCTCTTTAAGCTCCCGCTCGGTTGATTCCCAGTTAGAAGAAACTAAATTAATTTCTTTGCCTGCTTTACTTGTACACGCCAAATCAAGATAATCTGAAATCAATTTTGTTTCCAGGCGTTCGTCTTTAAATAATTTACCCAGTTCATTGTGAATATCATTATATCTAAGTCCATAAAGCTCAGCATCAGTCGCGGTTATCGCTACAATTTTACCATTGGCTTTATCTAATAATTTATTGATTAGTTTGGGCACATAATCACTGCTTAACTTTCTGGAACGAAAAATTAATTTCAGCTTGCTCTCCTTGTCAATATGGCATTTACGAAAATCAACTTGTTTTAATCTTCCATTATAAGTAATCTCATCCAAAATAATCCATTCATAGCCAAGCTCTTTGATCGCTTTGGCCGCCTCTTTGCCATAGGCCATTTCGGACATAAAAAAACCACGTGGCTTATATTTTTCACCAAAATGCTTGCGAAAAATATCTTCACTTTCCTTAATCTGGCGTTCAAGTTCTTCTTTGGGAATTAAAGGAAGCAGCGGATGATAAGCGGCGTTGCCGGTTAATTCGATTTGCCCTCGCTCAAGCAACACAGCAATTCTCTTAATCAAACCCGAATACCCCAACTCCTCCCAACGTAAAAAAAGGCAAGTGTTAATATTTAAAGTGAACCCAATCTCGGGGTGAGCTTCAAGCGCGCTAATAATACGTTTATAACTTTTCTCGGTCGCCTCTTTGATAAAATACGCGTCCGTATGCACCGGTTGATATAAATGTAAAAAATTAATCCAAAGCATATTATTCTACATTTTGAAATCGCATAATCTTGCGATAAAGGCTGACATATTTTTTAGCCGGAATTTCCCAGGAATTTGATTTATGCATTACTTTTTGCGCCAATTTATTATAAAATTCAATGTTTTTGTAAGCTTCCAAAGCACGCACAATTCCGCCATACAAAGAAAACTCATTAAAATATTTAAAAACAAATCCGGTTCCCTTGCCTGTTCCGGGATTAAAATTATTAACAGTATCATGCAGTCCTCCCACTTTTCGCACAATCGGCACACAGCCATAGCGCATCGCCTTCATCTGATTGATTCCGCAAGGCTCCATATGCGAAGGCAAAAGAAAATAATCACTACCAGCAAAAGCTAAAGTCTCGTATTTTTGATTTTGCTCATGCGTCGGCAAGATTACAAATCGTCGCGGATACTTACGAGCAATTCGCTTATATTCTTTAATATAAATTTTGTCTCCCCCGCCCATAATAATAATCTGCAAATTAAGCCCCGTTAAATGATCCATTATTTTCAATAATAATTCAAAACCTTTTTGATAAGTTACGCGCGAAGTTCCGCATAATAGAGGTATTTTTGAGTCAACTTTCAATCCAAATTTTTTCTGCAAATAAGCTTTATTTAACTTCTTTTTTTGAAAAGTTTTATCATTATAATTACAATGCATTCCTGGGTCATTATTGGGATTAAAATCAGCATAATCAATACCGTTGACAATGCCAAACAAGCGCTTCCTACGGTTTTTCAAAATAACATGCAAATCTTGACCGTAATGTCTGGTCATTATCTCTTCGCGATACTGCTCCGATACGGTAGAGATAGCATTGGCCGATAAAATTGCGCGCTTAGCAAAATTTATTTTTTCAATATAGGGGTCGGACAAATGGGGAACACGCCTGCGCCCATTATCCCTCTCTTTAGGGGGAATTATCCACCAATCTGTTCCGAGTTGAAAAATTAAATTATGTATCGTAAATAAAGTTTTAGTTTTTTTAAGAGTCTTGGAATAACGAAAATCAGTTTTTAAATAATAAGGAATTAAACCGGTTTGCCAATCATGACAATTAATAATATCGGCTTGATATTTTAATAATGATAATAATTTTAGAGTAGCTACATTAAAAACTAAAAATCTGGCATTTTCATGGCCAGACATATATAAAGCTTTTTTCCTGGAAAAATATTTTTTGCATTCTACAAAATAAATCGGCAAAGAATCCATCGCTTCACCTTGCCAAAAATTAATCCGAATCGATTCTTTCGAATTCAAATATATTTTTTCATTATGAAAAATCTCTTTTAATTTGTACTTTTTTTTATCAATAACCTGCCCATAAAGCGGCGTGATAATTGAAACCTCATGTCCAGCACGCTTAACCGCTTTGGGCAAGCTTCGCATTACATCAGCCAGTCCGCCGGACTTGGAAAAAGGCGAAACCTCGGACGCTACAAATACTATTTTTAATTTTTTCTTTAGCATATTATTTATAACAATCACGAATTAACCATACAAATCGCGACTGCCAGAGCGTCAGCAGCGTCATCCGGCTTGGGAATTTCTTTCAAATTTAACATTATTTTTACCATACGCTGTACTTGTCCTTTATCAGCCTTGCCATAAGAACTAACAGCTTGCTTAATTTGCAAAGGAGTATATTCGCGTGGATTTAAATTATTTTGTTTTATAGTCAAAAGAATTACTCCACGTGCTTGTCCGACTATCAAGGCGGTTTTAACATTTTTACAAAAAAATAATTCTTCCACACCAACTAATTTTGGTTGATATTTTTTTATAACATCATCAAGTTCTCGATGCAACTCAGTTAATCGTTCAGGCAATTCTTTCTTCGCGCTCGTTTTAATTGAACCATAAGCCAAACATTTTAATTTACCTTTATTATTCTCAATCACGCCCCAGCCAGTGTCCGCAATCCCCGGATCAATTCCTAAAATTTTATTACTCATATTTTCACATTAGAATAATAATCCGCCACGTCTTCGCAATCATCCAATTCTTCAATAAATTTCTCATATTTTTCTACGTCGCCATCCTCAAGCTTAATTTCATCTTTAGCAATATATTCAATCTCAGCCGATTCAATCTCAACTTCCTTATTATCAAAATACTTCTTAACAGCCTGCAAATCCCCTACTTTAGTAATAACAGTAATTCCCTCTTTTTCGCTTTTAATATCATCTACACCTACTTCAATTAAGTCTAACTCGATACTATCTAATTCTAAATTTTTAATTTCCTGTCCTGAGCCCTGCCGAAGGATTAATTTTTCATTTTTAATTCGTACAACCCCTTTCTGCTCAAAATTCCACATTACAGCTCCCAAAGAACCGCCATACTTAGAAAAAATATGGCGAACAGTGGAAGCGCTCCGATTTTTGTTATCAGTCAAAGACTTTACGATAACCTGGCTACTTGCCGGACCAATCCCCTCATAATATAATTCTTCAATTACCTCCCCTTGAAACTCACCGGTTCCACGCTTAATCGCTCGTTCAATATTATCTTTAGGCATATTAACTGTCTTAGCTTTATCTACGGCCATACGCAAACTAAAATTCGTATCCATATCCGCCCCCTTGTCTTTGGCTGCGATTGTAATCAAATTCCCCAGCTTCGTAAAAATTGCGCCACGCTTAGCGTCTTTGACTCCTTTGGCTCGTTTGATTGTAGACCATTTACTGTGTCCGGACATAATATTAAATAAACAAAAAAATTTATAACCTCGTCAGCTATAATATTTACTAGACTTTACCATAAATTGATTTAAAAATCAAGTTAAACTATAATAATAATATGGTGCGAATACACGAATAAATACAAATGATACGAATATAATTGATTCGCGCCATTTGTATTCATTCGTGTATTCGCATCATACTTAAAAATTATATTTAATTCTATGAATCTTGACAATAAACAACAATACAAAAAACTCGACGCGCATTTTGTCGGCAAATCGATCGAACTTTTGCCAGATCAAATGCGGCAAGTATTAAATGAAGCGCATTTAATTAAAATCCCAAAAAACTATTCACATATCAACAATGTTGTTGTTGTCGGCATGGGCGGATCCAACCTAGGCACGCATTTTACCCGCTCAGCTTTCGCCGACAAAATTAAAATGCCGATTAATATTGTTGCCAATTATCATTTACCGGCCTTTGTTGATAAAAATACGCTAGTTCTGCTCTCTTCTTATTCCGGCACAACCAAAGAGGTTCTCTCGGCTTGCAAGGAAGCACAAAAAAGAAACTGTAAAATAGCGGCTATCTCTGAAGACAGCCCAAAAAGCAAACTCAAAAAAATAATGATGAAGAAAAACTTGCCCGGATATTTGTTTAAACCGAAATATAATCCATCCGGTCAACCACGCTTGGGGCTAGGTTATTCTATTTTTGGGCAAGCCGTTATTTTGGCCAAAACCGGCATTTTTTCAATTAAACGACCTCAAATGAAAGACATTATTGCAATGCTAGAAATAAATAGCCATAAATTACACTCAAATTTCGCCACCAACCAGAACGCTGCCAAAAAAATCGCACTCAAACTACACAAAAAAATCCCACTCTTAATAAGCGCCGAGCATTTATTCGGTTGTCTCCATATTATGCGCAATCAATTTAATGAATGCTCTAAAAATTTTTCCGCCTACCTTGAATTACCGGATCTTAATCATTATACTCTGGAAGGGCTGGGCTTTCCTCTTAGCAATAAAAAAAATATAATCGCTTTATTTTTTGAATCAAATCTTTTTGATAAGCGCGTACAAAAACGCAGTACTCTCACCAATCAAGTAATCAAAAAAAATAACATTGAAACACTATCTTATAATTTAAAAAGCAAAGACAAACTCAGCCAATCTTTTGAGCTATTACAACTAGGCGCTTGGATTAGTTATTACCTGGGCATCTTAAACAAAATCGACCCAGCCGAAATTCCTTATGTTGACTGGTTTAAAAACCAACTAAAAAAATAAAAAATATTAAAGAAACAATGAACTTACTAACTCCCCGCTATGACTCCTGATTATTGCTTCTCCAAACATATCATCCAGAATAATAGCAACTTTTCCTACTACATCTCCTATCAGGTTCATAGCCTTAGCCTTGCCTGGAGCACTTCTTCTTTTATCTACAATCGCCAAACCAGCATTAAGTCTTTTGTCAAAAGCTCTGGCTCTTTCCGCTCCGCCAACGTCAGGTGCAACAATCGCAAGATCATCATCAAAATTCTCCCTTCTATGCGTGAGACAAGACTCACCCTTGACTTATTTTTTAAAATATTGTAATATATTAACATAATTATGAAATTACATAAAGGCTCTACGATTGTATTGTAGGGTCTGATTTTTACTTTATGCGAAAAACCTGGCGTAAAGCCAAGCCAAAACCAGAGAAAAGATTTTATTATAATAAACAAATTCGGGCTAATAAAGTTTTTTTGATTGATGAAAATGGAGACAACATTTCAGACGTTCCTTTGGCAGACGCACTGAAGCAAGCACAAAATCTTGGACTCGATTTGGTTGAGGTTAATCCGGCGGCAAAACCACCGGTTTGCAAAATAATGAATTATGGTCAATTTAAATATCAGCAAGAAAAGAAAAAGCATAAACAAAAAACTCAACAAAAAAAAGTAGGGATTAAAGGAATCCGTCTGTCTATTCGTATTTCCGAACATGATAAAAAATTCCGTCAGGAACAAGCCAAAAAATTTTTACTCAAAAGAAACAAACTTAAAATTGAATTGGTACTCAAAGGACGAGAGCGCGCTCATCCGGAAAAAGCCAGAGAAGCTATTAACAGCTTTGTTCAAGAATTAGAAAATATTGATGAACTCAATATTGAACGTGAACAAAACTTGACAAGACAGGGTGGACGCTATACAATGATACTGGTCAATAAGAAAGAATAATTTGCTAATATTAAATAATACTTAATTATTTTAAAGGATGCCGAAGATTAAAACACATAAGGCGACTGCAAAACGTTTTAAAATAACCCAAAAAGGTACTATAAAACAACGTAAAGCCGGACAAGATCATTTTAACACGCGCGAATCGGGTAAAATCAAACGCAACAAGCGTCGTGATGTTAATACTGATGATAACCTTAAAAAAACCATTAAAACATTAATGCCGTACAATTAATATGCCAAGAGTAAAACGGGGTACGACCCACACAAAAAGAAGAAGAAAACTGTTAAAAGCAACCAAAGGGTACAAATGGGGACGAAAAAATTTAATCAAACAAGCTAAAGAGGCACGCGTTAAGGCCGGCGCCCACACTTTTATGGATCGACGTAAACGCAAACGTGATTTTCGAGCTTTGTGGAATATAAAAATTAACGCCTTTGTCCGCGAACGCGGTTTATCTTATTCAAGATTTATTGACGCACTTACAAAAAAGAAAATTAAACTTGACCGTAAGATTTTAGCTGATTTAGCAGTAAATAATAAAAAGGTCTTAGACACGATTGTAAAAAAGGCTCAAGCTTCTAAATAATTTATTAGCCTTCATTAATATATGGATATTTTTAATTTATTGCAAATTGCGATTGCGATTGCTTTGATTGTGGTAATTTTGATGCAGAATCGGGGCGCAGGTGTGTCTGGTTTATTTGGCGGCGGCGGTAATGTATATGCAAGCAAACGCGGTCTTGAAAAAAAACTTTTTTACACAACAATCGTTTTATCTGTTTGCTTTTTTGTAATTTCATTAGCGATTGTGATTATATAATAATTTAAAGCCTGAATTGTGGCTTCAATTACCTATCTGTCCAAAAAAATAATTAATTTCTTAAAAAATAAGAAACAAACTTTTTTAGTTAAATTAAAACTTTTTTTGCATTTTAAAAATCTATCTGAAACACAAGCCGATTATGACAAAAAATTGATTTATTCTTTGTCAAAATCACGTATACCAACTTGGCGTCAATTCAAATATATCAATAAATATTTGAGCTTGACAGAAAAGTGGATTGTTTACGGAGCTGTACTTTTGATTTTTCTGAGCGTTTTCTATCTTTCTGTTTCTTTTTATTTTAACAATTTACAAATTGTACCGATTTCGGGCGGAGTATATACCGAAGGATTGATTGGTTCTCCTAAGCACATTAATCCGCTTTATGCAAGCATTAACGATGTGGACAATGATATTGCCGCTTTGGTTTATTCGTCGCTATTCAAGCGGGGCAAGAATGGCGAACTTAAAAAGGATTTGCTCGAAAATTATAGCATATCAGAAGATAATAAAGAATACACTTTTTATATTCGTGATAATGTTTATTGGCACGATGGGGCAAAGCTGAATGTTGATGATATTTTATTTACAATTGCGGCAATCCAGGATCAACAATATAAATCCTTGCTTCGTCCCAGCTTAGTCGGAGTAGATACAGTTCGTCTGGACGACTATAGCTTTAAATTAATTTTATCTGAACCTTATGTCGCTTTTTTGGAAATATTAACATTCGGCATATTACCGGCTGATTTATGGGCACAAGTGCCCAGCGAATCCGCCTTTCTGGCCGAACTGAATATTATGCCAATCGGCTCCGGTCCTTATAAATTTGATTCTTTTAGCAAAAATAAAAATGGCATTATTCAAGAATATAATTTGGCACGCAATCCCGATTATTATGGGCAAGTACCAAAAGTAGATATCAGCTTTGTTTTTTTTGTAGACTTTATCGAGGCTATTGCTGCCTTGAATGCAAACAGCATTAATGGTATTAGCTATTTACCACAGGACCTTAAAGAGCAAATTTTGACGCCAAAGGCTTATCATTATAATGAACTATATCTACCACAGTTAACTTTAATTTTTTTCAATCAAGAACGCAATCCGGCTTTGGCTGACAAAGCAGTGCGCCAAGCTTTAATTTTTGGCTTAAACCGGGGTGAAATTATCAACAATGTTCTTGGCAGCAACGCTTACATTGCAAATGGACCGATTTTGGCCAATAATTTTGCCTTTAACACGAATACGGAAAAATATAATTTTAACAGAACAAAAGCCGAAGAATTACTAGATTCGGTTGACTGGAAATTAGTTGAGATTAATTCGGCTAACATCGCTACGGCCGAAGCTGAGCTTGAGTCAAGTGATGAAGAAACAAAAAAAGAAGCGAAAGAAACCCTGGCGATGGGGGAAGGGCAATGGCGTAAAAAAGATAATAATTTTTTGGTGATAGAAATAAAAACAGTTGAACGCAATGAAAATGAACTTATCCTGGGAGCAATTAAAGGGTTTTGGGAAGAGCTGGGAGTAAAAACAGTTATTGATATAGTTCCGATTACACGCATCAACAATGAAGTGATAAAAACCAGGGAATTTGACGCTTTGTTCTATGGCCAGGTGATGGGAGCGGACCCGGACCCTTATGCTTTTTGGCATTCATCTCAAACTGGTGAAAACGGCTTCAATATTGCTAATTTTGTCAATAAGGAAGCTGATAAATTATTAGAAGATGCTCGCTTAATTTTCGACCAAGGAGAAAGACAAAAAAAATATTTTCGCTTTCAAGAAATAATCGCCGAAGAGACGCCGGCAATATTTATGTACTCGCCAATTTATACTTATATTCAAAGTAATAATTTAAAAGGCTTTCAAGTAAAAAATATCTTTACCCCCAAAGACCGCTTCTCCAATATCAATGATTGGTATCTAAAAACCGGCAAAAAACTCGTCTGGGATTAAACAATTAAGTAAGCCGAGATGGTGAAATTGGTATACACGCTAGCTTCAGGTGCTAGTGAGCGTAAGCTCGTGGAGGTTCAAATCCTCTTCTCGGCACATTTTTATTTTTATCCTGTCTGTCAACACAGCAAACAGGGTTCCTCTTAATAAAATTTAATACAAACAATTTAATTAAACACAATTTATGATTAGAACTTATAAACCAAAAGCTCGATTCGGGGGGGCTGCTAAGCAGGCACCTGAAAATCGAAGCACACAAACATACAAAAAACCAACGAAGACAAAAACCGTATTCCAAGAAGGGAAATTACGGGTAATTGTTTTAGGCGGATTAGAAGAAGTCGGACGCAACATGACTTTGATCGAATACGACAAAGAAATTATGATAATTGATATGGGTTTACAATTTCCGGAAGAAGATATGCCCGGGATTGATTATATTATTCCCAATATAAACTATTTGGAGAATAAAATCGATTGGGTTAAAGGCGTGGTTATTACGCATGGACACATGGACCATATTGGAGCAATCCCGCATATTATGGGTAAAATCGGCAATCCACCGCTTTATACCGGAAAATTAACCGCTGGCCTTATTCGTAAGCGCTGTGAAGAATATCAAAAATGTCCCCAGTTGAATATTGCTGAAATTAACGACACCAAAAGAGTTAAAATTGGTCGTAGCTTACAAGTGGAATTTTTACGAGTAAACCATTCTATTCCAGATTCTTTTGCGGTTATTGTTAAAACTCCAATCGGTACAATTGTTCATACCGGCGATTTTAAAATTGATTATTCGCCGGTAAATGACAAACCGGCCGATTTAAATCGAATTGCTCTTTTGGGCAGTCGCGGGGTTGAATTAATGATGTCTGATTCGACTGACTCAAACAGTCCCGGTTATCAATTATCCGAGTCGACCATTGGCGACGAAATTGACCGCATTTTTGAAAATCTGCAAGGTCGAATTATTATCGGTACTTTTGCCAGTCAGCTTAGCCGTATTCAAAAAATCTTTGATATAGCCAAAAAACATAACCGTAAAATATATCTACAAGGACGGAGTATGAATAACAACGTTGAAATTGCTCATAAAATCGGCTATTTAAAATTTAGCCCAAATCTTTTGATTCGTGATGCCGACTTAAAGCGATTACCCGACAATAAAGTAATGATTCTTGGTACCGGCGCTCAAGGTGAGAGCAATGCTTTTCTCAGAAGAGTGGTGAGCCGAGAACACAAAACAATCCAGCTTAAAAAGGGCGACACGGTAATTTTTTCTTCTTCGGTTATTCCCGGCAATGAACGCAGTATTCAAGCACTTAAAGATATGGTGGTACGACAAGGAGCGCGAATAGTCCATTACAAAATGATGGATGTTCATGCCGGTGGTCATGCCAAGCAAGAAGATCTTAAGCTGATGATGCGCTTGCTCAAACCAAAATTCTTTGTGCCAATTGAGGGTAGTCATTATATGTTGCAAGCGCACGCGGATTTAGCGATACAGGTTGGAATTCCGGAGGAAAATATTTTTGTGCCGGATAATGGTCAAGTGCTGGAATTTTCCAAGCAAGGCAATAATTTAGTTGGAAAATTGAGTAAAGAAAAAGTTTTGTCCGACTATGTAATGGTAGACGGACTTGGGGTTGGAGATGTAAGTAATATTGTTTTACGAGACAGGCGCGTTATGGCAGAAGACGGAATGATTGTGGCAATTACTACAATTGACTCCAAGACTGGGGAACCGATTGGAAACCCGGATATTATTTCTCGCGGTTTTGTTTATATGAAAGAAAACCGAGCTTTAATTGAGGACACGCGTAAAAAAATAAAAAAAATCGTGAAAGATTACGATTCACGCACGTCAGCTGATACAGATCATATCAAAAATAAAATTCGTAATGAAATTGGCAAATTTTTATTTATTAAAACCAAAAGACGACCGATGGTATTGCCGGTTGTAATAAAAGTGTAGCCCTAGTCCTCGCTTAGTTCTTCGCTAAACTGAGAATAAAGTTCGAGTAAGCGATCCTCAATAAACTCCAGATTGTCGTCATCGATTAGCTTGCCTTTGCTAACAAAATAATCCATACTTTCGTTAACCAGATTGCGGTAGCCTTCTCGATCATAAACTCCCTGCTCTTGCATTTTTTTCTTAATCAGCTTTGAAATGTCTTGAATAATATCTTCCATATATTTAAACTTCAGTTTGACTATTGTTAATTTTAATGTTATTATTTTTTACGTTGTTAATCTATAATATCATTATAGTATAAAATCATAAACATATACAACAGTATCGATATTCCAAATATAGCCGGAGAAAAAAGAGCAAGGACAGAAATAGATGGTTACCGGTTATTGTGCTAATATTACTTAATTTTATAAATGCTTTAGTATTTATAAAAAAAGTGCTAACTGTTTTTTTTACATTTATTTTGGTGAAACCAAGCTCTTGGCTATTTCGCCGTTTTTTTTATTTGATAATAGTAAAGCTTTATGCAAATACCAGAATAGTATGCCGTCGTTTAGGATGGCGTGGCTTGGAATACAGTTTTTTTTCTTTTCTTTTCAATCAAAAATTTGTTCATGTTATTGTTATTATTGTAACCGTGTCTTTATTGTTTATTAATTTAACACCAAAGACCAGGGCGAGTGGTTTTAATGATAAAATTAATCAGACTATTTTATCGCGGATTATTCAGAGTGAGTTTAGCGGACTGGAAGATAATCAACAGCTTATCTTAGAAACATTTGATAAAGAAGCCGTCATTTCGCCTTCGCAGCAAAAATATTTAGATAATCTTGATAGTTTTCGGGCTCAACCCAAAATAAGTCTGAAAAAAATTGATAAAACAGTCGAAATTCCGACTATTCAGAGTAGTGGCAGTATTATTAAACCGGAATTGACCAAAACTAATATAACCAAACAAGCGCGTACCAAAACAATTGACTATATGGTTTTGCCTGGAAACACCGTCAGCACGATTGCGCAAACATACGGAGTAAGTGTAAATACAATTTTGTGGGAAAATAATAAATCAGCCCACAGTATTATCCGACCGGGAGACATTTTAAAAATTCTGCCTTTTACCGGCCTTAATCATACGATTATAAAAGGTGATAATATTACCATGATTGCCAAAAAGTATGACGTAGAAGAAGATGCTATTATGGAAGCCAATGCTCTTGCAAGCGGAGATACTTTAAAAATCGGCCGGCACTTACTTATTCCGGATGGCTACAAAAAAGCCGAACAAAAATATGCGCCAAAAACTTATACCGGCTTTTCCGCAATTACAGATATTGTCAAAAAGCCTAATGCGGTACCGGCGAGTGGCAATAAAATGAATTGGCCGACCGCCAGCGGGCGTATTTCCCAATATTATTCCTGGCGCCATCATGGACTGGACATTGCGAACAATATCGGTACGGCAATTTATGCGGCTGATGCTGGTACGATTGAAGTGCTTGGCTGGGGAACCGGTTATGGTAATCAAATCGTAATTGATCATGGTGGAGGCAAAAAAACTCGTTACGCTCATTTGTCTAAATTTTATGTGAAAAGGGGCGATCTTGTTAACAAGGGGCAAACCATTGCCGGGATGGGTTCAACCGGTTGGTCAACAGGTTCGCATTTACATTTTGAAATAATTATCAATAACAAGAGATATAATCCTTTGAATTATATAAAATGATGCTAATTTATGAAATTTTTTATTGGTTTAATTTTAATTGTGATTGGTTTGACGATTATTTATAAAACCGAATGGATGGTAAATAATTTTGGACGGAATGAATTTTTTGAAAGAAAGCTTGGCACATCCGGCGGATCACGCCTAGGGTACAAATTGATTGGAATAATCTTCATATTTCTTGGAATTTTATCAGCCACCGGTTCAATCGATGGTTTCATGGGCTGGGCACTAAGCCCGCTAACAAAATATAATATGCAATAAAATATGGGCCGTTAGTTCAGTTGGTTAGAATGCCTGCTTTGCAAGCAGGAGATCGAGGGTTCGAATCCCTCACGGTCCACAGATAAAAATACACTCCGAAAGGAGTGTATTTTTGTATGCGGAACGGACGGGACTCGAACCCGCGACCTCCTGCGTGACAGGCAGGCGTTCTAACCAGCTGAACTACCGCTCCACAATAAATTTTTACTTATATAAAAATAAATAAAAAATGAAAAAGACAGTCATGCCACTCGACTATCTTTAAAGATATTAACATAAAATTCAATATCAGTCAATAGCTTTTGCATTAACAAAAACCAATAAATGTCTAATACTACAGACCAATTACTTCACCAAATTCTATTATTTTTTCTTTTGGGTTAATATATTTCTTTATTATTTCCGGACTATTAAAAAGTAATGGTTCTTTTTTAAATATTAAAAATAATTTCAAAAAAAATGTATGGGAAATAATTAACAAACCAGTATTATTTTTTAACAACAAATTAAGCTGACTAATTCTTTCTTTTATTTCATCTAAACTTTCACCAAACTCATTATT
>JAYENK010000013.1:0-21386 GCA_034722035.1 Patescibacteria group bacterium | reverse complement strand
TGAGCGCGTCCAAAGCAATTTGTGCTTTTTCTTGTGGGGTGTAAGTTTTTTGTCTCATAGATTCTCATCGCATCAATTGTTTCTCTTTTTTGCAATTCCCGTGTCTTAATTTATGGGACCATTATAATTGGCACATAAAATGTAGTTTTATTTAAAATTTTAGTATTTTGACTTTTTACTAAAAATAGGTTAAATTATAAGTAATAAAACAGAGTGAATTTCTGTTTTTTATTTTGAATTTTAACGAAATAAAATGATTAAAAAGCGGATTGCAATTGATTTGGGGACGACCTATACTTTAGTGCATTTACCACGCCGAGGGATTGTTATTAATGAGCCGAGCGTAGTGGCTATCTCAGTTACTGATAAGAAAATATTAGCGGTTGGTAATGAAGCCAAAGATATGCTTGGGCGGACACCGGATTCGATTATAGCGGTAAAACCTTTGAAAGACGGTGTGATTGCCGATTATAGAATTACTGAAGCGATGCTTCGATATTTTATTAATAAAGCAATTGGCGGTTTGCGCTTGCTTCGCCCGGAAGTAATGGTTGCTGTTCCGGCGGGAATCTCCTCGACTGAACGTCGAGCCGTAATTGACGCGACTATTGCCGCTGGTGCTAAAGCCGCTTACATTATTAAAGAACCAGTAGCAGCCGCGATTGGGGCGGAAATACCGATTGGCTCGGCTTCGGGGCACATGATTATTGATATTGGCGGTGGTACGGCGGAAATCGCGGTGATTTCTCTTGGAGGCATTGTCGCTTCGGTTTCAGTCCGGGTTGGCGGTAACAAATTTGATGAAGCCATTGTAGAGTTTATTCGCAAAAAATATAATCTGGCGATTGGGGAGCGTACAGCTGAAGAAATCAAAATCAATATCGGTTCTGCTTTGTATTTGGAAAACAAATTAAGCATGGAAATACGCGGACGCGATATCTTGACCGGACTACCCCGCAGCATCGATATTATATCGGGGGATATTACCGAAGCGCTGCAAAACGAGCTTGAAGCGATTATTAACGCGGTTAAACAAGTATTACACGAAACCCCGCCGGAACTCTCAGCCGACATTATGGACAAAGGAATGGTTTTGTCCGGCGGCAGTTCTTTATTGCGAAATATCGACCAACTTTTATCACGTACAACCTCTGTTCCGGTCTATGTCGCTGATGATGCCTTGCTTTGTGTTGTAAGGGGAACCGGAATTGCATTAGAGAATCTGGATTCTTATAAAAGGAGTATATTGGCTACAAAATAGAATAGTGCTAATGCGAATCTACAAATTATAGGCGAATCTACAAATTGCGAATTATGCGAATGAATTATATTCGCGTAATTCGCAATTCGCTATATTCGCTTTTAATTCGCTATATTCGCATTATATATTATGATTATAGGCATTGACGCGAGTCGAGCTAATCGGCGGCGTAAAACCGGGACAGAATGGTATTCTTACTATTTGATTCGGTGGCTGGCTAAGCTTGACCACAAAAATAATTATATTTTATACACAAACAAACCTCTTGACGGAGGTCTCTTGGATTTGGGAACCAAAAATTATACCCCAGGAGAAAGTATTGGCAAAATAAGGTTTGATAAACAGGGATACCAAATAATCAAATCACCCGGCAACAACTTTAAAGCCAAAGTTCTGCGTTGGCCTTTTACTTATTTTTGGACACAAGGACGTTTGTCATTGGAGATGCTCTTTTATCGGCCTGATGTTTTATTTATACCGGCTCACGCTCTTCCCTTAATTCATCCAAAAAAAAGCGTGCTTACCATACATGATATCGGTTATAACGAAAGAGGAGACGCTTATAATCGACATGATATGGGGCGTGGAAAAGAAGCTTTGCCCGGATTTTTAAATTTTTTGGTCCGTATCTTTACTTGCGGCAAATATCAGGCAAACGCGCTTGATTATTTACGTTGGTCAAGCAATCATGCTCTAAAAAAAAGCAAGCAAATTATTTCGATTTCAAACTTTACCAAAAAAACAATTACAGAAATTTATGGACGCGAAAAAAATATTACAGTAATTCCTAATGGCTATAATGCGTATCTATACAAAAAAATAAATAATAAAGATAAAATAGAACAAACAAAAAAAAGATATGGTATTGATGGATCGTATCTTTTTTATATTGGACGAATCGAACGGAAGAAAAACATTTCCGCCTTAATTGAAGCTTATGCCATTATGAAAGATCAGAATAAGAACATTAAAGAGAAATTAGTTTTGGTGGGGGACGCCAGCTATGGCTTTGATGAGATTAAATATGTAATTCGTCAATTTGATCTTTTGAACGATGTTATTATGCCGGGTTGGGTAAATGAAGATGATATTCCGTATTTATATAACGGAGCAACTGCTTTTGTTTTTCCTTCGCTATATGAAGGCTTTGGCATTCCCTTGTTGCAAGCCATGGCCTGTGAAACACCCATCGTCGCCTCAAACAAAACTTCGATTCCAGAGGTTACTGCTGGCGCCGCTCTCCTTTTTAATCCTGATTTTGTCTGCACCATGGCAGATGCTCTTAGTCAAATTTGTCAAGGCAAAAAGTTAAGGGAAAAATTAATAAATAAAGGCAAAGAAAGAGTGCAGGATTTTAATTGGAAAAAAACAGCCGAAAAGACTTTGAAAGTTTTAATTAATTGATAATCTCACCAATGAAATTTGTGCATCTCCATCTTCATACTCATTATTCTTTGCTCGACGGTCTAACTAAGATTGACGAGCTAGTTGAAGCTGTCAAAGAAGAGGGTAGTGGAGCGGTGGCTATTACCGACCATGGCGTGATGTACGGTGTTATTGAATTCTACCAAAAATGCAAAAAAGCCGGAATCAAGCCGATTATCGGTTTAGAAGCTTATTTAGCGCCGGGCAAACGTCAGGACAAAATAACTCGAGTAAATAATAAAACCAGTTATCATCTTTTGCTTTTGGCAAAAAACCTGCAAGGATACAAAAATTTAATAAAACTAAGCACAATCGGTCATCTTGAGGGATTTTATTATAAACCGCGGATTGATTGGGAAGTATTATCCAAATATCATGAAGGCTTAATCGCTTGCTCGGCCTGTTTAGCCGGTGAAATTCCCCGCCTAATCGCCTGGGGCAAACTTGATAAAGCGAAAAAAAGAATTTTGGAATATAAAAAATTATTCGGTGAGGGCAATTATTATCTTGAATTAATGGATCATCCCGAGCTTAGAGAACTTCAAACCGTTAACAAACAATTAATAAAATTTTCTCGTGAATTGGATGTGCCTTTGGTTGCTACTAATGACACGCATTATTTAAAAAAAGATGATGACGAGGCGCAAGATATTTTGCTTTGTCTGCAAAACAAAAAAAAGAAAGATGATGTTGATCGAATGAACATGGTGGGAGCGGATTATTCATTGCGTTCAATGCGCAGCATGATCGACGCTTTTAAAGATGTGCCAGAAGCAATCGAGAATACTGTTAAAATAGCCGAAAAATGTAATGTTGAAATTCCTTTGGGAGAAACACAATTGCCTTACTTTGAGGTCCCGGGCGGATTTGACGGTAATTCTTATTTACGCAAAATATCTGAAGACGGAATTGAAAAACGTTTTAATGTTAAGTTTGATCAGTCCGGCAAAGAAATTAAAGATCGCTTAAACTATGAATTGGGAGTAATTGAAAAAATGGGCTGGCCTTCATATTTTTTGATTGTTGCCGATTTTGTTAAGTGGTCGCGTGATAATAATATAGTGGTTGGACCGGGTCGGGGGAGCGCGGCCGGATCCTTGGTGTGCTATGCGACCGGAATTACAAATATTGACCCTCTTAAATATGGTCTTGTTTTTGAGCGCTTTTTAAATCCGGACCGTATTTCCATGCCTGATATCGACTTGGATTTTGCCGATACCGGACGAGACAAAGTAATTCGTTATGTTGAAAATAAATATGGCAAAGATCATGTTTCTCAGATTATTACTTTTGGAACAATGGCGGCTAGGGCGGCTGTACGTGATGTGGGGCGAGTGCTGGGAGTAGCTTATGATTATTGTGATAAACTGGCCAAAATGATTCCAATGTTCACTAAATTGGAGCAAGCTTTAAAAACCGTACCGGAACTGAAAACAATATATTATAATGAGGATGACGCAAAAAAGATTTTAGATTTTGCCCTGCGCTTGGAAGGAGTATCACGTCATGCTTCGACTCATGCTTGTGGCGTTTTGATAACCAAGGATCCGCTTACGGAATATACCCCTTTGCAATACGCTTCATCGGCCGACAAAAGTATTGTATCGCAATATTCCCTGCATCCGGTGGAAGAACTAGGGCTGCTTAAAATGGATTTTTTAGGACTAAAAAATCTAAGTATCATTGAAAATGCAATAAAAATTATAAAAAACACTCGCGGTTTAGAGATTGATATTGATTCGATTCCATTGGATGATAAAAAAGTTTTTAAATTATTCAAAAAAGGAAAAACTACCGGCGTCTTTCAATTTGAATCTAGTGGAATGCGGCGTTATTTGAAAGAATTAAAACCGGACGATTTTGAAGCTATCATCGCAATGGTTGCCTTGTACCGGCCCGGTCCGATGGAGTGGATCCCGGATTACATTGCCGGAAAACAAGGAAAGAAAAAACTCACTTATTTGCATCCCAAGCTGGAACCGATTCTAAAAAAAACCTATGGTGTCGCGATTTACCAAGAACAGGTAATGCAAATGGCTCGGGATTTAGCCGGATTTACAATGGCACAAGCTGACGTGCTCAGAAAAGCAGTGGGCAAGAAAATTCTCAAACTTTTGGAAGAGCAAAAAGAAAAATTTATTTCTGGTTGTGTTCAAAATGGCATCAAAAGCCAGCTGGCAGAAAAGATTTTTTCCTTCATCGAGCCTTTTGCCGGTTATGGTTTCAATCGTTCTCATGCCGTCTGTTACGCTTTAATTGCGTATCAGACCGCCTACCTAAAGGCACATTGGCCAGGCGAATTTATGGCCGCGCTTTTAACGGCCGACCAACAAAACATCGATCGCCTGGCAATTGATATTGAAGAATGCCAACGCATGAAAATCGAGGTAGCAAGCCCGGACGTCAATCAATCTTTTGAATCATTTACGGTAGTGTCGTCCGGTACCGCCAATAACGAATTGACCCGTCGCAATGAGAAATTAAGAACTATTCGTTTTGGCTTGCACGCTGTTAAAAATATTGGTGAACATATTGCCGAAGCAATAATCAATAAACGTAAAGATAACGGGGAATATAAAGATGTTGGCGATTTATTGACACGTATTACCGACAAGGATATGAATAGAAAATCCTTAGAAAGTCTGATAAAATGCGGAGCACTGGACAAGCTTGATGAACGCGGGAATTTATTGGGAAATATTGATTTGCTTTTAGCTTTTAACAAAGAAGCGGCGCACAGTCGTTCTAACGGACAAATTAGCCTATTTGCAGATGCGCCGCAACTGGATAATTCCACTATCTTAAATTTGCCTGATAAGCCAAAAATAAATCGCCGGCAAATGCTGGCTTGGGAAAAGGAACTTCTTGGTCTTTATATCTCGGAACATCCTTTTAGTGAATTTAAAAAGTCCTTAAAAGATTTGATTATTCCAATCCGAGAGCTTAACCCAAACAATAAAGAACAGTTTGTCAATATAGCCGGAATAATTATCAAGATAAAAAAAATAATAACCCGTACCAATAAATCAATGCTTTTTGTTAAGATAGAAGACGATAGCGGGAATATGGAGATTTTAGTTTTTCCAAGACTGCTAGACACTACCCAGAGTATTTGGCAAGAAGGGGCGAGTGTAATTTGCCAAGGTAAAATATCGGATAAAGATCAAGAATTAAAACTTTTAACCGATAAAGTGATAAAATTGGATTTGGATAATCTGGACGCGTCTTTGGCATTATTTCGGGAAAAAGCCGATATTACAAAAACTTCGCCAAACAATAAGGGCAAAATTAGTCCGGTTAGGCAAGTATATTTTAGGTTAACGCGCGATGTAGGCGAAGCCCGAATGAACGCTTTTAAAAAATTTATGCAAGATTGTCCTGGTCCAAGCCAAGTATTTTTATTATTCGGAAATAACGGAAAAGAACAAGTTATCACAACCGAGCACCGAGTCAATTGTACTCCGATATTTTTAAGCAAAATAAAAAGCGAATTCAGCTCCTGGCTTCGCTACGTAAAAGCAGAGAAATAAGACCTGTCTTGATATTTTTGCCGATTTATGTTAAGAATAATATGAAATATGGCAAATTTTAATACAAAAGTTAATATATTAAATAAGCTTTATCACCAAGGTGATATAAGTATTAACGAATATAAACAAATATTACGTATTGACGAAGAACGAGCACGTGATTTTCTTGGCGAGAAAGACAAGGATTTATTCTTAAATACCACTCTTTTTGATGTTTTATTAATTAAACCGCGAATATTTTTTGATGAACGTGGCTTTTTTCTTGAGTCATACTCGGAAATAAAATATATTGAAGCCGGGATAGGGGACAAATTTGTTCAAGATAATCATTCTTTATCTGCGCAAACCGGGGTATTACGCGGTTTTCATTGGCAACGCCCGCCTTACACGCAAAGTAAGTTGGTTAGGGCGCTTAAGGGAAGTGTTTATGATGTTGTTGTTGATCTTCGAAAAAAATCACCGACTTACAAACAATGGGAAATCTTTAAATTATCCGAACAAAATAAACTTTTATTATATATTCCCAAAGGCTTTGCTCACGCTTTCTGCACACTGGAACCAAACACAGAATTTTTTTACAAAGTTGATGCCATCTACTCGCCTGAGCATGAAGATGGATTTAAATGGAATGATCCGGATATCACCATAAAATGGCCGTTTAAAAATCCAATAATATCGGATAAAGATGATAAATTATTAAATTTTAAAGATATAAATAATCCGTTTTAACATATGCCCGAAATTAATGACATTATAAAAAAATTATTACAAAATGGCAGTTTGAGCGCGCATGATTTAAAATATTTTGATGAAGCTGATGTTCAAACAAGTAAAACTTCCAGCTATAAAAAAACTATATTAGTCACCGGCGGAGCCGGTTTTATCGGCAGTAATTTTATTCATTACATGATGGATAAATATCAGGATTACAGAATAATTAACTTGGATCTCCTAACTTACGCTGGCAATCCTGATAATCTAATTGGAATTGATGAGAAGCGTCATTATCTTGTTAAAGGAGATATTCGTGATGCTGAAATTGTTGACAAAATAATGAAAAAAGTTAACGCTGTCGTGCATTTTGCGGCTGAGTCACATGTGGACCGCTCAATCACGCGACCGCAAGAATTTTTGTCAACCAATGTTATCGGTACGCAGGTTCTTTTGGAAGCTGCCAAAAAATATAAAATTGAAAGATTCGTCCATATTAGCACCGATGAAGTTTATGGTAGTATCGAAGAGGGATATTATAAAGAAAATGACTTATTAACCCCGCGTAGCCCCTATTCTGCGTCCAAAGCAGCGTCTGATATGTTGGTCCAATCGTATCATAGCACTTATGGCTTGCCGGTTCTTATTACCCGTACTTCAAATAATTTTGGACCACGCCAGCACCCGGAAAAATTAATTCCTTTGTTTATTAGCAATTTGCTTGAAGACAAAAAAATACCGGTTTATGGTTATGGCTTAAATCGCCGCGATTGGATTTATGTTGATGATAATTGCGCCGCGATTGACAAAGTTTTGCATAAAGGAAAAATTGGTGAGATCTATAATATTGGCACTCACGACAATGAACTTTCCAATATTGAAATAATTACCATGATTCTTCGTCTTTTAGACAAGCATCCTTCAATAATTGAATTTGTCAAAGATCGTCCCGGTCATGATTTTCGTTATGGAATTGATATGAGTAAAATCAAGCAGCTTGATTGGAAGCATAAATATGACTTAAAAACCGGCCTTAAGAAAACAGTTGATTGGTATTGTGATAATGAATGGTGGTGGAAAAAAATAAAATTAAACAATAAATAAAATAATCCCTATGAAATCAAGCGAAATACGCGAAAAATATTTAGAATTTTTCAAAGCAAAAAAACACGCTATAATTAAAAGCGCTTCTCTTTTGCCGGAAAACGATCCAAGCTCACTTTTTACCAGTTCGGGCATGCAGCCTTTAATCCCTTATTTGATGGGAGAGACACATCCGGAAGGAACGTGTTTGGCGGACAGCCAAAAATCTTTTCGTTGCGGAGATATTGAAAGAGTAGGGGATAATCGGCATAATACTTTTTTTGAAATGCTTGGCAATTGGTCTTTGGGAGATTACTTTAAAAAAAAACAGATCAATTGGTTTTTTGAATTTTTAACAAAAGAAATCGGCTTAGATCCAAAAAAACTTTATGTAACAGTATATTCTGGTAATGAAAAAATCGGCGTAGAAAGAGACATGGATTCGGTGGCAATTTGGAAAGAAATATTTAAAGAATTAAACATGGACGCTAAGGACTATGATGGCTCGGAAGAAACAGGAATGAGGGACGGAAGAATATTTTATTATGGGGATGATAAAAATTGGTGGTCTCGTTCCGGTCCTCCGGCCAATATGCCAGTGGGTGAAATCGGCGGCCCCGACTCCGAAGTGTTTTATGATCTGGGTGAGAATCTTAAGCGTCACGAAAACTCACAATGGAAAGACAATCCTTGCCATGTAAACTGTGATTGCGGACGTTTTATTGAAATTGGTAATAACGTGTTTATAGAATTTCTTAAGACTAAAGACGGCTTTAAGCCTCTTAAGCAAAAAAATGTTGATTTTGGCGGAGGCCTGGAGCGAATTACAATGATTAGCCAAGGTAAGGATAATGTATTTGAAACTGACTTATTTTCTAATATTCTGGATAAAATCAAAAATCTTTCTTCCGGCAAAGAATATCGAAAAAATATGCGTGCTTTTGAGGTGATTGCCGACCATCTAAAAGCCGCTATTTTTTTGATGGGGGATGACAAGGGCGTGGCTCCGTCAAATGTGGATCAGGGCTATATTGTGCGACGCTTGATCCGGCGAGCGATACGTTTTGGCCGACAACTCGAGATCAATAAAATTGGCTGGACAAAAGAAATTGCCGAAATTATAATCGACGATTATAAGGAGCATTATGAAGAGCTTGAACGAAATAAAGATTTTATTTTGCATGAAACAGAAGCAGAAGAGAAAAAATTTCAAAAGACTCTTAAAAGGGGAGAAAGAAGGATTCAAGGTAAAAAAATGAACGGAGAATTTGCTTTTAATCTTTTTCAAACATATGGCTACCCAATTGAAATGACCAAGGAAATATGTGAAGAAAAAAATATTGAACTATCAAATAATTTTGATCAAGAATACAGCTTAGCGCTAAATAAACATCAAGAATTATCTCGCACTGCCTCTGCCGGTAAATTTAAAGGTGGTTTGGCTGATAATTCCGAAGCTGTTATCAGATTGCATACCACCGCTCATTTAATGCTCGAGGCACTCCGGCGAGTCTTGGGCGAACACATTCACCAAAAAGGGAGCAATATAACGGCTGATCGTTTGCGTTTTGATTTTTCCCATGACAAAAAAATGACTGATGAAGAAAAAGAAAAAGTAGAAGAAATTGTGAACTCCGTGATTAAGGACAGTTTGCCGGTATCTTTTCGGGAAATGAGCCTGGATGAAGCCAAAGAATGCGCGGCCGAGGGCATGTTTGAGTCTAAATATGGTGAAAAAGTAAAGGTTTACACCGTGGGCGAGGGAAATAATGTATTTAGTAAAGAAATTTGTGGTGGTCCGCATGTTAAAAATACTAGTGAAATAGGACATTTTAAAATTAAAAAAGAAAAAAGCTCCTCCGCCGGAGTAAGAAGAATTAAAGCGATTTTAAGCGATTAAAATTAAAATTAAAATTAAAAATTTATAGTTTTTTATAAAATATATATTATATATTATAAATTTACTAAAGTAAGCTATTTTTTTAATAAATGATATATATCTTTTTCCCTTGACATTTATATTGATAAAATATATAATTATCCTATCATTAAATTAGCAAAGGTTTTTGCTGATTTTTTGTGCATTTAAAAATATTTTTATTAATGTCAAAGAAAAAATTTAATAAAAAAAATACAGAAGATGCTGTTGCTGACGCCAAAGATTTTATTGAATTAAAAGGAGATGTCTTGGAATTATTACCAGCTTCAACCTTTAAGGTTCAATTGGAAAACGGTCATGAGATTTTAGCGCATTTATCCGGTAAAATGCGAATGTTTCGCATTAGGATTTTGCCTGGAGATAAAGTAAAAGTGCAAATGAGTCCTTATGATTTAAGTAAAGGAAGAATAACATTTAGACTGTAAAAAATATAAATAATAGAGTTTTAATGGCGGGTTTTAATTCGCTAAATTAATAATTTTTAAAAAATGAAAGTAGGAGCTTCGGTAAAAAAAATCTGCAAAGATTGCAAAACGATCCGCCGTAAAGGCAGAGTTGTTGTAATATGCAAAAACCCGAAGCACAAACAAAGACAGGGGTAATTAAGTAGAAAGTTTATAAAGTAAAAAGTAAAAAGTTATTATTAAAGCAACTTTATACTTTACAACTAACACATGGCTGTAAAAATTGCGGGGGTATTAATTCCAAACGAAAAACGGGTCGAAATCGCTTTGACCTATGTTTATGGTGTTGGACTTTCTACTTCTCAGAAAATTTTAAATAGCGCAAAGATAGACCCGAATACCAGAGTTAAGGATTTAAAGGAAGACGACGTGAGCAAGCTGCGGACGATTATTGAAAAACAACACAAGACGGAAGGGGATTTGCGGCGTGAAGTAATGAGCAATATTAAACGTTTGAAAGAAATTCACAGCTATCGAGGCTTTCGTCATCAACGATCCTTGCCGGTACGCGGACAAAGAACTAAAACGAATAGCCGCACTGTACGTGGGAATAAACGTTCTACTATGGGTTCTGGACGCGTAAACCCTGCCCAAAAAACATAAAATAATAAATTTTTTAAATCAGATACACATGAATGAAGACAAGACCAAAATTGATACTAAAAAAACTGAAGAAAAATCAGCCGTAAAGACGCAGAATTTTGCGTCTAAAGACGTGAAGGATAGAAATACAGGAATGAAAAATTTGGAAGAGTTGCCGGAAGATATTGTTAAAAAAATGGAAAAACGGAAAAGTGAAATCAAAAAACTTAAAAGCAAGAAAAAAGTTGTAAAAAAAAGGAAAAGGGGCAAGGTAAACGTGAGTACCGGAAAAGCTTTTATCAAATCATCATATAATAATACTCTGGTCACTTTGACTGATATGCAGGGGAATGTATTGTCTCGGGCAAGCGCTGGGGTTGTCGGATTTCGAGGTCCAAAAAAAGCTACTCCATACGCCGCCCAGATTATCACCAGAATAGCGGTAGGAAAAGCCAGAGAAGAATATAATTTACAAGAAGTAAGTGTATTTGTACGCGGAATCGGTACCGGCAGAGAATCAGCCATTCGCGCTTTAAACAACAATGGTCTGCTTGTAACTTCAATTAGAGACATTACGCCAATACCTCATAATGGATGCAGACCGAAAAAACCACGTCGGGTATAGTTTTATCACAAAACATTAATATAATTTTTTAGTTTTACTGTAACAATATATGGCTAAGGATTTGGATCCAAAATGTAAAAAATGCAGACGAGCAGGCGAAAGGCTGTTTCTTAAAGGTGAGCGTTGCAGCACTCCAAAATGCGCAATTGTAAAGCGTAATTATGCCCCCGGTTTTCATGGACCAAGACAAAGAGTTCGTATCAGTGATTACGGCAAACAGCTTAAGGAAAAACAAAAAGCGCGCTATCAGTATAATATGATGGAAAAACAGTTTAGACTAACTTTTGAACGAGCCAAAAATAAACCCGGTGACACCGGTGAAATTTTTATTCAAATGTTGGAGTCTCGTTTTGATAATACTATTTATAGAATCGGTTTTGCCAGTTCTCGCGCACAAGCCAGACAGTTAATTAATCACGGACATTTTACCATAAATGATCAACGCATGAGCATCCCTTCATATAAAGTAAAAGTTGGCGATATAATTAAAATCAAAAATAACAAGAAAGAGGCTAAATATTTTAAAAATATTTCTGAAATTTTAAAAAATAAAGAAGTACCAGGTTGGATCAATTTTGACATCAAAGAACTTAAAGCTAAGATATTACACGCGCCGTTAATGGATCAAGTTAATCCAAGCTTTAACATTCAGCTGATTATTGAATATTATTCTAAATAAAAATAATTTTTAACTATAAAATATATGGAGAACATTGCTTTGGCAAAAAATATTAAATTTATACCAGGTGAAAACAAAAATCAAGGAAAAATCGAAATTAGTCCTTTATTTCCCGGTTATGGTATTACTTTGGGCAATTCTGTTCGCCGTGTACTTTTAGCATCTTTGATTGGGGCCGCTCCAATTGGAATTAAAATTAAGGGGGTGAATCATGAATTCACTTCAATTCCATATATAAAAGAAGATATATTAGAAATTGTTTTAAACTTAAAAAAATTAAGACTTAAATCTTTTTCAGAAGAAATTGTAAAACTTGAGTTGGATGTTCATGGCAAGAAAAAGATTACAGCCGCCGATATTAATAAAAATTCTGAAGTGAAAATCGCCAATAAAGATTTGTTTATTTGCGAAATTACCGACATGGCCGGAAATTTAAACATGGAAATATTAATCGCCAAAGGAAGGGGTTACGATACTATCGAAGGCAGGAAAGGAGCAGATGAAAAAAACAAAGATATTAATTATATCGAAATGGATTCTATTTTCACTCCGGTATTAAAGATCGGCGTCAACATAGAAAATGTTCGTGTTGGTAAAATGACCAACTGGGACAAATTAATAATTGATTTAGAGACTGATGGCACGGTTAGCCCGGAAGAAGCTTATGAAGAGGCAGTACGAATATTGATTAAACAATTTAAAGCAGTAAAGAAAATTGGTGGTTCTACAGCCGCTAAAACTACAGAGGACAAACCCGAGGAAAAATAATTTGTAGAGGCGCAGAATTCTGCGCCTGAAGAAGAGGAAAAAGAAAAAAACCAAAGAAAAAATCAGGTAGGTCTAAAAAATCTTAGTTTGTAAATATGAGACATAGAGTAAAAACAAAAAAATTGGATAGAAAGAAAGCATCAAGAGAAATGATGCTTAGAAATTTAGCAGCAAGCGTTTTGATATACGAAAAAGTTAAAACAACTAAAGCAAAAGCCAATGTGGTTCGGTCTCTGGTCGAAAAAATAATTACTATTGCTAAAAAAGATAATTTAGAAGCCCGGCGCCGAATAATTAAAAAATTACCACAAAAAATGGCGGTCAAAAAAACAATGGAAGTGCTTGGTAAGTGCTATCAAGACAGAAATGGTGGTTACACTAGAATTGTAAAGTTGGACAATAGAACCGGTGACGGAGCAGAAATGGCAATTATAGAGTTAATTAAATAAATAGATATGGACAGAAAAATACACAAAATTAACGCAGATAACAAAAGCATTGGACGCCTCGCCACTGAAATTGCTCTGCTTTTACGAGGAAAAAATAAGCCGGAATTTATGCCAAATTTGGATTGCGGCGATATCGTTGAAGTTATAAACGCAGGGAAGTTTAAAATTACAGGAAAAAAACTAAATCAAAAAAAATATTACCATTATTCCGGTTATCCCGGCGGGTTAAAAGAAAAAAAATTACGTGATGTTTTTGAGGCTGATTTGGCAGACGCGTTAAAACGAGCAGTTAAAAAAATGTTGCCGCCGGTTAAATTTCGTCGAGAGATGTTAAAACGACTTCGAGTCACAAACTAAAAATTTTTATTTTATATAGATGACAAAAGAACAAACAACAAAAGAGCAAAAGAGCGAAGACAAAATACCAAAGTTTAAAGGTAAATATGTTAGCGTAACCGGTCACAGAAAAACGGCGGTAGCTCGCATTCGAATATATAAAAACGGAAAAGGAATTATAGTTATAAATGATGTTAAGCTTAGTGATTATTTTCCAGCTCAATTACAAATTATATTACGCCAACCTTTAAAATTAACCGGACACTTGAAAGATTACGATCTGTCTATCCGCGTTACCGGTGGTGGTAAAAAAGGACAAACAGAAGCTGTTCGCCACAGTATTGTCAAAGCGCTTATCAAAATTGACAAAGATACAAAAGACGCGCTTAAAGCCAAGGGTTGGCTTACACGTGATTCACGTAAAAAAGAAAGAAAGAAACCGGGTCTCAAAAAAGCCAGACGAGCACCGCAGTGGTCAAAGAGATAAGAATAGATATCTCTATAGATTATATACAAAAAACTCTCTAATTTTAGGGAGTTTTTTTGATTTTTGATATAATTTGATATAGTTGATATCGTATTTGACAAAATATGTCCAAAAATTGTGTATTTAAGCTAGTTTCTTGATTTTTTGTCGTTGACTTTATGTGCTAAGGCTGGTAAATTAATAACAGGTTAAACTCTAAAACCTATTTTTTATTTTTGTCTAAAGCAAGTATATTTATGTCTAATAATAAAAAGAAAGATCAAAACAATAAATCACTAGAATCTTGGATTTGGGACGCCGCTTGCGCTATACGGGGAGCTAAGGATGCTGGTAAATTTAAGGATTTTATTTTACCGCTTATTTTTGTTAAGCGGCTTTGTGATGTTTTTGATGATGAAGTGAATAAAATCGCCAAAAATGTCGGTTCTCGAACAGAAGCTCTAAGGCGGATTGATGCTGATCATTCCCGGGTGCGTTTTTATCTTTCTATTCGAGCTAAAGACATGGAAAATAAAGACACATGGAGCGTTATTCGTTCATTATCAAATAATATCGGTGAAGAGTTAACTCGGATTATCCGTGAAATAGCAGCTAATAATTCAATTCTTGACGGTGTTATAGATACGGTTGATTATAATGCCACAACCAGAGGTCAGCGAGAGATTGACGATGATCGATTATCAAATTTAATCGAGGCAATCAGTCAAAAGCGTTTAGGATTAAAAGATGTTGAGCCTGATATTATCGGTCGAAGTTACGAATATCTTATCCGTAAGTTTGCCGAGGGATCAGGTCAAACTGCAGGTGAATTCTACACGCCGCGTGAAGTGGGGTTAATTATGGCCTATATTATGGATCCTGTCCCGGGTATGGAAGTATATGATCCGGCTTGCGGTAGTGCCGGACTACTCATTAAATGCGAGCTTGCCCTAAAAGAAAAGCAAGAAAGGCTTGGTAAGAAGACATTCGCGCCTTTAGGGCTTTACGGTCAGGAATACACTACGACCAGCTGGGCAATGGCTAAGATGAATATGATCATTCATGATATGGAAGGTGATATTGAGCTGGGTGATACTTTTAATAATCCGAGGTTTAAGGATAGTAAAGGACAGGGAATTAAAAAATTTGACCGATCTGTGGCTAATCCAATGTGGAATCAGCCGGGATTTAAAGAAGAAATTTATACTAATGACGTATTCAATCGCTTTCCGGCCGGAAATCCCGGAGGAAAAGCTGATTGGGGCTGGCTTCAGCATATTTATTCAAGTTTGAAAGATGATGGCCGGGCCGCGGTGGTTCTGGACACCGGGGCGGCTTCACGCGGAAGTGGTAATGCTAACACCAATAAAGAGAAAGAAACACGCAAATGGTTTGTGGAAAATGACATTATTGAGGGAGTTTTATATCTTTCCGAAAACTTATTTTATAACACAACAGCGCCGGGAATTATTATATTTTTGAATAAGAAAAAGCCAGCAAAACTAAAAGATAAAATATTTTTAATTAATGCCAGCAAGGAGTTTATTAAAGGTGATCCCAAAAATTATATCAATGACGAGCAGATTAAAAAGATTGCTGATATTTATAATACGAAAAAGGAAGTAGACGATTTTAGTATGTTTGTTGGCAAAGATAAATTTGTAAAAAATGATTATAATATTTTACCGACTCGTTATATCCATAATGGAAACGTAGAAGAATATGAATTAATAGAAGAGATTTTTAAGAGCATAGAAGTTATCCAAAGCGACATTGAAAAAACAAAAAATAAAGTCGCAAAAGTGTTGAGTAATCACAAAGATAATGTCGCAGATTTTAAACAATGGAAAACTATAAAAATAAAAGATTTAGGTAAAGTATTAACTGGAACTACTCCGAGTACAAAGAATAAAAAATATTATGGAGGTGAATTTAAGCTAATATCTCCAGCTGATTTAACTGATTCTAAATATATTAAAACTGCGCATAAACTTGTTTCAAAAGAAGGCTTAAATGTTTCTAGAACTGTACCAAAAAATTCTATTTTAGTCGGTTGCATTGGTAATATTGGTAAAATTGGCATGACTAATGACGAAATTTCAGCCTTTAACCAGCAAATTAATGCGATTGTGTGTAATGAAAATTTTGATTCAGATTTTGTATTTTATTTGATTAAATATCAAAAACCTTTATTGGAGAGTATGGCCGCAAAAGTAACTGTGCCAATTTTAAATAAGAATAATTTTGAAAATATTGAAATACAAGTACCTGATATTGTATTACAAAGAAAAATTTCAAAAATTTTAAATTTGTTAAATGAT
The DNA here is from genome assembly GCA_034722035.1 of Patescibacteria group bacterium. GTDB lineage: Bacteria > Patescibacteriota > Patescibacteriia > Patescibacteriales > UBA12075 > JAYENK01. Next base: position 4,747 of record JAYENK010000013.1, on the reverse strand, counting down.
ACAATAGAATTTAGCAAATACGAATCATCACTTTATTGTAATCTTTTTAAAACTCTTCTACATGAATTAATGAGTGGGGAGAGGAGAGTGAAATATTAATTTTTAGGATGAAATTGCTAAAAAATAGCATAATTTGACAATTTATTGTAAAAATACTTGACTTTTGGAAAAATGTTTGCTAAAATCGGAATATAATATATTTATGTGCATGATTAAAAATATATGATATTAAATTTCAAAGTAAAAAATTATCGTTCTATTAAGGATAAAATTAGTCTTGATTTGCAGGCAACCAGTGACAAAACCATGAAAGAAGATGCGACTTTTACCGTGGGTAATGTCTCCCTGTTAAAATCAGCGGCAATTTATGGGCCCAACGCATCAGGGAAAAGCAATATCCTAAAGGCATATTTTGTTTTCCGTATGATGATTTTAGAATCATTAATGCGGGCAAATGCGCCGGCAGAACTGCCAAACGAATTTTTCAAGTTAAGTTCAAAAACAGAAAACAAAGCATCTTTTTTTGAGATGACTTTTTTGCTTGGGGAGGATGCTTATGTTTACGGTTTTGAAATCAGCAAGGAGAAAATTTTCAAAGAATGGTTAAAACAAGAGAAAGGAAAGAAGATTTTATTTTCCAGGGAAAATCAGGAAATAGAAAGCAATAAAAATTATTTTCAAGAAGCATCAGCAGTTTTAAAAAAACAAACCTCGGAAAGGACTTTGTTTTTAACTTTGTTGGCCAGCAATAATGCGCCATTTTCAAAAAAAATAGTTGATTTAGTAAAAAATACCAATTATATTTCAGGCACTAACAGGGGCAACACATTAAATTATTCATTCGGACAATTTTTGAAAAATTCTAAAATGGCTGAGAAAATGAAAGACTTTACTGTAAAGGCCGATTTTGGGGTGGTGGATATTAAGGCAAGCGAAAAAATGATACTGGCCAAAGAGGCGCAAAACATCCCTGATAAATTCAAAGAACTATTGTTTAAGGAAGATTCAAAAGTGGCGGAAAGAAGCTTGAAATTTTATCATAAAAAATTCGATAAAGACGGAAAGGAAGCGGAGGCCGAACCACTTGATTTTTTCCAAGAAGAATCAGAAGGAACTCAAACATTTTTTGCTTTGTCAGCTCCTTTTATTGATACCCTTGAAGAGGGAAAAGTTTTATTTATTGATGAAATAGATGCCAGTCTGCATCCATACTTGTGCCGCTATATCGTGTCAATATTTAGTTCCAAAGAAAAAAATCCTAATAACGCCCAGTTGATATTTACAACTCATGATATTTCACTTTTGAGTGAAGAGTTTTTGCGAAGAGATCAAATTTATTTTACAGATAAAAATAAAAATAATTCTACGGAACTATTTTCTTTATCAGATATATCCGAAAGAAAAGGCGTTGATTATGCCAAGCGTTATTTGGAAGGAAGGTATAATGCCTTGCCATACATATCAGATTTTGAAGATATTAAATTTTCAAAATAGTATGGCAAAGTATAGAGGCAAAAAACAGCATAGACCCGTACATCCGAAGATTTTTATTTGGTCGCATACAGAAAAGGCGGAAATTGAATATTTTCAGGAATACAAAAATTACCTCAGGACTCCTTTGTTAATGCCAAAAAAAGTGTTGTGCTGGACTCCGCAAGAGTTGATTGAAAAAGTTATTGAATGGAAGAATAAAAATGTTTGTGATGAGGATGACGATCAGGTTTGGTGTATATTTGATGTTGATGATTTTTACAAAAATGATAAACAGGGATTTTTGGAAGCCGTAAAAAGCGCCCATGAGAATAACATAAAAATTGCGTACGCGAATGAATGTTTTGAGCTCTGGGTGCTTTTACATTTTGAGAAGCCGACAACACCCGTAGAAAGAGGGGAAAACATTGAGTCCAGGATTATAAAACATTATAAGAAAAATAATTTGAGAAATTTTGAGAAAAATCAAAAAGTTTTTAATGATTTGCTTGTTTTTCAAGAACAAGCATTAAAAAATGCCAGCAAATTAATGCCTGTAGAATATAATAAAATAAACTGGAAAAATGCTGTAAGTAAAAAAGGAAATCCCGGCACCAGTATTCATTTTTTGATTAAGGAAATAAAAAAATATTAGAAGAGTAATTATGAAACCAACAGAACAAAAATCAGTCCAAGAATGGATAATAAAATATGCTACGGAAATTGGCTGGAAATATATCATTGGAAGATCAAATGGAGAAAAACTTGCAAGCGGCCGGTTTGCAGAATGTTCGCCGAGCGGTCACCATCAGTGATTTAGTCAAAATTTTAAAATCCGATTATCGGGGTATTGTTGTTACTATGATCCATAAATTTAGAGGATTGCCGGCAGATTTAAATAATCGCAAAAATATTTATGTATTAATTGATGAAGCCCATCGTACGACAGGGGGAGATCTCGGCACATTCATGCTGTCCGCAATGCCAAATGCCACATTTATCGGTTATACCGGCACACCCATTGATAAAGCCCAATACGGCAAGGGGACATTCAAGACATTCGGCGTGGATGACGCAAAAGGTTATCTTCATAAATATAGTATTAGTGAAAGCATTGAAGACGGTACGACTTTGCCATTGTATTATTCTTTAGCCCCGAACGAGATGCTGGTGCCTAAAGAAACGCTTGAGCGAGAATTTTTAAATTTGGCAGATGAACATGGTATTACCGATATTGAAGAGCTTAATAAAATTTTGGAAAGAGCAATTAATACCAGAAATTTTATAAAAGGACAGGGGCGGGTTGAAAAAGTTGGCAAGTTCATCGCCGATCACTTCAAGGCTCATATTGAGTCGATGAATTATAAGGCGTTTGTAGTGGCAGTAGATCGTGAGGCCTGCGCCTTATATAAAAAAGAGTTAGACAAACATCTGCCAAGCGAATGGAGCGAGGTTGTATATACTGGTAATAATAGCGACCCGAAACTTTTGAAAGATTTTACACCAGACGCGCAAAAAGAAAAGGAGATTAGGAGAGATTTTGCCAAATTTGGAACTAATCCAAAAATATTGATTGTTACAGAAAAATTATTGACCGGCTATGATGCGCCTATCCTTTACTGTATGTATCTTGATAAGCCGATGCGGGATCACGCCTTACTTCAAACAATTGCCAGAGTAAACCGTCCTTATGAAAATAAAGAGATGAAAATGGTCAAACCGCACGGTTTTATTTTAGATTTTGTGGGAATTTTCGATAAACTGGAAAAGGCGCTTTCTTTTGATTCAGATGAGGTGAATGCGATTGTTAAAGATTTGTCATTATTGAAAGAGAGATTTGAGAAAAAATTAACCAAAGAAGCTAAAAAATATTTTGATTTATTGACCGGGGCATTTGATGATCGGCAAGCCGGTTTTTTAATTGAACATTTTCGGGATGAAGAAAAAAGAAAAGCGTTCTTTAAACTATATAATGAAATTGAAATGCTTTATGAGGTCATTTCCCCTGATTTATTTTTGCGGCCGTATCTTAATGATTACACCACTCTTTCCAGTATGTACCAGGTGGTACGCAACGCTTTCAGTAAGCAAATAAATATCGATCATGAATTTTTAGGGAAAACCGCTGAATTGGTTCGGGAACAGATTCAAAGTTCTCCGGTTACAATTGGAAAAGATTTATATTATATAGATGAAAAAGGCATTTCTACTATCAAAGATAAAATACAGCCGGATGAAGTATGGGTAATTAATTTAATAAAAAGCATTATAAAAAAGGCCGAAGAAAACGCCAATGATCCGATGTTAATTTCCGTTAAAGAAAGGGCTGAAGATATTATGGACGCGTTCTCTGGTCGGCAAATCACCACCCAGAAAGCTTTAAAACAGTTGCTTGAATTGAATGACAATGAAAAGAAACGCAACAAAGAACAGGAGAAAGAAGGAATTTCCAGTGTCGCTTGGTTTATTCGTGATGTTTTGGCCAGCGAAAAAATTGCAGACATGAAGATGGTCGCGGATTTAGAGGAAATAATCGGCGAGTACCCTGAATTTGCTAAAAGCGAAAAGTTAACCAGAGATTTAAGAAATAGTATATATGATCGTCTGGAAGCATTATCGCTTTCCACCGAAGAGAGTAAGAAAATTATTGATAAAATAATCGAGATTTTAGTTAAAGTGAATTTATGAGAAAACGAAAGATAAAAACTTGGGAGTCAAAAAGGGAGTTTAAGGAAGATGTGTATTTGCATGCCAATAAAATAGATGTGAAAGTAAAACGGATTACTGTACGGCCAATGACCCGCAAATGGGCAAGCTGTTCAACGAATGGATATTTTACTTTTAATCTTGAACTCTTGGGTATGGACCGGTCGTTGGGTGAATATGTTATTTTGCATGAGTTGTTATATTACTGCATTCCTAATCATGGCAAGCTTTGGAAGAGCTTGATGGAAGCGCATATGCCTGATCATGAGAAGAGGGCAAAAATGCTTAATGTAAAATAAAATTGATATATGCAATATTTACCTCAATTAATACAACCAGCAATTTTAATAGCAGTAGCGGCGATTTTGATCCGTTTTTTTGGCAAGATTATTTCAGATCAAAAGCCATTTTCTGATGACAGAAACTGGGAGATTGAATTAAATGTATAATGGTCCCATAAATTAAGACACGGGAATTGCAAAAAAGAGAAACAATTGATGCGATGAGAATCTATGAGACAAAAAACTTACACCCCACAAGAAAAAGCACAAATTGCTTTGGACGCGCTCAA
>JAYENK010000012.1:0-5161 GCA_034722035.1 Patescibacteria group bacterium | reverse complement strand
ATTTTAAAAATTATAAATATTAATTGAAATTAAACCCTCATCTCTTTCTTATACCCCCTTGAGCCACTCCTCAAGCTCAACTTTCGGTTCCCAACCCAAAAGCTCTTTTGTTTTTGAATTGTCTGCCAAAGTCTCCTTGGATTCTATCCTTGGCTCAATGTGTTTGGGGTGATTGTCATTGGCTCGCCCGCTTTAAGCTGACGGACAAAAATTCCCATCACAAGCGCATAAGCGCCTTCGAACGGCTGACGTTTACCATAAATATTAAAATATCGCAGTGATACGATTTTCAAACCATAAATTTCATTAAAAAGATTACAATACATTTCGCCAATATATTTATGTAATGCATAAGGTGATAAAGGTTCAGCTTTCATCTCTTCCCTGAGAGGCATTTTAGATTGATTACCATAAACTGACGATGAAACTGAATAAATCACTTTTTTGACTCCCGCGTCTTTGGCCGCTAAAAGAACATCGAGCGTTCCATTTTATTTATGTTTATTAATTTTTTCCTCACCATAAACCCCCAAAAGCAAGTCCAGATCTTTTTCTGTCTTAAGCAAAAGATCGATGTTCTTGTCCCGCATTGCGTCTAAAAGATTGATGCCGTGATTATCTCCTACTTTTTCTTTATACAAATCATGAAAAGCGGCAAAGTCTTTAATAAAACAATGTCCACCCGCGCCTCGTCCGCCAGCCTCATCTTCTTTGGCTTCTGTCGCTTGGTAAGCGTCGCCACCGGCCGTACCGCTTTTGTGTACTGGAATCATATGGCTCTGGCCGATTCGCGGGTCAGCCGACATCGCTTCACGTAAATCCTCCCAATTAACTCCCATCTTTTTAGCCAGATCATACAATAAATTTATATATAGCACCTTAAAATAAAACCAATTATTCCCGCCGTATTTTATTAATTCGGCCGTACGAGAATGGCAGATTTTGGAATATTTTGCCGGTGGTAAAATATCGGTCACTATTCCGGCGTGTTTTTTATATTTTTCATTTTCAACCGGAATACCGATAATATTCCGCAGTGGATTAGCCGCGTCTTGCTTGGCCGTTGCTTCGGTTAAAAATTCCGGTGAATGCATCAAAATAATATCAGAAAATTCTTTTTGTAATTTCTCGGTAGTGCCTGGTACAATTGTTGACTTAATTATTGCGATTTTACCTGTTCCGATTTTTTTAAGCGCCTTTCTAATAATTGAAAAATCAAAACCATCCGGCGTTGACGGCGTCGGTACCGCAATAAAAACAACATCACATGTCTTTATTTTGTGTCCATTCTGGACATAAGGCTCTTCCAGGGCATAACGTACAACGTCATAACCGCGCTCTTCAAAATCATCGGCATAATTCTTGCCAATCCAGCCTTGGCCGATAAAGCCAACCAAATATTTTTTCATAAAAAATAAGATTTAAATAATAAAACAAAATACCTCAAATTCATTTGAGATATCATATATATATAATTATTAAATATTAAGAGCTAAAAGTCAAATAAATTTGAAATCTTAGCTAGAATAAGTTATTATTAAAATATGGACAACATTACTAACAAAAAAATATTAATACTAGCGACAAAAGGCGATATTGGCGGTGTTCAAATTTTTATCCGTGACTTGGCTAAAGAACTTAAAAACCGTAATATTGATATCACTGTCGCTTTTGGTGAAGGTGATTTTTTGCTTTTTGAATTAAATAGATTCAATATCCCCTATCATCACTTTAAATGTCTTAGGCGGACGCATAATCCTTTTATTAATTTTAAATTTTTATTTGAACTAAAAAAATATTTGAAAAAAAATAATTTTACTACGCTTCATATCAATAGCTCTAATGCTCTTTTTGGCGCGCTCACCGCCAAAAGGTTAAGCAAAAATATCAAAACAATTTTTACGGTTCATGGTCTGTCTTTATTAGACGAAAGCTATCAACGCTTATCTATTTTAAAATTAATTTATAAAAATTACTTTAAATTTCTTTTTAGATTTATTGATAAATTAGTATTTGTCAGTCAACATAACCTTGATACTGCCCTCAAACACAAGCTTTGCTCTACTGGAATAACAATCCATAATGGCATTGATCAAGCTAATATTAATTTTTTGGAAAAATCACGTGCCCGAAAAATTATTCCCGGTACAGTTGACGATGATATCAACTGGAACGATTCAATCATTCTTGGCTCCATCGGACGCTTATCTTACCAAAAAAATTACGAATTTATTATTTCTATTTTCCCTGATATTATAAAAATTAATTCTAAATTTAAATTAATTATTATCGGAGCCGGACCGGATTATAAAAAATTAAAAAAACTAATCAAAATAAATAATTTGGAAAAAAGTATTTTTCTCTCCGGTGCGATCCCAAATGCCTCCAAATTAATCAAAGCTTTTGACATCTTCATTCTCCCCTCCCGTTATGAGGGACTGCCGATTACTTTAATCGAAACCATCACGGCCGGTCTGCCGATTCTGGCCAGTGATGTTGGCGGCAACACCGAAGTTCTTAATAATTCAAACGAACAATTATATAAATTGGATAATAAAAAAAAGTTTCTCGAGAAATTAAAAAATTTAACAAAAAACTCTGAACTTCAAAATAAAATCATAAAAAAAAATAAGCTTCACTCCAAAAACTTCACGCTTACGCAAATGACAGACAAATATTTAAAATTATATAAATAATTTTTAATTTTTAATTTTTAATTGACTAATAAACTCCTGCGCATACCCTGCGTTAGCCGGATCCAATTCGATTACCTTTTCGGTCGCCTCTATCGCCTCATCAATACGTCCTTGCTCAGCATAAATTTTAGCCAATTCAATCCAGTTTTGTGGATTTTTTGGCTCAACTTGTTTGGCCAAACCTTCATAAAGCCAAGTAAGACGTTTAATGTCCCCTGTCTCAACGTAATGCTTCATTAAACCTCGAATAAAACCAGCCGGCGCTAAATTATTGACAGACCCGCCTTTTCTTATATCCAGACATTTATTTATATTTTCAAAAGCTTCATCTTTCTTATTAAAATAATAAGCGGTTCGTCCTAAATGGCAATAAGCCGGTTCGTATTTTTCGTTGAGTGAAGCGGCATAGCGCAAAGTTTCAAGCGCCCCTTCGTTATCCCCGCGGTTGATCTGCATTTGTGCTTTTTGGAAATATACCGGTGTTCGTCCCGGCGTAGCCGCAATCGCCGCGTCAATCGCCTGGATTGCTCTGTCGGAATAATGCGTAAATTTATCTTGATTATCACGGTTATATAACGCCATTGTATTTAGTATCTGCGCGTACATCATTTGATTCATGCTATCCCCATCATTATAGTCCACGTTCAATTTAGCGTGCTTGATCATAAACTCCAAAATCTCATTGCCCTGCTCTTTAGACAATTTGCCAAGTCTTCCGGTGCCGCCGGAAAACAAGCGAATCATGCTAGTACGAGAATCCCTGTCCAGTATCGTATCATAAGATAGCGCCCGCTGATAATTTTCGTACATACCCAATACGTCTCCTTGCGCCCAAGCTCTTTGTCCGTCAATTGTTGCTACCAACATTTTGTGCGGTTTAATATTATATTGATACATTACGGTCAAAAAAATAAGTCCGGCCACTACAAAACTATAAATCTCTTTATTGTTTAATTCTTCGTCAGACGAGGGCTCAAAATCCCGATCTTCAATTTCTGTCAGCCAATATACATATCCAAGCGCGAGCATCAAACTCATATAAGTAACCAAAGAATCAAACACAGCTAAATTCTGCACAAAATAAGCCGTCATCAAAGCTGATACCATTACAAAATCATGCACACTGATGAATTTTTTAATATAAGCCTGAATCAAGTATACTGCCGCCGCTATTAAAAACGCCATATAACTGACCAAGCCCAGCATGCCGGAAGTGGAAAGAATATCAAAAACATTATTATGCGCCCGATCAAAATAAGTCTCACCCCGAGCATGATCGTAAAAAGTCGGGCTAAAATGCTTGTCAAATGTCACGGCATAATTGCCCCAGCCAGTTCCGAGTAGAGGATGATTTGGCAGATCTTTTATGGCCGCGCGCCAAGACACAAGGCGAGTTTGAAATGTATTTTTATTTATATCTATCTCTCTGGCCAGTTTGGCAAAATATTCTGAATTTTGAGTCAAATAATTATCTCGATTAAAAATAAAAACAGTGGAGAGAAATGTCATAGCAATGAAAAAACTAAGTAATGTGGCAATTTTAACTTTTTTATTCGAATGCGCCACGCCATAAAGAAAAAGCACTACAACCAAACTGGCCAAAAGCCCAACAAAAGCACCGGATATATTAGTCGCGTCAAAACTGGGAAACATCACCAAAAGCGGTAAAAACCAAAGCCAACGCAGCACTTTATTTTTCTCCCGAAAAAACAAGATCATGCAGAAATACATATTAAAAAGCATGTAGCCGGCGACATAGGCGCTGTTCCCAATGGTAGCGTAAGGATTTACCGTAATTCCTTGAATAGCGACCAAGGTTGCAAAGCCGATTGAAACAACAAAAAACCATTTCCAATCGCTCCAGGTTCGCATTACCGTAATAATTATAAAATAATAAGCTAAGAAATGCAGAATATGAAAAGCCCCTAGCATGCGTTCAACATCGCCCCAAAATGATAAATTAAAATCAACTCCGGTAAAGCAAGACAAAACCATTATCGCGAAAAAAACCAGCATCCCGATCCAAACATAATTTTTCTTCGGTCGGTATGCCGGATATTTTATAATAAAGGCAATCCAGATAATAAACAAAAACTCAATAATAATATTAAAAGCAATTTGCTTGGAGGTGATAAAAGGAAATAAAAGATTCTTAAAAACAAAAAATACCACTATCATAGCAAAATACGATCCGAATCTTAAAATGTTTAAATAAGCTTTTTGGCTCATAATATAACAAAATTATTTTTAATTAGTATTAAAAAATAGCCAATAAAAGGCCATTTTTTACTATCAATTTAATTATATCAAAACCCCGAATACTGTCAAACGAATTCTCTAAGCATAAGCAATTTTAATCAAATTAACTAAAAACTTCTTCACTGCACTAAAATTAACTTGCTTATCATGCTTAAAAATTATTGGCTCAATCTTTACATCTTCAAAATATACCAAAATTTTTAAAA
>JAYENK010000011.1:0-22655 GCA_034722035.1 Patescibacteria group bacterium | reverse complement strand
GTAAGGTAAAATTTATACTTGATCAATTGGCGTATTTTCGAATTTGGTCAGAATCAAAAACTGTTAAAGAAAAAGGTAAATTTAAGGAGGAGGAAAATAGGATAAGGAAAAAATATGGCGGTAGTGTAATAAATCCCGGTGCAATTCATAGATGGCGGTATAGGCAAAAATGGTTAAGACGAATTAAAGAAAAATTTCCTGGATTTTATTATTTGGTAAAAAGGGCTATATATAAAACTATTAATTTGTTTAAAAATGGATAGACCGGAAATATCAATTTTAATGGCCAACTATAATAAAGGAGAATATGTCGGTCAAGCGATAGAATCTGTGATTAATCAAACATTCAGTGATTGGGAGTTGATTATTGTTGATGATAACTCAAGTGATAATTCAGTAGAAATAATTGAAAAATATCTAAAAGATTTAAGGATAAAATTATATAGGCATGAAAAAAATGTTGGTACAACCTTGACGCAAGTTGAGCTAATTAAAAATGCTGACTCGAATATAGTCGGAATACTAGACAGTGATGATGCTCTTATGAATAATGCGATTCAAGAAGTGTTAAATGTTTGTAGGCATAAACCAGCGTTTAATTTTATTTATACCCAGAACTATTTTTGTGATGAAGAGTTTAGTATAGTAGGTCTAGGCTTGTCTGGGAAAATACCAGAGGGCAAGTCAAACTTACATGTAAACCGAATAAATCATTTTAAGGTTTTTAAAAAAGGACTGTATTTAAAAACAGTTGGTTATGACAATAAAATGAGGATGGCTGAAGATATTGATATAATTTTAAAACTTGAAGAAGTGTCAAAAGTTTATTTTCTTGATAAGCCATTATATTATTATCGAATTTTAAAGAAATCTAATACGCATAGTTTTAAAAACGAAATGATAAATCGTTCTTCAACTGCTTTGGCTAAGCTAAATGCCTACAAGCGTCGACTAAATACCGACATCCCTAATTTGGATAAGACAGAAATGGCGGAAGTCTTATTTTTTGGAGTGTTTACAGCTATATTGGCAAGAAGATTTAAACTAATGCTAAAATTAAAACTAGCCTTATGGCGAATAAATCCTTTATTTTTATTTCAGTTGAAATTTTACAGACTTTTGATTAAAAAAATAATTAAGATTAAAAAAATAAAATTTTAAAATTTAATATTATATGATTTATTTTACTTATATTTTTATTTTTATTCTCGGCACAATCATCGGAAGCTTCATTAATTGTTTGATTTATCGCCTCCATGAGAAAAAAAGTATGGGTGGGCGTTCTTTTTGTCCCAAATGCAAGCACCAGATTGCTTGGTATGACAATATTCCGGTTTTGAGTTTCGTTTTTTTAAAAGCAAAATGCCGTTATTGTAAACAAAAAATAAGCTGGCAATATCCGGTTGTTGAACTTGTGACTGGCATATTATTTTTAATTATATTTATATTAAATTATAAAACAAGCTTAATACTTAATACTCAATACTTAATATTATTGCTCCGTAATTGGTTCATTATTGCCATAATGACAATTATTTTTCTCTACGATCTAAAATATTATTTAATTCTCGACAAAATAACTTTACCTTCAATAATGATATTTTCAGCAATAAATTTATATCTCGGAATGAATTGGCAAAATTTATTGATTTCTGCTATAATAGGAGGTAGTTTCTTTTTGATTCAATTTGTAGTTTCAAAAGGAAGATGGATTGGTGGAGGCGATATTCGTTTGGGAGTGTTGATGGGGGTGATTCTTGGCTGGCCGATGGTAATATTAGCAATATTTATCGCTTATATTAGTGGTTCTGTTGTTAGTGTTGGTTTAATTATTACCGGGAAAAAGCAGTGGGGTTCGCAGGTGCCTCTGGGAATATTTTTGACTACTGCCACTATTATTGTTTTATTCTGGGGAGAAATTATCTGGAATTGGTATTGGCATAGTGTAATTTTTAATATATTGTAGATGAAATTTAATTTTAATATTAAAATTTTTAAATTAAGCAGTATTTTCGCGTTAGCTTTTTTTATTTTATTTTTTTCTTTGTCTGGCATTGCTCAAGCAGGATCTGCTGATAATACTACCGGTTTTGCTTGGAGTGATACAGTCGGTTGGATTAGTTTTAATAATACTAATTGTGATTCCGATGAAGATGGAACTACTGATACAGGTAATTTTACTCAATGTCAAGAGGGAGAGGTTAGTTTTGATTATGGCGTAAATATTGATTCGGTTACTGGCAATTTTTCTGGTTATGCTTGGAGTAATAACGTTGGATGGATTTATTTTGGTCCTGATGCTAATTTGGGCGCACCTTACAATTTAGTTCAAGAAACAGATGCTCCGGTGACCGCAAATAATTCACAAATTTGGGCTAATTATAATAGCGGTACCGGAGATATTACCGGTTGGGCAAAAATTTTATCAATGGGGGAAGATGGCTGGATAAGTTTTGGTGATGATGATACCAGCGATTCAATTGATTATGGCATAAGCGGTGATCCGGGTACGGAAGAATTTAGTGGCATGGCTTGGAATGGCAATAATGATAACACTGGAATTGGCTGGATTAGTTTTAATAGTATTGATTGTGATGTTGATACAAACAATTTTGTTGATGTTGCTTGTGGTGGTGATAATACATCTGACACTATTTTTGATTATAAAGCTATGTCTACCGGTTTTAATACACCGCCTTATGCTGATAATTTTTCTGTATTTTTTGATGAAGATAAAATGTGTGAATCTGGAACTGGAGGCAATCCTTATTTTCAGTATTTTTTACGGTGGGATTATTTTGACTATGATGAGCATGATTCCTCTTCTTATTATTTGGAGCTAGTTGAGTCATCTTGGAATTATGGTACAAAAAATATTATTGGAGATGTAATCGGTACTACGCAAAACTTGACTGTTGCTAGTGGCACTCAGATGCAGGCTCGTTTAGGGGATTTATGGCCTTATGAGTCGAATTTGGCTTCTTATACTTTAAACTGGGACACAGAGTACAAATGGAGAGTTACCGTAACGGATGTGCCTGGATCGTCGAGTACTACGGATAGTAATATAAATTTTACTACCCCAGAGCATGAATACCCAATCCCGGTTTTTTATCGAAATCCTTTTGAAATAAGCGAGCAGACTTCGGCTAAATTTATCGGAGGAGAAGATTCTATGGTTTTGTCGGAATATTACGATGGTGTTGGCAGTAAAAATTCTTGCACTGTTGATGAAACGAACACAAACTGTAATTATAATTGGCAACCAGACGCTGTTTTAGAAATTAGTATAGATGATAATGCTTTGGCTAGTTCTTTTATCACCTTCAATGAAAAAGTTGAAAATTTTACGATAGACTTGAATTTAACAGATGCTGATGGGTATAGTTGCGCCACCTCAGTTGATTTAAGCACATACTTACCTTTACCTACTTGGATTGAGAATTAATTTTTAATTTTAAAATTATTAATTATATCAGCGCAGCTTAGGCTGCGCTGATTTAAAATATGTGTAATTTAATTAAAAAAAATCAAAAAGGATTTACAATATTTGAGTTTTTGGTTTCGGTCGCGATTATCGGTACGATTTCCTCTCTTTTTATCGTGAATGTTTCCAAGGAAACTAGAGGGAATGAGTTAAATGAGGCAGTAATTTTGCTTAATGATCAGATAAGAGAGTTGCAGAATTTGGCTTTGAGCTCTAGCCAACATGACAGTAATAATGTTATGAGCTGGGGAATGTATTTGGAAGAAGGTGAGTCTACGGCAATTATTTTTACTGACAATGATGATGTCTCTGGCATTCCCGGAGATACAATATATCAAGCAGGAGAATGTGTTAAAGATTTAGTTTTTCCGAGCAATATTACCTTTGGCGAGGATGGAAATTCCAACTTTAAAGGATGGGACCTTGATGGTGAAGCTTTTGAAGATAGAAGTCTCGTAGATCATTTGTTTTTATTTTTTTATCCTCCTGATTCTAGGGTCGAAATAAGTATTCGACAACAAGAAAATAACCCCGGTCACCAGCATAGCTATAGAGTAAGCTATGTTGAATTTGATTTGTATAATTCTGATACTGTTGAGACTGTTAAGGTTAGAATAAATAATTATGGTTTACTCGAAGTTATTGATTAGTTTATGAATATAGTATTTAAACAATCCGGACTAACTATACTCGAAGTAATTTTTTCAATGGGGATTGTTATGGTCGGTATGCTTGGCGTGGTTACGTTATTACAGCAAAACATTGTTGCGCAGAATATAAATAAAAATTCTCTTTTGTCGGCTGCTTTGGCCCAGGAAACAGTAGAGCTATTGCGTAATCAACGCGACACTAATCAGCGCAATGAAAGCGACAATTGGTTGACTGGTGATAGCGCCGGGACAGATTCTGATATTTTGCAAGATGGAACTTATGTAATTAGCTATGATGGAACCATTGACGATACGGTTGATGATTTTTCGCATGACGGCACTATTCTTTATTTAGATTCTAGTGACAATTATTATATTCATGAAAGCGCCGGCAATAGCTTGACCCCTTTTCGTCGTTTAGTTACCGTAGTGGATAATACCGCTAATATTGATATAACAGTTGAAGTTCGTTGGAGCGAGCGAGGACGGGACCATGATTATAAAATAGACGCACGACTTTATGATTGGTGGTAAATTAAATCAAAAAGGATATACTTTGATTGAAATCATGGTGGCGACTTCGCTTTTTGTGATGCTTATATTTATCGCGACTAATATTTTTACCTCAGTCAATGAAGTGCAGCGCATCACAATCGCTAATCAGACTAATCAGGATAATGTACGCTATTTTATGGAAGTTATTGCCAAAGAAATGCGCCAGGCAATAAGAAGTGACAAAGAATGTGATACAGTTTATACGGCCGGTTATGCGTATGACAATCAAGTATTTCGTACGGCCAACAGCGAATCAGAATTATATTTTAAAAATAAACATAGCGAGTGTGTTAAATACTATATTAATAGTTATGATGATGTTAGTGTGATTGTACGTGAAATAGACGGCGTAAAAGCGTCTAGTACGCCGAGCGATTTAGTGGTAGATAATTTTAAATTTGATATTGTTGATAATCTTGATGATGAAGTGACTGATGAACAGCCCAGAGTGACGCTTAGTTTTGATATTAAATATAAAAGTAATCGTACAGAATATGAACAAGCTATTCGTATGCAGACTACAATTAGTTCGCGCAATTATCGCGAATAAAAAAGGTGCAACCGCGATTTTTATGACCATGGTTATCTTGAGCGCGATTTTGGTTGTGAGCTTGTCCACGAGCGACATGGTGATTAACGGAATAAAGTATAATAGAGTACGTTATGATTCAATCAAGGCATTTTTCGCAGCCGAAACTGGAGCTGAGCAGATAATGTGGGAACTTAGGAGGGGCGGTATGAATCCATTGCCGGTTGGAGGGAGTGGTTATTGCAATAATGATCCGGGCGAGTTTTGTTTTAGTGATGTAAATGATAGCACGACAATGAATGGATGCGAGACAGATTGTAATAATAGTTCTTTGGATAATTATCAAAACTTTGCAAACGGTGAAAGATATGAATTAAAATTTGAATTAGATGAACATGCATCAGATAACGATAAATCATCCACCACTTTAATGTCAATCGGTGTTTTTAAAGATGAAACAAGAAGAATTAAATTAACTTATCGTTCCGGTGAGTAAAGTTATGAAAAAAATAGAAATTAAAAATAGGATAGAAAAATTAAAAAAAGAAATAAATAAATATCGCTATGAGCGGTCTGTTTTGAATAAAGAATCAATCAGTGAAGAAGCCTTGGATAGTTTAAAAAATGAATTATTCAAATTGGAGCAAGCGAATCCGGAATTTATTACAATTGACTCACCGACTCAGCGTGTAGCCGGAAAAGCTTTGGATAAATTTGAAAAAGTAACACATTCTGAACGAATGATGTCTCTTTTTGATGCATTTTCAGTGCAGGACATGAAAGATTGGGAGAAGCGCAACATGAAGATATTGAATTTTAAATTTAAAATTGATTATTTTTGTGAATTAAAGTTAGACGGTATTAGTGCCGCTTTACGTTATAATAAAGGTAAATTTGCCCTTGGCGCTACCCGTGGCGACGGAAGAGTTGGTGAAGATATTACGCAAAATCTTAGAACGATTGAGTCTATTCCGCTTAGATTACGTGAAATTAGTATTAATGATCTGAAAAAAATCGGATTAAAAAAACAAGCAGAAAGTATTTTGAATATTTTAAATAAAGGTGAAATCGAAGTGCGAGGTGAAGTTATTATGAATAAAAATGTTTTTGCGCGCTTAAACAAAGAATACAAAAAACAAGGCAAGACGGCTTTAAAAAATACCCGCAACGCGGCTGCCGGTTCAATGCGTCAGCTCGATCCCGGCTTGGCTCACGAGCGCAAATTGGATTTTATCGTTTATGAAATTGTTATAGGCTTAAGTTTGATTAAACATAGTGATAAGCACTCTTTATTGAAGCTTTTGGGTTTTAAAGTTCTAAACGAGAATAAATATTGTGCTGATCTTAAGGCAGTGGAGAAATTTTATGCTGAATGGGAGAAGAAAAGAGACCGCTTGTTGTTTGATGTGGACGGATGCGTGGTAAAAGTTAATGATTTAAATTTATGGAAAGAGCTTGGTATTGTCGGTAAAGGTCCACGCTATATGATGGCTTACAAATTTGCCGGTATTCAAGTGACAACAAAATTAAAAGAAGTGGCTTGGCAAGTGGGGCGAACCGGAGTTCTGACACCAATCGCCGTGCTTGATCCGGTTGATGTCGGCGGTGTGACAGTGACGCACGCGACACTTCATAATTTGGATGAAATTAGACGGCTTGGACTCAATGTGGGGGATACGGTGATTTTGGAACGAGCCGGAGACGTGATTCCGAAAATTATTAAAGTATTGATAAAATTGAGAGACGGCAAGGAAAAAGAAATAAAAACACCGATAAAATGCCCGATTTGCAGATCTCAAGTCGAGCGGATCAAAGGCGAAGTAGCTTATCGTTGTGTTAATAATGAATGTTACGCGATTGAGCTCAGACGTTTGAGCCATTTCACTTCTAAAGTGGCAGTTGACATTGAAGGGCTTGGACCAAAAATAGTGGAGCAATTAATGAGAGCCGGTCTGGTTCAGACGATTGCTGATTTTTATTTCTTGACTGCCGGTGATCTAAAACCGCTTGAACGTTTTGCTGACAAATCAGTTGAAAATCTGATTGCATCAATTCAGAGCAAAAAAATTATTCCGCTTGAACGGTTTTTGATTGGCTTGGGGATTAGGCATATTGGAGAAGAGAGCGCGTTACTTTTGGCGAAGCAATTTTCAATTTTCAATTTTCAATTTTCAAACAATTTTTCAATTTCTAAATTTTCTAAATTTTATAAAAGTTTAAATCTTGGGAAATTAGAATCACTAGAAGATATTGGGCCGATTGTTGCAAAAAGTATTTATGATTGGTTTCGGGATGAGAAAAATATTGAGATATTAAAGAAATTGGAGAAAAATGGGGTGTTATTGGATGTGGCACACTTAAATAATGAAAAAACGTCAAGTCAGTTAAGTGGGAAAACTGTTGTTTTGACCGGAAGTTTGAGTGGATTGACAAGAGTTGAAGCAAAGGCTAAAATAAGGGAATTGGGAGGAAAAATAGCTTCTACAGTGAGCAAAAATACTGACTTGGTGCTGGTTGGAGAAAATCCCGGATCAAAACATGAAAAAGCAAAAAAACTAGGAATTAAAATTATTAGCGAGATAGAATTTAAAAAATTATGAAATTAGAAAAAAAAGATATAGAACATATTGCTAATTTGGCTCGGCTTGAATTAAGTGAAGCTGAATTAAAAAAATATGGCGGACAATTGTCTGATGTTTTGTCTTATGTTGATCAATTACAAGAAGTGAATACCGATGACGTGGAGCCGACCGCGCAGGTAACGGGATTGGAAAACGTTTGGCAAGAAGATAAAATTGAGATCTGGGACGATGCAGAAAGAAAAAATACCTTGAAACAAGCTCCAAAAATAGAGAAGAATCAGATTAAAGTTAAACGGGTATTAAAATAAAAAAATGAAATTAAATCAACTTACAATAAAACAGGCACAGGAGAAGCTTGAGAAAAAAGAAATTTCTTCAGTCGAACTAACTGAGGCTTGTTTTGAGCGTATTAAAGAAATTGACGACAAAGTAAAAGCTTGTATTACGGTGTGTGAGAAAGAAGCGATGGAATGGGCGCGTAAAGCGGACAGACGGCGAGAGAGTGGAGAACAAGGAGAACTGCTGGGCATACCCTATATTGCTAAGGATAATATTTTGACAAAAGGCATTAAGACTACGGACGCTTCAAAGATTTTGGAAAATTATATTGCGCCTTATGACGCTACAATCATTAGACGTCTTAAAAAGGCCGGTGCTGTTCTTTTGGCCAAGGCCAATTTGGACGAATTTGCGCACGGTGCGAGCACTGAAAATTCTGTTTTTGATACCAGTCATAATCCTTGGGATTTTGAACGTGTTCCGGGCGGATCTTCTGGTGGTTCTGCTGCCGCGGTTGCGGCCGATATGTGCTTGTTTGCTTTGGGAACCGATACGGGTGGATCGATTCGCCATCCGGCCGGCTTTTGCGGTGTTAACGGGCTCAAACCCAGCTATGGTCGATCATCTCGTTTTGGCTTGATTGCAATGACCAGTTCGACTGATGTGCCCGGTCCAATTACCAAGACAGCCGAAGACGCGTCTAGCGTACTTAAGACAATTGCCGGCAAAGATAAGCATGACGCGACTACGCTCGATGCTGTAATTCCGAATTATCAAAAAGAGATTAATAAAGATATAAAAGGTTTAAAAATCGGATTACCGCAGGAGTATTTTGATGAAGGGCTGAATGATGATGTAAAAAAAGTGATTGATCAAGCAATAGTAAAATATAAAGATTTTGGAGCGGAAATTGTTGATATTTCTTTGCCGCATACGAAATATGGCGTCGCGGCTTACTATATTATTACTCCTTCAGAGATTAGCTCTAATTTAGCTCGATTTGACGGTATTCGTTTTGGATATACCAATCTGGACGGTAAAACCCTAGAAGAAATATATAAAAAAAGTCGGGGCGAAGGTTTTGGCCCGGAAGTTAAGCGACGGATCATGCTTGGCACCTACACTCTTTCAGCCGGTTATTTTGATGCTTATTATTTGCAAGCACAAAAAGTTCGAACAATTATTAAAGAAGAAATGGATCAAGCGTTTGCGAAAGTTGACGTGCTACTCACGCCAACTTCACCTCACATTGCTTTCAAAATCGGCGAACAGTCGGATAATCCCCTGAGTATGTATTTGGAGGATGTATTTATGGTTGGGGCTTCATTGGCCGGCTTGTCCGCGATTTCGATTCCGGCCGGTTTTAGCCGGAATATGCCGGTTGGAATGCATTTGATCGGACCACGCCTGGGAGAAGGAAAAATATTTCAAGTGGCTAATATATTTCAACAAAATACAGATTTTCATTTGAAAAAACCGGAGCTTTAATTAAAAAATTAATCCCGAGTACTCGGGCAAAAATGTTTGTATGTTTAAAAATAGATTGGTTTTAATAATAGGCATATCTTTGATTTTGTTAATTTGCTTGATTGTTTTTAATTATTATTATCAAAACTCAATTAAGCCGGTTTCTACTGATAAGGGAGTAGTTGATTCTAAAACCAGTGAAAGTGACGAGTTGTTGGATAATAATAAAAAAATAATTGAGAATGCGGTAAATACTATAAATTCTGACTCGCCGCTAATCACGAAAGACGATGTTCTGCTTGGTGACTTGTCTGCCTCGGTAAAAATTATTGCTTATTTGGATTATACTTGTTCTTTTTGCGCGGATTTAGCTTTGAATTTGGATGCAGTAATGAAAGAATATGACAATAAAATAGTATTAGCAGTACGTCATTTTCCAATGCGCACAAATACAGATTCTTTTGTGGCCGCTCTGTCCTTGGAGTGTGCCGGAGAGCAAGACAAATATTGGGATATGCATAATTTAGTTTATAGGACTATCAGAACAGGAACTTCCAGTGGGGATATGTACGGCAATATCGCCAGTGAAATAGATCTAAACATATCTAAATTTAATGAGTGCACTACCGGCGATGATGTTCAAGAAAAAATTATAAAACAAACAAAAGAAGCAAAAGCCTTTGGCGTCATTGGTACGCCAACTATGTATATTAATGATAAAGTTTATCCCGGCGCAATACCGCTTGATGATTTTGTTGATAGTCAGGGGATTAGCAGAGAAGGATTGCGGTCTATTATTGAGGATTTGCTTGGTTAGATTTTTTATATAAACCATTCGGAGAGTTCACCTAGAGGCCTATGGTACTTGCTTGGAAAGCAAGCGGGTTAACGCTCACGAGGGTTCGAATCCCTCACTCTCCGCCAAAAAAATTATTTTATTTATTAAAGTAATTTTTTTTGTATTTAAAAGCAAAAAATGGTATAATTGTTATTGATAATTAATATTAAAAGAATCAAGTTGATGTCTAAAATAAAATCAGTTAAATCTCGTGAAATTCTTGATTCGCGAGGTAATCCTACTGTAGAAACAAAAATTACGCTTGATAGTGGACAAAGCGCTAAAGCTAGCGTACCGAGCGGGGCTTCAACCGGTGTGCATGAAGCTTGGGAGCTTCGGGATGGAGACAGGAAACGTTATAAAGGAAAAGGAGTTTTGAAGGCAGTTGATAATGTGAATATTAAAATTGCTAAGCTTTTGATTGGCGAAGATGTGTGTAAACAAGAGAAGATTGATGAAGCTATGATTAAATTAGACGGAACGAAGAATAAAAAGAAGCTTGGGGCAAACGCGATTCTTTCTGTTTCTTTGGCCATGGCTAGGGCCGGCGCTTTAGTTAAAGACCTGGAGCTTTATGAGTATATTTCTAAAATTTTTAAATTTGGCACACGCAAGTTTAAATTGCCTGTCCCTTCATTCAATATATTTAATGGTGGTAAACACGCAGATACTAATTTGGATTTTCAAGAATTTATGATTTTACCTTTGACCAAAACAAGTGTTGCCGAAAAAATAAGAATGGGGGCGGAAATTTTTCATGAATTGGCCGATGTGCTTAAAGAGGCGGGTTTTGATACGGATTTGGGTAATGAAGGGGGTTATGCCCCGGATATTTATTCAAGTATTCAAGCAATTGAATTGATTTTGGCAGCTACCGTACGGGCCGGCTATAAGCCGGGCAGAGATATTGGGCTTGGGATGGATGTTGGTTCAAGTGAGCTTTACAATCCTGAAACTAAAAAATATATCTTTAAATTAGACCAAGCACAATATGCTGGGACTACTTTAAGTGCCTTATATTACGAATGGTTTCGTAAATTCCCGATTATTTCGATTGAAGACGGGCATGGTGAGGACGATTGGGAGTCCTGGCGCGAACTCAATCAGGAACTCGGGAGCGAGATGCTTATAATCGGCGATGATTTGTTTGTCACCAACATTGATCGTTTGCGCCGTGGCATTAAAGAGCGTGCCGCCAACGCTATCCTAATCAAGCCTAATCAAGTCGGGTCACTCACCGAAACTATCGCAACAATTAAACTTGCGCAAAAACATAATATGAAATTAATGTGTTCACATCGCAGTGGTGAAACTTGCGATACTTTTATTGCTGACCTCTCAGTCGCGGTTAGCGCGGAATATATTAAGTCAGGTTCACTCGCTCGCAGTGAACGGCTGGCAAAATATAATCGCTTGATGGAGATTGAATTAAATTTGAACTAAAATATGTCAAGTAAAAAAAGTAAATTACCTCTTATTCTTGTTGTGCTGGATGGATGGGGGATTGACAAGGTAAACAGGGGGAATGCAATCAAGTTGGCTAAAACTCCTTTTATTAATGAATTAACACAAAAATATCCATATACTACTTTAAAAGCGCATGGTAAGTATGTTGGTTTGCCCAAAGGCCAGGTTGGTAATTCTGAGGCCGGACACGTGAATATCGGTGCGGGCAGGATTGTTGAGCAGGATTCAGTCAAAATCAGTAAAAGTATTGCAAATGGCACTTTTTATAAAAATTCCGCTTTTATGGGAGCGATTCGTCATGTCCGCAAAATGAAGTCCAAATTTCATTTGATCGGTATGCTTTCAAACGGTCAAAGCCCGCATTCGGATCCGGGTCATCTCTACGCCTTGCTTGAATTGCTTAAAAAAAATAAAATTGATAATGTTTGTTTACATATATTTACAGACGGAAGAGATTCACCCCAATATGCTTCAATGAGTTTGATTGAAAAGCTGGAAAAGCGTCTGGCTGATAACGAGAAAATTGCTACTGTTGCCGGACGTTTTTACGCAATGGACCGTAAAAAGAAATGGGAGCGTACAGCATTGGTTTACGAGGCTTTGACTAAGGGCAAGGGTCGACAAGCTACAAGCGCGCAAGAAGCAATCACCGAAGCTTATAATCGAGGAGAAAGCGACGAGTTTATTGAACCATATATTATTAAACAGCCTTTAAAAATAAATACACGAATTGAAGATAAGGACAGTGTAGTATTTTTTAATTTGCGTTCCGACCGGGGACGGCAGTTAAGCAAAGCGTTTGTGCAAAATGATTTTAATAAAATGAATCCTAGCGCCTTTAAGCGCGGTAAAAAGTTTGACCATCTTTATTTTACTGCCATGACTGATTTTGGTCCGGATCTTGATGATATTTTAACAGCTTATCCCAGTATTGACTTAAAAGATGCTTTGCCGTTTCAACTCAAAGAATTAAGCCAATTATATTTGGCAGAAACTGAAAAATATGCGCACGTTAGCTTCTTTTTTAACGGAGGTTATTCCGGTACGGTTGTTGGAGAAGATCAATTGATGATAGCGTCTCCTGATGTGCGATCTTATGATACGACGCCTGGTATGAGTACGGATAAACTCAGCCAACAAGTGCTTCGAAATTTGCGCCTTAGCAATAAAAATAATTGGAAATATGATTTTACTTTGTTAAACATTGCCGCTCCGGATATGGTTGGACATACCGGTAATTTGAAAGCGGCCATAAAGACTTGTAAAATTGTTGACAAAAATATAAAAAAAATAGTTGAAGCTTATTTAAAGATTAATGGTACTGTAATAATTACCGCCGACCATGGTAATATTGAAAAAATGATTAATCTCGAAACTAATGAAATTTACACCGAACATACCACTAATCCTGTTCCTTTTGTGTTTGTAAATAATTCATTAAAAGATAAAACATTAAAAGAAAACGGAGTTTTGGGCGATATTGCGCCGACAGTATTAAAAGTATTGAATATAATCAAGCCGAAAGCAATGGATCGCAAGCCTTTGTTTTGATTTAGTATAAATGTTTAAAGGAAAACAAAAAAATATTATCCCTTTGACTGTGTTGATTTTTCTCGATGGTTGGGGCATTGCGCCAACAGCTGATAATAATGCAATTAGCTTATCTAAAACATCTTATATTGATTATCTTATTGAAAATTATCCAGCCGGCGTTTTATCCGCCTTAAGCAAAGAAAATATTAGCCGTGAAGAAGTGTACAAAACATATGGGATGGGACTTGGGGATTTTTTTCACAAAAAAGAATTAAGGCAATGTCGGATTGGAGTATCGGAGAATATCGCTTTATTAAGTGAATTCTTTGATCAAGGATCTTTCAGCCTTGGTGCGAAATATAATATTGAAATAATTTCCAAAAAAATTATTAATAATGATTTAAGTGAAGATACGCGAAAAATTAAAGATGTTGCCGTTAAAATAATAAAAAAAACTCAAGCCGATTTTATAGTTCTAAATTTTATCAATGCTGATATTTCTGTGAATTTTAAAGAAGAAGAACTTATTAAAAATATTAGTGTGATTGATTATAATATTAAGCAAATTATTGACAGCGTGTTAAGGCAGAATGGTCAAGTGTTTATTGTTGGTAGTTTTGGCAGGGCTGAGCAACATTTTGATATAAATACCGAAAAAAGAGCACAAGGGCCAAGTGCTAATCCGGTACCTTTAATAATCGTGGCGGAAAAATATTTGGGCAAGAATTTTTCTTGGCCCAGTCCGTCTGGAATCGACCTTAGCACAGTTGAGCCGATTGGGAGCATCACAAATTTTGCTCCAAGCCTCTTATCTTTTTTAAAACAAGAAAATTTAGAGTTTATTATTAGATAGCCAATGAATGTATAGTGCAGAAATAAAAAATAATAATTATTTTTTAAAGATAGTTTTTGTATTCGTGCTTTGTTTATTGTTTTTATGTGTGGGTGCAAGCAACAAGATAAAGGCAGATTCATCTGATGTTATCGCGGTTAGAGTTATAATGAATTCAGATCATTTGAGTGCACATGAATGGTATAAAATGCAAAACTTTACCGGTTCACCTCAACTTATTACGGTGGATGCTTATCGTGGAGTTCGTGACGGTCGGACAGTTTATGTGAATGTGGCCAATATTGCTCCTAGCGGAGGAGTTGATACACTTTTTACCAATATATACATTATTTCCTATAATCAATCCGCTGAGAATACGACTAAAGATATATTCGGTTTGATTATAGATAAATGGCAGTTTAATTCCAATTTGGAGTTTAGGGGAAATTGTCGAATAAACAATAGCGAAGTTTGTTTGAATGATAGTGATTGTCCCGCGGGTGATGTTTGCGGTAGTGTAAAAAGTCGGGTAACGCGTGATGTTAGGCGCTTGGAAGATAATTATGTTATGACAAAGTGGTTAATTGATTATGAAGATAATAATGGTCATTTTCCTAAGTTAAGTGCTGGGTCATATTTACCTAATATTAGTTTGTCGGTTTGGCCGAGTTGGCAAGATACTTTGGCCGCGGATTTGGGGCATCAATTGCGTTTGGATCCAGTTAATAAGCTGGGAGCGTGTCCTTTGTTTAACGAAATTACTTGTTGGAATGAAGAAGATCAAAGTTTTGCTGATCCAAGTGACAATGGACAGCTTGATTTACCAAATGATAGTTTAGTTTATGTTTATATTGGAGATGACGAAGGTACTACCGGTTTAATGACAACTAATTTTGAACAACCTTTTCCTATTTATAATCCGCCTTCAGGTACTCCAATGTCTACTTGTCTTGATTTTGACGGGGATGGATATGGTTCGCCAGGCAATGCTTCATGTACTTATCCCGAAACTGATTGTAATGATAATAATGCTAGTGTGTGGCAAAGCAGCGGTCCTGAGATATGTTTCGGTGGCGATGACGAAGATTGTGATGGCATGATTGATTGTGCTGACACTATTGACTGTGGCACTGATCCTGTTTGTTTGGCAACATTTTGTGATGGTGTTTGCAATACTTTTTGTAGCAATCCTGCCTGTACAGTTATTCAAGATCCGGATTGTGGTTGTCAGAACGGGGATGGTTGTTGTGGTAATGGCTGTGTTTTTGCAGATGATGATGATTGCACCGCGCCTTGCTCTGATTTTATTTGTGATGGTACTTGCGGTGATAATTGCACTGAAGCGGAAGATCCGGATTGTGGTTGTGGTGATGATGGGGCTTGCTGTGGAGAGGGATGCACTTTCCCGACTGATCCGGATTGTCCGCAGGTTTGTGTTGACAATGATGGTGATGGAGTGGATGGCTATGATGCTATAAATTGTCCCGGAGGTACTGATTGTGACGACACTGTTGCCGGACTAAACGGTATTCCCGGGGTAAATATATTTCCCGGACAGGCTGAAAATTGCGATGGGGTAGATAATGATTGTGATGGTAGTATTGATGAAGATTTTACTAATCAGGATGATTGCGAATATGTTTGTTTGTTTACATGGACAGGCGCTGGTGGAGAAAATGCTTGTTGTGGTGATGATTCAGGCGAGGCAGGGCCTTATTTGCTAAGTGAAAATACAACTCATCCTTCTTGCCCAGGAAGTGGTGATTGTTGCGGTGATGGCCTTGATAATGATTGCGATGGCTCTCCTGATAATCTTGATCCGGATTGCAGCACTGTTTGTACTGATTCTGGCGAAGATGATTTTGATGCCGGAGTTGGTGATTGCAATCAATGTGATTTAGTCGGAGATCAAGATGGTAATCAAGATCACGCCACTACTTTCCAGTCCTGGGATGTAGTTTGTCCGACATATAATGATCGAGCAGATGATTGTGATATTGCTTGCAATCCTTTGATTGGGCATGGTGTTACAGTAACAGCTGATCAATTTGAGCCGGTTGAGACAATTTGCGATGGCATTGATAATGATTGTGATGGTGTAGTGGATGAAGGATGCGGATCAAGTTGTTGTACTTTTGGCACTAGCAATTTTGGTTGTAGTTTATGTGATAGCGGAGGACCACCACCGCCACCACCACCGCCGTCACCACTATAAATTTTTAAAATTACATGATAATAAAACAATATGATAAACAAAGTAATAAAAATAAATTTATATATTTTTATTATTTTAATACCGCTTTTCTTTTTTTATACTTCAATCCAAGCCACCATTTCCCCCTGCAACGAATACACTCAAGTCCAACCAGTTCCCACCGGCTTTGGCGCTGCCTATGACGTGGACAATCCCACTGATTTATTGATAAAAGGCTCCTGTGATGACACTGGAAATTCCGCCACTTTCACTATTGGTGACGGTTCTTCAGATACCTATATTTATAATAAAGGTTATTTTTATCGTAGTGGTGCTTGGCAAGAGATTAACATTAATCCAAATGGCGCGATAAGCGGTAATTGGTTGATTGGTTCCGCCCAAACAACAATTAATCTCAATACTTCCGAATTAGACGTGAATAACCATATTGTTGCTTATACCTGCAAAAGGCAAGTTGATAACTCCTGGAAATGCGGTTGCGCTGATTCTGCCTGCACAAATAAATATTGGCAGGTCCAGCGTTTTAAAATAGATTCTACTCCACCACCTCCGGTTACTTGCTCTGATGGCACCCCGCTAAATACTTGTTCCATATCACAGCCTGATCCGTATTATTGTAATAATAGTGGCAATATTGTGGAAGACTGCGGAGAATGCGGATGTTCTAATAATTGGAATTGTGAATCAGATGGTACTTGCACTGATCCAAATATCTGTATTCCAACTTTGGTATGCACCGATTATCCCGGGCAGTGCGGCACAGGCATGTCTGACGGTTGCGATAATATTCTTGATTGTTCAACTAATTGTAGTGGCTTGGAAATATGTTGTAATGATAATTGTCAAACTACGGCCTGTTCTAATAGCTCAGCTTGCGATGATTTTGACAATTGCACGACTGATACTTGTCAAAATGCCGGAACTTGCACTGCTGTTTGTCAGAACACCACAATTACTACCTGTGCTGATGGTGACGGTTGTTGCCCGAGTGGATGTGATAGCGGGAATGATGATGATTGTAGTTCATTAAATGTTAATATAACAGCACCTACTGATAATGCTTATTTTAAAATTGATGATTGGCTTGGTTTTGATGGTAGCGCCATAGGAGGTAAGGCTCCTTATACTTTTAAATGGTCTTCTGACAAAGATGGTTATCTCGGAGAAGGACAATGGTTTAGTTATCGAATTCCAACGGCAGCCAATTTAGGAGAACATATAATGATTTTAGAAGTTGAAGACGCTGATGGAATTAAGTCAACCGATACTATCACAATAAATATTAATTCGGCAAATACTTTGACGGCTAATTTGGATTTTTGGAAATATGAATTTACTAATGGAGAATTGTGGGATTGGAAAGTAATTATTAGCGGCGGCACAGATCCTTATTCCGTTAATTGGACTTCGGATTTAATGGGAGATATTAGCAATGAACAATGGGTGAATATTGATTCTACGGCAACTCCATGGAATGTGGGTGAACATTTGATTCAGGCTGTAGTTCAAGATGCCATAGGTGATACTGTTACCCTTTCCACTGTTATTAAAATTACTGATGTTAGTTTGGAGATGTGGCCGAAGAATGCCTCAAACTTTTATTTTGGCAACAATATTTGGTTTGATGCCAATGTTATTGGCGCGACAGGCATATATGATTATATATGGACATCCAATAAAGATGGTTTATTAAGAGATTCAGGAGATAAACCAGAAAATTTTGACTTATTTCAGAGCAGTTCTTTATCAGAGGGCATTCACAATATTGAGTTAGAAGTAACATACGATACTAATAAAACAATATCAAAAAATATTCAAATACAAATTAATCCGATAGATCCTTCTTTGGTGGATTGTTTTGATTTTTCTGGTTGTAATGATAGTGATCCGTGTACGGATGATGTATGCAATAAGCCAGGACTAATGACTTCATATTGTTCTAATGATTTAAAAACAATATGTCAGGATAATGATATTTGTTGTCCTGTTGGATGTAATAGCACAAATGATAATGATTGCACACTAAGTGCTGATAATGATGATCCGGCAAAAGTGTTAGTGATTTATAACGATAGATGTTCTAGAGATAATAATGAAAATGGTATTAATGATAATAAGGAATTAGCTCTTTATTATCAACAAAAAAGAAATATTCCGGAAGAAAATATGTTGCCGGTTTATCCAAGCGTAGGAGGTTCAGGCTGTAATCATTATTATTGGCAGGTTGATAGTTATCCTGATTTTTATAATGATATTGTATTGACCATTAAAAATAAATTATCTCAATTAGGAGAAAATAATGTTTATTATTTTAATTTGATTGGTGTGCCAACTTCCATAACCGTAAATACAATCGAAAATACTGGTAGGTCTCTAGATCAGGCCTTAGCGACTTTAAATGACATTGATGATGCAACAAATTATTATAATTATTGGGATTATTGCAATGCTTTCGAATATTGTGAAGTATATTATGGGTCTACTTTAACCAAGCCTCGTTTTGATCATTCATTTAAATATAATGGTGATAATATGTATTTGGTAACCAGGGTTCATAAAATGAATTTGATAGACGGCGCGCTTTATGGAGAAAAGTATATTTATAATGAAGATGGTTATTATAGAGGAAGGGGTTATGTGGATACCAGATTCAATGAGTATACAGATATATATCTTAATGATAATTATCCCACATTTAACGATGCAACTAGCTACGGCAAAGGGGACAGGAAAATGGCATATGGTAAAAGAATTTTTGAAATAGAAAACTGGGATTTTAAATGGGAAGTAACCGAAAAAGAGATCGGCGAAAGCGGGGCCGTGTTTACGGATGGAAGCAATGCTGAGTTTGTAAATGATGCTATGTGGTATGAGGGGTGGTATAATTTTGGGAAATATTTGGATGTATGGCAATGGAAAGCAGGATCTGTGGCCTGTGATTTAAATTCAAATAGTGGCAAAAAATTTTTACAAGGTGCTTTTAATAAAGGGCTTACTGCAGGAGTTGGCGTTACCGGAGAACCATATTTAACTGGTCATCCTGAACCGGAGGTTTTTATACATTATATGTTGAATGGCTATAATTTTGCTGAGAGCGCCATATTGAGTTATCCCGGCTGGAAATGGCGTGATATTTCTTATGGTGATCCGCTTTATAATCCTAATAAAGTTGGAAAGATTAAAGTCAAAGATACGATTGCGCCGAGTATTATGCAGATTTTTCATAAAATAAATACCTCAAATACATCTTCCTCGTCTTATATCACTGTGCGGCTTGATATGAATAGTGCTGTTCCTGATGTGGCTACTTATAAATTAGAATATGGAGTTAATATTAGTTATGGCAATGTTTTTGATTATGATGAGATTTATACGATAGAGAAGGAATTTATGTTAGACGATTTAGTCGCTAACACTACTTATCATTATCGAATTATTGCTAAAGATCCGGTTGGCAATATTTCCGTGAGCTCTGATAATATATTTAAAACCAGTGTCGATGATACAGTATTGCCAGATAGTATAAAAGCTACCGCTTCCGTGAATATTGGCAATGCGCCTTTATCGGTTGATTTTAATTCTACTTTTGGTAGTGCTCCGGTTAGTTTTATTTGGAATTTTGCAGACGGAAGTACTTCTTTAGATCCAAATCCAAATCATATTTTTAGTAAGGGTTTTTACAAAGTAGTGCTACAGGCTGAATTTTCTAATGGTCTTTCGGTAAATAAAGAGTTATTAATTATTGTTAAATAATATGTTCAAAAAAATATTAGTAACAAGTTTTCTTTTTTGTGTGTTTTTTGGAACAAATGTTTTGGCACAAGAGATAAAAAATGAAGGAGGAATGCTTTTATTGGATCCAGAAATTGAGAGGCAAATGTCTTTGGACATTAGTTTTCTTTTTTGTGAAGATTCTACATGTGGCAAGGAAAAAGAAGATTTTTATATAAATGAATCTTTTTTTATAGATTATAAATCAGATAATAAATTTCCAGTTACTGTTCATATTAAAGAAAAAGGCAATGATTTTAAAGACACTGTTTTTGTACCAAGTTATTATCAGTTTAAAAATAAGGGAATATATGAATTTAGTTTTAATATTGATATAAAAGATTTTAAAGACTTCAATTATAAAAAGACAATAAAAGTAAAAGCTATAGAAAAAAATGAGTTATGTAATGTTGATGGAGAATGTTCCGGACAAGAAACTAAGCAAAACTGCCCCCAAGATTGTCTTGATTCTAAAGCTCAGCCCCAAATGAGTACTGTTATTTCAACCAGAATCATCGTTCTCCTGTTTCTAGCATTAGTTATTATAATCGCAATGATAGCTTCATTTTTTTATTTTATAAAGCCAAAAAATAAAGATAATTTAGAGTAATAATTTTTAAATATTAAATAATGGATAAAATAAACAAAGTAATAAAAATAAATTTATATATTTTTATTATTTTAATACCGCTTTTCTTTTTTTATACTTCAATCCAAGCCACCATTTCCCCCTGCAACGAATACACTCAAGTCCAACCAGTTCCCACCGGCTTTGGCGCTGCCTATGACGTGGACAATCCCACTGATTTATTGATAAAAGGCTCCTGTGATGACACTGGAAATTCCGCCACTTTCACTATTGGTGACGGTTCTTCAGATACCTATATTTATAATAAAGGTTATTTTTATCGTAGTGGTGCTTGGCAAGAGATTAACATTAATCCAAATGGCGCGATAAGCGGTAATTGGTTGATTGGTTCCGCCCAAACAACAATTAATCTCAATACTTCCGAATTAGACGTGAATAACCATATTGTTGCTTATACCTGCAAAAGGCAAGTTGATAACTCCTGGAAATGCGGTTGCGCTGATTCTGCCTGCACAAATAAATATTGGCAGGTCCAGCGTTTTAAAATAGATTCTACTCCACCACCTCCGGTTACTTGCTCTGATGGCACCCCGCTAAATACTTGTTCCATATCACAGCCTGATCCGTATTATTGTAATAATAGTGGCAATATTGTGGAAGACTGCGGAGAATGCGGATGTTCTAATAATTGGAATTGTGAATCAGATGGTACTTGCACTGATCCAAATATCTGTATTCCAACTTTGGTATGCACCGATTATCCCGGGCAGTGCGGCACAGGCATGTCTGACGGTTGCGATAATATTCTTGATTGTTCAACTAATTGTAGTGGCTTGGAAATATGTTGTAATGATAATTGTCAAACTACGGCCTGTTCTAATAGCTCAGCTTGCGATGATTTTGACAATTGCACGACTGATACTTGTCAAAATGCCGGAACTTGCACTGCTGTTTGTCAGAACACCACAATTACTACCTGTGCTGATGGTGACGGTTGTTGCCCGAGTGGATGTGATAGCGGGAATGATGATGATTGTGCTTGCACAGAGAATTGGACATGTACAATTTATTCGGCTTGTTCCAGTGGAACTCAAACCAGGACCTGTACCGATAGTAATAGTTGCGGCACGATCAATGACAAACCAGAGGAAGAGCGCTTTTGTTTATCAGTAATAATTAATTGGCCAAGTGATAGAGAGAAATATAATCAAGGCGATATGGTTTGGCTTAACACCGTTGCTTTTGGAGACGTGCCTGATTATACGTATAAATGGAAATCTGATTTAGCCGGTGATTTTTCCACAGAACAGTCGCCCAATGTTGATACTTCTTCTTGGGCGATCGGAACGCACACTATTACCGTAACCGCAACTGACAGCGCCAGCCAGACAAGCAGCGACAGCATTCAGATAGATATTGAACCAGCTGGCACTTTGATCGCTAATATTGATACGTGGCAGACTGAATTTGTTAGAGATCCGATAATGCCAGCATGTTTTGCTGTTCAAGCTAATGGTGGCACTGCGCCTTATACATTTGTTTGGCATTCAAGCATTGAAGGTGATTTTTCCACAGAGCAATGGCCAGTGATTGATGTTTCTAGTTGGGCGTTGGGGGCGCATATAATTACGGTTACTGTAACTGATAATTCGGCCATACCTTTAACTGCAACTGATATGATTAATATTGAAATTGTGGATATGAGTTTAGAACTTTTTAGCCCAATGGAAGGAAACACTTTTTATTTGAGCGAAAATGTTCATTTTCATGCCGTGGCGCAAGGCGGCACTCAGCCATATAATTATCAATGGAAGTCTGATGAGGCGGATATTAGCACCGAAGCTTTTTTTCAAAAAGATGA
>JAYENK010000010.1:0-22731 GCA_034722035.1 Patescibacteria group bacterium | reverse complement strand
CAAATAAAAATCCCTATTATTGCCAACGTGGCAAATAGGGACCTTCTTGCTATATTTATATGATATCATACAAATAAACAAAAGTCAACACTGATTAAACTTATTTCTGTCCACGCTAGCGTGGACGGAAGTGTATTTTTGTTGTTTATGTAGATGTTAATTAATTTGTTTGTAAAATAACTCTCCCTTGTGTTATCCTGGAATTTTTCTTATAGCGACAGCGGAAAGAAAAATATCCGGGATCCATGGTTGATCAGTAATAATATTGTTGCAGATTAAGCCTTATAAGTACTGCTACCTCTTAGATCCTACATCATTTAATATTTATTCCCTGCGGGCTAAGGTGTGTCTAGGATGACACAAAAGAAAGCTTGTACTCAAGAGATATTTTGTCAACGAATTAAGTAACATCTACAGGGACGATACAATGGAGAGTTATTTTGTAAACAGATTGATTAATATCTGTAAAAGTAACAAAAAATGAGAATTTAGAACATTTAAGTCCACGCTATTGTGGACTTATCCCCGAAATGTGTATAAAAAGGGTAAATATGTGGATAAATACGCCCTTAATTATAAAAATAGACTTAAGTCCACAACAACCTAGACTTAAATAATATAATAATATTATTTTTATTTAATATTAGTAAATATATTTTTGCTTGCCAGGATTGACTTTGTCAAAAATACGTGTTATACTAAGAATAGGTTGAAAAACCTAATAAAAAATGTTCTTAAACATATCATATACATTATTACTAACCATTATTGACTAGTCTCGGTATAGTCAAAAAACAAAAACAAAAGAAAATGGTAATCCTTAGTTTAAAAAATAATAAAACTAGAGTTTACTAACTGGTTGGTATTAATTGGTTTATATAAACCGAGATATGAGCCTTATAACCTCGAGAAGGGATTTTCTTGCTCATCTACTTGATGAAATAAAACAATTTCTTGGGGATAGGGGTCAGATTGTAGCTCAACTATTAATTTTAACGGGGCTTGTCTGGTCCCTTTTTGTTTTGTCTTGTAAAATATTTTTTTATGATATATAATAACATTGAAATAAACTCCCTTATCTAAAGGGTTTATTTGTTATTAATTAATAATAAAGTTATGACAGAAGCACAATTAAGCGCTAAGGATTTAGCAGTCATTAAAAAAGGACTTTTAAATAGAAAGAAACAGATTGTAAAAGATTTGGAAGATATTATTGGGACTGATATTGATAATGTAAAAGTTAAATTTCCTGATTTCGGTGATAAGTCCGATGAGAACGCGCAAGAAGTCGGTGAATATACAACAAATTTAGCAGCGGAAAAAGTACTAAAAAGCTCTTTGCGCGACATTGAGAGTACTCTTAAAAATATTGAAGAAGGAAAATATGGTATTTGTAAATATTGTCATAAAGCAATTGCCCCCGAACGCTTAAAAGCACGACCAGTAGCCAGCGCCTGTGTTGAATGTAAAACAAAACTACAGAACAACAAATAATTAAATTATGCCGTCTTTTATAAACAAAAAAACAGCCTATTGTTTGTATGTGGCTGTTTTTTTGTTGTTATTTGATCGGTTTTTAAAAATTTTTATCTGGTTTAATCAGGATTTTGAGTATCAGATTATTAAAGAATATTTTAAGATTAGTTTCGTTTTAAATCCATATATTGCTTTTTCACTGCCTCTTAGCGGTTCAATTTTGATTACTGTTATTATTGTTATTTTAATATTGTTGTTGCTGGCAATAATCAGATTATACTTAGCGCGGAATTATTACGCGTCCGGTTTGTTTTCAATAATTTTTTTAGGAGCGAGCAGTAATTTATATGATCGTTTTAAATATGGCGCAGTGATTGATTATTTTGATTTGCGTTATTTTACGGTTTTTAATTTAGCTGATTCAATGATAGTAGTTGCTGCGATTGTTTTAATCTTTACTCTATCGAGCAAAAAATCTGCGTTTACTTTTTCTGATCAATAATAATTTCTCGTTGGTCTTTTTTCAATAATTTAATATTAATTATTATAGTGCGTCCGGGTAAAATATTACGGATTTTATCGGCCCACTCAATGACAGTGATAGTGTCCTTTTGGCCAATAAAGTCCTCAACCCCGACATCAATAATTTCAAATTCACTTTCAACCCGGTAGGCATCAATGTGGCAAAATTTTTTGATTTCCTGATTGGTTTTAGTTGCACGGATTTCGTATAAACGCATTATATTAAAAGTTGGACTGGATATATTTTGTTGCACACCAAGCCCTTTGGCAAGTCCTTTGGTAAAAATGGTTTTACCGGCGCCAAGATCTCCGATTAAACCGATAATTTGTCCCGGAAGCAAGTCCTTTGCATATTTTTCGGCAAAAGCAAGGGTTCCCTCTTCGTTTTTGGTGATAATTTTCATAATATAAGTGTAGCATAAAATAAGCTTGACAAAAAGGCAGTAATATTATAATATTTATTTTAGGATAATTATTAATATACAGGATTTTAATAGAACAATTTTGTTCTATTTTTCTATTTTTAAATATTATGACAGAAGCAAAAGACAAAAAAGAAGAGATAAAACAAAGTGAATCGCAAAAAGTAGAATTACCAGATTTAAAACCAGGTATGACTGTTTGTGTTTATCAAAAAATTAAAGAGTTGAATGTTAAGG
The DNA here is from genome assembly GCA_034722035.1 of Patescibacteria group bacterium. Lineage (GTDB taxonomy): Bacteria > Patescibacteriota > Patescibacteriia > Patescibacteriales > UBA12075 > JAYENK01. Next base: position 20,074 of record JAYENK010000010.1, on the reverse strand, counting down.
GTGAAGAGAAAGAAAGGACGCAGTTTTTTGAAGGAATGATTATTGCTAAAAAACATGGCAAAGAAACCGGTGGAACTATTACGGTACGCAAGGTTTCCAACGGCGTGGGCGTGGAAAAAATCTTTCCTTTGAATCTACCAACGATTGAAAAAATCGAAATAAAAAAACAGGCTCAAGTAAAACGCTCTAAACTTTACTTTCTAAAGCGTGGTTACAAAAAGCGTCTCAAGGAAAAAGTTGTCGCATAAAAGAGATGAGGCACGCTTAAACTTGAGGGGCTTGATTCTGCTGGGGTGGTGGAATTGGTAGACACGCAAGCTTGAGGGGCTTGTGGGCATTATGCTCGTGGAGGTTCAAGTCCTCTTCCCAGCACCGGAAATTTTTTGTTAATGGTTAAAAGTTAATTGTTAACGGTTAGTCAGGACGCATAGCTCAGTTGGCTAGAGCACTTCGTTTACACCGAAGGGGTCCAAGGTTCGAGTCCTTGTGCGTCCACAGCAAAAAATCTTTGTGCAAGGCCGGGATGGCGGAATTGGTAGACGCGAGGGACTTAAAATCCCTTGAGAGCAATCTCGTGAGGGTTCGATTCCCTCTCCTGGCACTGATAAAAGTTTTCCACTTGACTAAAGAATAAAACTGTGCTATTATTAGGATATAAATAAGAAGGCGGGCAAAATATATTTGCCACGTTTTTTATTTTGAGAATCTATATATTAAAAAATAAAAACAAAAACAAATGGAAGAACAAAAAATCGAGCAATGCGATAAAGGTAATGATATTCAAACCGAATATCAAGTGTTTGGTGAAGAGTTCGTTTATGCACTCTTAACCGCCACTGTCGCTTCAACATTTGCGATTATTAACGTAGTACAATATATCGCATAATCGCATAATTTTTTAAAACTATTATTAGACCGGCTCTAAGTGAGGAGTCGGTTTTTTTAGTTGGTTTTACTATAGTGTTATGGTATTATGGTAAATATGAATATAGAGAAAAACTTTAATATTGCTAAAAATGCAATTAAATTAGCCGGAGTAAAAGTTTTAAATTTTTATGGAAAGCTAAAAAATACTAAATATAAGCAAAATAATTCTCCTTTAACTCAGGCGGATTTGGCTTCTAATCGAATTTTACTTAAACGCTTGAAAATAAGCGGTATTCCCGTGCTTTCAGAGGAGGGGCAAGACGATTTATCAAGATTAAATTCAGATAAAATTTGGATAATCGACCCCCTGGACGGCACTAAAGATTTTATTCAAGAAAGCGGTGAATTTACTATAATGATTGCCTTGGTTGAGAAAAATGTTAATAATTTTTATCGCCCTATTTTAGGTTTGATTTATCAGCCGGTCAAAAAGATTTTATATTATGCCACCAAAGATAGAGGAGCTTGGCAGGAGTTAGATGACAAACAAACAGCCATGAGAGTTTCCAGACGTGCTGATTGGAGTGATGTTATAATGTTAACAAGCCGGAATCATTCGACTGATATTGAAAAAAATTTAGCGCTGGACACCGGGATTAATAAAATTAAAGTTTTTGGTTCTTCTTTAAAAGCTTGCTTGGTCGCGTGTGGCGAGGGAGATTTTAATTTTAATCCGGCGCCACATACATGGGAATGGGATGTTTGTGCTTCGGATTTGATTGTATATGAAGCTGGAGGAAGATTTAGTGATTGTCGGGGCGATCTGATTAATTATAATAAAAAAGACCCTAGAAATAATAATGGCTACTTGGCAAGCAATGTTTTAGTTTATGAGAAAGTAATTAATCGAATAAAGTTATGCAAATAGGGATTGATTTGGTTCAAATTATACGTGTAGAAAGATTACTGAAAGATAAGAGCGCGCTTTTGAAGATTTTTAACGAATTTTTCATTTTTCATTTTTTTCTAAATCTGTTATAAATTAACCAAACAATCCAAAGCAGTAAAAACGGAAGTACAACTGAAATAAATATTGCGAGTTCCACCGGGAGCCGTTTTTTTATTGTTTTGTCAGAGTCTAACAGTAAATTTTTTACTTCTTCTCCTCCGTCGGCTTTGCCGATTACCAGTTTAGTGTCTTCCAAAATTAAATATTCTTTATTTGGTCCGGTTTTTTCGATTTGATTCAGGTCTTTAATTCTTAAATAGTTGCTGGTTTTGACTACGTCCGAATCGGCAGGTACTTCCCAGAAACTGAGTTTAATTGGATATGAAAATTTGCTAATATTTTTGTTTTCATGGAAGTTATGAAAATTCCGGATAAGTTCCAATAATGTTTCTTTGTTTAATTTTTCCCTGTCACCATAATAAAGGGTTACTTGGCTGGCAGTATCTTCTCCACCGACTAGTTTTTCACTTGAATCGATAGTAATTAATTTTGGTTCTATGTCCCAGATAACGGCAAAAAATAAATATTCTGAATATTGCGCTGTATTTTCAATCGCAAAATAGCGTGGAATAAATTTACTCGGACCGCTTTGCGCTTGCGCTTGCGTTAAAAGCGAAAACATTATAATTAATAGAAATAAGAAAAAATATTTTTTCATAGAAGATTTTGTTTGCTATTTTTATCTACTAATTATAGCATAAAGTTTGGCGGACTTGAAATAGTGGCTACATTAGTTTGACAAGTAGGGATAAAAATGATAGTTTAAGGATATATTTAGGCTAGTTGTCCTTTGGATAAACTAGCTTTTTTTTAGCCTTATTTTAAGATAAATTATTAATAAATAAAGAAATATGACAGAATTAACAAATGCGATGAAACAAATATGCGACGAAAAAGGTCTCTCTTATGATGCCGTTTTGGTAACGATTGAATCGGCTTTGTCCGCGGCTTACCGAAAAGATTTTGGTAAGAAAAACCAAAATGTTGTAGTTACGTTTGATCCAAACACTGCTGAAACAAAAATTTTTGATGTTAAAGAGGTGGTAGAAGATTTGCCTGAAGATAAAGAAGAAGATAAATCTGATGATAGCAGTGAAGATGCAAAGAAGAAACCCGTAGAGACCCTTCGACAAGCTCAGGGCAAGCTCTCTGAACAATCTACATCTCAGGAAGGTGAAAGTAAAACAGAAAAAAAGAAACCCGCCGACGCTGAAAGCTCTGGCGTGGCGAAGGAAGACAAGGAAGTATTCCGGTTTAATCCGAAGACGATGATACAGCTTAGTGATGCAAAGGAAATTAAGAAAACCGCTAAAATTGGTGATGAAATTAAAATGAGACTGGAGGTGCCAGAGGGCTATGGACGCATGGCGGCGCAAACTGCCAAGCAGGTAATTATTCAGCGCTTAAGAGAAGCGGAGCGAGACATGATTTTTAATGATTTCAAAGACAAAGAAGGCGAGGTGGTAAGCGGCGTAGTACAACGTCGGGAAGGAAAAATCGTTTTGATCGACTTGGGCAAGACAGCAGGGATTTTGACTCCGGATGAAATGATTTATGGCGAAAAATACAATGCCGGCGACAGAATTAAAGTTTTTATAAAAGAAGTAAATTTAAAACCACGTGGTCCGGAGATTGTTTTATCTCGCATTTCAGATGAGATTTTGAAGAAAGTTTTTTATTTGGAAATTCCGGAAATATCCAATGGGCTGATTGAAATTAAAAATGTAGCACGCGAGGCCGGTCATCGTTCTAAGGTGGCAGTCTGGACTGATTCGGACAATGTTGATCCGATTGGATCTTGTGTCGGCCAGCGCGGTGCTCGCATCCAAACTATTATTACCGAACTTGGTGGTGAAAAAGTGGATATTATTCAATATGATGAAAATCCGGTTGTATATATTACTAACGCCCTGTCTCCGGCCAAAGTTATTTCCATTGATATTAATGAAAAAGAGGGCAAGGCAACCGTAAAAGTTGCAGCCGATCAATTATCACTTGCAATTGGCAAGGGCGGACAGAACGCGCGTTTGGCGGCAAAATTATGTGGCTGGAAAGTTGATATATTGGAAGCTGGGAATGAGGAAGACAGTGTAAAAGAAAAATAGTTTATTATTAATAATTAATAATTTAAAATTTTATGGATAATAAAATATATATTATTGGTCATCAATCACCTGATTTGGATAGCGTGGCCGCGGCGATTATTTATGCCGATTATAAAAATAAAAAAGAAAACGCAAATAAATATATTCCGGTTGTTGCCGGACAGGTTAACAAGGTGACTGAGTTTGTTTTGAATAAATTTGGTTTTATGGCCCCGGAAATTTTACAAGATGCAAGTAATCAGCAATTGATCTTAGTTGACCACAATGAAGAGTCGCAGCAAGTTGAAGGAGAAAATAAAGATATTATTGAAATTTTGGATCATCATAAAATTAATTTTGCCGGTGACAAACCGATTCGGGTCGATGTTTGGCCGTTAGGATCAAGCAATTCGATTATTTATAATAAATATAAACAAGCGGGAATAAAAATCGATAAAAATTTGGCCGGACTTATGCTCTCGGCTGTTTTGGATGATACGGTTATTACCAAATCTCCGACTTGCACTGAGGCTGACAAAAACATTATTCAAGAATTGTCAGATTTAGCAGGAATTTCCGATTGGCAGAATTACGGCATTAAAATGTTTAAAGTTAAATCCAATCTTGACGCTATGAGTGAAAATAAAATTATCAAGATGGATTATAAGGATTTTATGCTTGGTTCCTGTAAGTTTGGTATTGGACAGGTGGAGACAGTTGATTTGAAAGGACTTAAAAACCGTGAAGACAAAATTGTAGAAGAGATGGATAAAATACGTCAGACAGATGGGCAACATACGGTTATGCTTGTTATGACCGATATTTTGCAAGGCGGTTCACAGATTTTGGTTTCAAGCAAAGAGCCTGCAGGAATAGAAGAAGCGTTTAATGTTAAGCTGGAAAATAATCGAGTTTATATCGACGGTTTAATTTCTCGAAAAAAACAAATAGTACCGGCACTTACAAAAATTTTTGATAATTAATATTAATAATTCGCGTAATTCGAATTCGTAGATTCGCATACAATTCGTAGATTCGCATTATATTCATGAAAGTAGAAAAAAAAGATTTACCAAAGTCTCAGGTTGAGCTTCAAATTGAGATTGATCAAGCGGAATTTAAAAAATATATCGAAAAAGGCACGATTAAAGTCGGCAAGGAAGTAAAAATCGAAGGTTTTCGTCCGGGCAAAGTTCCTTTTGAGGTACTCAAGCAAAAAATTGGTGAAATGACCATTTTGGAAGAGTCGGCCCGTTTGGCAATTAACGCGACTTTGGGCGAAGCTATTGAAAAACATGTAGAAAAGCAAGCGGTCGGACAGCCAAAAGTTGATATTGTTAAGTTGGCTCCGAACAACCCGCTGGTTTACAAAGTGGTGTTAGCTCTCTTGCCGAAATTAAGTTTGGGAGAATACAAGGATTTAAAAATTAAACAAAAAAAAGTTGAAATAGATGATAAAGAAATAGAAAAAACTATTGCAGAATTTCGGGAAATGCGAGCTCAGGAAAAAAAGGTAGAGCGGAAAATTCAAGATAAAGATAAGGCGCTTGTTGATATTCAAATGTTTCTGGATAATGTTCCTATGGAAGATGGACAAAAAAAAGATACTGCGATTATTATTGGTAAGGATTATATTGTGTCCGGTTTTGATAAACAATTAACTAACATGGAAAAGGGGGATAAAAAAGAATTTAAATTGCCTTACCCCAAAGATTTTCATATGAAAAATTTGGCTGGCAAAATGGTTGATTTTAAAGTGACAATTAAAGATGTGTTTGAGCGAGTATTGCCGGAAATCAATGATGATTTTGTAAAAAGCTTTGGCATGAAAAAGGTTGGTGATTTTAAAAAAGCGATGGGAGACAGCATTAAAAATCAAAAAGAACATGAGCAGGCACAAGCGACGGAACGGGCCATGCTCGAAAAAATAATGGACAAAACCAAGTTTGGCGATATTCCGGAAATGTTGGTTGATTCCGAAACGCATAATATGTTGCACGAATTGGAAGATTCTTTGGCTCAGCAAGGCGCAAAATTTGATGATTATTTAAAGAGTCTTAATAAAACCAAGGATCAGCTCACTCTGGATTTATTGCCGGAAGCGGTAAAGCGAGTAAAAATTTCTTTGTTGATTCGCGAGATTGCCAACAAGGAAAAGCTTAAAGCTGAGGAAAAGGATATTGATGAATATATTGAGAAAATGAAGCAGACGCATAAAGATAATAAGGAAGCATTGGAACGTTTATCAAGCGCCGATTATCGTTCACACGCTGCCAATCTTTTATCTTCTCGCAAGGTGGTTGATAATTTGAAGAAGTGGAATGTTGTTAAATAGATGTTGTATATTGTCGACGCGAATAATGTTGCGGGTAAACTTAAAATGCTGGGGCAGGATAATTTTGATTTGAAATTGATTGAAATCTTTAAGAATTTTAATCAAAATAAAAATAAAGAAATAGAGCTGGTTTTTGACGGAGTTGATATGATGGGAGACAGGAGGGCAGTTGACGATAAATTAAGCGTGGTTTACGCGCCCAAGGACGATTTTTATGATTCGGCTGATGATAAAATTGTTGAGATGACTGAGCGTTATGCTAATCGGAAAGACAAAGAGATAACAGTAGTAACGGATGATGTTGGCCTTAAAAAGAGAATTTTAAAAATTGGCGAGCGTTATAATAAAAAAATTAATCTTGAGAAAGCAACTTGGTGGGCGGGCGAATTAACTCGCATCGACGATGCGATTGATGAAAAAGAAGAACTAGAAAATAAACAAATAAACAAGATTAATCAAGAATTATTAAAATATTGGGAATAAAATATTCAATTATGTCTTTATCAATTGGAATAGTGGGATTGCCTAATGTGGGCAAATCTACTCTATTTAATACTCTTGCCAAAAAACAAGTTGAGGCTTCAAATTTTCCTTTTTGTACGATTGATCCAAATGTTGGTGTAGTAAAAGTACCGGATCAGCGCTTGGATTGTATCGCGCGAATTTCTAAGCCTAAACAAGTTATTCCGACTGCGATTGAGTTTGTTGATATTGCCGGTTTGGTTCAGGGCGCACATGAGGGTGAGGGGCTGGGGAATAAATTTTTAGCCAATATCCGTGAGTGCGATGCGATTTGTGAAGTGGTGCGGAATTTTGAAGATTCTAATATCCATCATGTCAGCGGTCGGATTGATCCGGAAGAAGACCGTTCGACTATTTTGACCGAATTGATTATGGCCGACATCCAAACAGTTGAGAAAGTTTTAGTTAAAATCGAAAAAGAAGCTAGGGGGCATGACAAAAAAGCGATTAAAAAATTAGAGCTTTTAAAAAAACTTTTGGACCATTTGAATAATGGTGTGCCGGCTCGAACGCTAGCTCTGGACGAAGATGAGACGGAGCTGATTAAAATTTATAGTTTATTTACGCTTAAGCCGATTCTTTATGTTGTTAATATTAATGATGATTCAAAAAAATTGGAAAGTAAATGGGATGGTGAGAGTATTTCTTTGAATATTCAATTGGAATCCGAGATTGCAGTTTTGCCCGAGACGGAGCAAGCGGAATACATTAAAGAGCTTGGGTTTGAGCAAAGCGGACTTGATAAATTGATCAAGGCAAGCTACACGCTTTTAAAATTGCAAACTTTTTTTACTACCGGTCCGGAAGAAACGCGCGCTTGGACGATAAAAGCCGGCGCCAAGGCGCCGGCCGCTGCCGGAGTTATTCATACTGATTTTGAAAAAGGATTTATCCGCGTTGAAGTAGTGTCTTATAATGATTTTGTTGAGCTTGGTAGTGAGGCGGCGGCTCGCGACAAAGGTAAATTGCGCGCTGAGGGCAAAGATTACATTATGCAAGACGGCGACATCTGTCATTTTCTGTTTAATAAATAAAAAATTATATTTTTTCAAGCACCACTAAATTACGCCAAACTTTTTGCCCTTTGCGTCCGTAAATTAATTCGTTATTAGCTTCTAAAAATTTTTTATTTTGAAGTTTGATATTTTCAAGCACTTTAATTATTTTAAAATTATTATACTTAGGGATGACCTGCCTTTTTCTGTTGCCCGAAATAATCAAAGGCCAGATCATTACGAGTAGTCCGCTTGGTTTTAGAATCTGATAAAATTCTTTAATTACAGCAGAATATAATTTTTCCAGCTCAGGAATAACTTTATTAAGATCTACTTTACCTCGTTGTGGTCCAAGATACGGTTCTGTAATTATTGCGTCAACAGAGTTTAGCGGAATAAAAGTCGATAATTGTTTTGCATCGCAATTTTTAATTTTTAATTCATAGTTAGAATTGCGTAATTTTCGCCCCATCCAGTTTAAATTTTTTTGAGTGTCTTCGACTGCTTTTTGTGAAATATCAGAGCCGATTAAATTTGGGTATCCCATTAGCATTGCTTCCATCAAAATTGTGCCAGAGCCACAAAAAGGATCGAGAATTTTTATATTATTGGCTGGTTTTATGCTACTTAGATTGACCATAATCTGCGCGAGTTTAGGCGGGAGCATGCCGGAGTGATTATCACGAGCGGGTCGGCCGTAGTCATGGAATGATAAATCTTTGAAAGGTTGTACTGCCAGTGTTTTCCCAAGTAGTAATTTGTTTTCATCTTCAATCAGGACCATTTCTAAGCCGTTTTTGTATAATTTATTTTGCTCAACCACAACGCTTGACAGTACTGAATTTTTAGAATTTACCCAGCGACAAGAAATATTTTTTTCCTTTAAATATTTTTTGTATTCCATGGCCAAGGCTTTTTGCGCAATATCTTTTTTGCCATAATAAGAAAAACCAAATTTAAATTTTCTTTCTTCTTTTGGTTGTTTAATTTGGGCAATTAGCTTTAGTAAGTGATTCCGATCGCGTGATTTTGTTTCATCAAGTATTTCTCCAATCTTAATCGTCCCGCCCAGGTGCGCAATTATTTTTTTCACGTTAATTTCTTTGTTTGTTTCTATAAGTAAAACTGAACGACGCACCCAATCATATTCAAAATCATCAGCAAAAATAGAATATATTTCTGCGATTGAAATATTGGGATGGTTTCCTAAGATGAAGAAGTATTTCATATATTTAGCCTTGTCTTAAGATTAAAGCATAAAAGCGTACTTAGTTTTTTGATTATCAAAATAATTATAACTAACAATTTGATAATTTTTGATATTAATTTTGTTTGCTCTGCGAGAAAGTGTTTTAAAATGTTGGTTAATAGCGCTCAGTTTAACCCCATAATTGTAAAACGATTTATAAAATTAATTAAATCTAATCTAATATTACAACTATATCAACAATTTTACCAACACTTTTTGACTATTAAGCCCACATAACAGTCTTCGTAATGTTTTTTGTTTTTGTATTGATTTCATAAAATATATAACATATTTTTATCAAAATGTAAAGACACTACTAACTTCTTGACAAGCCTGAAAAAGCTTGATATTATAAAAGTATGCTAGTATAGTAGCATACTTTTATAAAAAGTTTGTCAATACAACCTAAAATATGACAATAAATCAATTGAAAAAGATAATTATAGATCAGAAAGAAGAACTGGAAAAAAGCCTGAAAAATGAGAACATTATTGAAAGGGAAATCGATATTTCGAAAATCAAAAAATATTTAAGCAGTCCCAATATATTGATTATCAAAGGAGTAAGAAGGTGCGGCAAATCAACTTTGGCGGTTTCGCTTTTAAAAAATAAAAAATATGGATTTTTAAATTTTGATGATAATGCTTTGGCTGGATTTAAAATTGATGATTTTGATATTTTATTGCAAGCATTTTATGAATTATTCGGTAGCGATTTGGAATATTTTATTTTTGATGAAATTCAGAATATAAAAGGTTGGGAGCTTTTTGCCGCTAAGTTGCGACGGACAAAAAAAATAGTGATTACCGGTTCAAACGCATATTTATTATCTCGTGAATTATCAACTCACTTAACCGGGCGTTATATTAGTATTATGCTCATGCCCTTTTCTTTTAAGGAGTATCTCGACTATCATCATATCAAAATAAATAAAAATGACATTTACTCATCAGCTAAAATAGCTGAGATAAATAAACATTTGAATGATTATATGTACAAAGGCGGTTTGCCTGAGGTTTATAAATTTGGCACTGAAATGGCGATGAATATTTATGATGATATTTTAACAAAAGACATTTTACAAAGACACAATATTCGTTATAAAAAGGCCTTAAAAGAAATTAGCAATTACTTAATATCGCTTTTTGGCAACGAATTTAGCTATAATAAACTTGTAAAAGTTTTTGAAATAAAAAATGTCCATACTATAAAAAATTATATTGATTATATTAGTGATTCTTATATCATTAACGTGCTTCAGCGGTTTTCGTATAAATTAAAACAACAACATATTGCGCCAAAAAAAGTTTATTCAATTGATCTGGGTATAATAAGTGAATTAGCTTTTCAGTTTTCACCAAACAGGGGGAATATTTTAGAAAATACGGTTTATCTTGAATTAATGCGACGCATACACCATAAGAATGAAAAAAAAGAAATATATTATTGGCAGGATGCTTATCATCGGGAGGTTGATTTTGTTGTAAAGAAAGGGGTTAAAATTATTCAATTAATTCAAGTTGCTTATGGCCTGGATAATTATAATACTAAAAATAGAGAAACAAAATCATTAATAAAGGGATCGGACAGCTTAAAGTGTAATGATTTAACAATAATTACGCGTAACGATGAAGGTGAAGAAATTAAGAATGGGAAGAAAATAAAAATTATCCCATTGTATAAATTTTTATTAGATTTTTCTTGATTGCCTTGATTTTGTTCTTGCCAAAAATTAAAATACATGTTAGAGTGCTAATACTTAAGACAATTTAATTATTCCTTTCCCACATTTGATTATTTGATCAAATAGTTCTTGCAAAATTAAAGAACTAAAGGTATTCTCTTATCCTTCCCTGGATCACTTTGAGAGTGCCAGGGATTTTTTAAAAATTAATAAACCTATGGCAAAGAACAAAGATAATGTGATTTCACATTATGAAATGTTGTATATTGTTTCGAATCAATATACTGAAGATGAAGTTAAACCGATTGTTGACGGCGTAAATAAAACTATTGAAAAATACGACGGCAAAATCACCTATAGTGAAGTATGGGGCAAAAAGAAATTTTGCTATCCCATTAACCACAAACATCATGGCTATTATTTTTTGGTTGAATTTGATTTGGTTGGAAGTAAAATCAATAAATTTGACCGGGAAACCGGCTTTAATGCCGAAATAGTGCGGCATATGATTGTGGCCAAAAAATTACGCAGCGTTTTAGAAATCGAAGAGGAAAAACGGGTCGCTGAAGGACGAGCAAAGGCAAAAATCAAACAAGCCGAGGAAAAAGAAATTAAAGAAGAAAAAAAGGAGAAGAAAGAAAAGTCCAAATCCAAAAAGGCGGTTGACTTGGAAGATTTGGATGCTAAATTAGATAAAATTCTTGATACTGACGATTTGCTCTAATTATTTTATATTATTAATAATAAAAAAACTCTATGAATTTAAACAAAGCAATGATTATTGGTAACTTAACCCGCGATCCAGAAGTGCGCAATGCGTCTAATGGCGCAACTGTAGCTTCTTTTTCGGTCGCAACTAATTTAGTTTGGACTGATCAATCCGGACAAAAACAAGAAAAAGTTGAATTTCATAATATTGTCGCTTGGCGTCGCTTGGCGGAAATTTGCGGACAATATTTGCGTAAAGGCGCAAAGATTTACATTGAAGGACGTTTGCAGACTCGCGATTGGATGGGACAAGACAATGTTAAACGTTATCGTACCGAAATTGTTGCGGATAACATGATTATGCTTGATCGTGTCGGTGGACAAGGTGGACAAAAAACTTATAGCGAAAACGCGCCAATGCCAAGTGAAGAGCCTACAGTTGACATTAATCAAGACCCTAGTCCGGCTAACGCCGACAACGGCGGTGGAGGTGACGACGATATTAAAGTAGAAAACATCCCTTTCTAAGATTTAGATATTTGTTTTATATTTAAAATCTAAAAAAATATAAAACATGAAGAATAAATAATATGACAATAAACAAACAAGACAAACAAGAAGAAAAGGCTTGCCGATATTGCGTTAACAATATTGATGAAGTGGATTATAAAGATATTCGCACCATTCGCCGTTTTATTAATATTTATAAAAAGATTTTACCGCGAAAACGGACCGGTCTTTGTTCGAAGCACCAACGCAAGTTATCCACGGCCGTTAAACGCGCTCGTACTATGGCGCTTCTAGCTTACAATGACAAGCAATAAATAACGCCGTATTAGCTAATACTTTGTAATATGTTAAATATTAGTGAAATTAAACTTGGAAAAATTATTGTGATAAACAATGCGCCTTATCTTGTTACTAAAACCGAGCATCACAAAGTAGCTCGTGGTGGCGCTGTGCTTAACGCGAAGCTTAAGAATTTGATTGATGGCAGTACTTTGAAAAAAACTTTTCAGGGTAGCGATAAGATTGAAGAGGCTGACACAAATAAGAAAAAAGCGAATTTTTTGTATGTGGACGCGGATAATGCCAACCTGATGGATAATGAAAGCTATGAGCAGTTTACGATTTCCTTGGAAGCAGTTGGCAGTAAAGCTAAATTTTTGAAAGAAGGAACAGATGTAAATGTACTTTATTTTGATGGTGAGGCTGTTGCCATTGAGTTGCCGGTAAAAATGCAATTTAAAGTGACTGTTGCTCCGCCTGGCGTGAAAGGCAACAGCGCCGGTAACGTCACCAAGCGAGTAAAGATCGAAACCGGGGCCGAAATTAGCGCGCCTTTATTCATTAACGAAGGTGATGAAATTATTATAAATACTGATAAAGAGGAATACGCCGAAAGAGCTTAATTTTTCAATTAAAAATTAATATTCGCATGTGCCCTTTTTGTAGATGGGCTCACGCGAAGCGTGATAACGTGAATTTTACCGAACTAGCCAGACAACTTAGAATTAATCCGCAGGAGCTCCGAGACCAGTTGCCTGGATTTGGCTATGATATTGGTCAGAAAGCAATTAAAGTTAACAAGAATGTGGCGAATAAGATTATTAAAGATTGGCCGCGGATGCGTCGGCAAATTTCTTTGAATAAAGAAAAACAAGAAGAAGAACTTAAAAAAGAAAAAGTAGCGGTAGAAGCAAACAAAACAATTGTCGTTCCCAAGAGTATTACGGTAAAAGAATTGGCTTCCTTGGCTAATATACCACTCAATACTATTTTGTCCGAACTGATGAAAAGCGGTATTTTTGTTTCATTAAACGAAAGAATCGATTATGATACAGCATGGCTTGTTGGCTCTGAGCTTGGGATTGAAGTTAAAAAAGCCGAAATCGAGACAGGAACCGAGTTGGAAACAGAAAACAAAGTACGAATAGCTTTAAGAAAAGAAAAGGATTTGTCAGAGCGCCCGCCTGTGGTAGTGGTAATGGGGCATGTTGACCATGGCAAAACCAAACTTTTAGACGCGATTCGAGAGTCGCACGTTGCTTTGGGAGAAGCCGGTGGCATTACCCAGCATATTGGCGCTTATCAGGTAGAAAAAAATAATAAATTAACTACTTTTATCGATACTCCCGGACATGAGGCGTTTACTGCGATGCGGTCACGCGGGGCCAAAATCGCAGATATTGCTATTTTGGTAGTAGCTGCCGATGATGGGGTAAAACCGCAAACAATTGAGGCTTTTAAAATTATTGAAGCAGCCAAAATTCCTTATGTTGTAGCGATTAATAAAATTGATAAAGAAGGAGCAAATTTAGATAAAGTAAAACAAGAATTGTCCAGTCAACTTGGTATTGTGCCGGAAGACTGGGGCGGTAAAACTGTTTGCGCCAATGTATCGGCTTTGAAGAAGCAAGGAATCGATGAGTTGCTTGATATGGTGCTTTTGGTTGCCGAAACCGAATCAGACAAAATTAAGGCTAATGTTAAGGCTTTGGCGATTGGAACAATTATTGAGTCACATGTAGACAAAGGAGCCGGTCCGGTTGCTACTATGTTAATCCAAAACGGTACTTTGCGTGTTGCCAATCCTCTATGCAAAGATGAAATTAGCATTGGAAAGGTACGTCTTTTAAAAAATTATCTTGGAGAAAATATTAATAAAGCCGTGCCCTCGGATCCGGTGCAGATATTTGGTTTTAAAAAATTGCCGGAAGTAGGCGATATTATTGAAGTGGGACAGGGCGAAAAAAATAAAAAGAGACACGTCAAGGGAATTGCTCGGGTACAATCGACCCTTAGCTCTGATAATCAAAATGATAATATTGAAATTGCGACGTTGAATATAGTTATTAAAAGCGATGTTTTCGGCTCGGCTGAAGCGATTGAGGAATCTTTGGAAAAAATTAATACCAACGATGTTATGGCCAATATTATTCATAAAGGGCTTGGTAATATTACCGAAGGAGATATTGGCAAGGCTGAGGCGGCTGACGCCTTGCTCCTTGGTTTTAATGTAAAACTTCCGACAAACTCAGAAGAATTGGCTCGAGATAAGAAAGTGGAAGTAAAGCTATATTTTGTGATTTATGACCTGATTGATGATGTGAAGAAAAAGATGCAAGAACTGATTGTGCCAAGCTATGAGCGGGTTGATTTGGGCGCGCTCAAGGTGTTGGCAATATTTAGCAAAGAAAAAAATAAGCAGATTTTGGGAGGCAAAGTAATTGCCGGCAAGATTAAAAATGGAACCGAACTTGAGGTTTATCGTGACAAAGAATTGATCAGTAAGGGCAAAATTACATCTTTGCAATCCGGCAAACAAGAAGTAAGACAAGTGGAAAAAAATCAGGAGTGCGGCTGTCAAATCGAAGCCGACGCTGAAATTAAGGAAAATGACACTCTAAAATTTTATACTAACAAAGAAATTATTGCTAAACTCTAATGTCTAGAATGGAACAAGTTAATGCGATGCTTCAAGCCGAATTAGCGCAATTAATTAACGAGTGCGTTGAATTTAGAGACGGCCTTATTACTATTACTCGAGTAAAATGCTCTCCTAATCTAAAAGAAGCGACGGTTTTTGTTTCGGTTTTACCGGAAAATAAATATGGCAGCGCTTTAAAGGCACTACGGAAGAGTGATTACAATTTTTCCAAGTATCTCAAAAAAAGAATTAAGATGAAATACATTCCTCGTTTTAATTGGCAGATTGATAGCACGGAGAAGGAGGCGGACGAACTGGAAAAAATAATCATAAATATGAATAAATATAATGGAAGAAAAGTATAAAAAAATTATTAATAAAATAAAACAGGCTAACAATATATTATTAGTCGCGCATAATCGTCCGGATGGAGATGCGGTGGCTTCGCTTTGTGCTGTGTCGATGTTGATTGAGAGTTTTGACAAAAATTACAGAGCTTACACGCATGATGAACCGCCAAAGCAGTTTTCTTATTTAAAAAATTATGAAAAAATTATTTTTGATAAAAGCAAAATTAACTTCAAAAATTTTGATTTAATTATAACGCTAGATTGCGGTCATCTTAGTCGTACTAAGTTGGTTGATGAAATTAATACTCGCATTTCAAAACAATATGTAGCTGAAATTGATCACCACCCTAAACTTCATGATTATACTGACTTGGAAATACGCGACGAGAGCGCGTCTTCTACTTGTGAAATTATTTATAATATTATTACGTATAATAAAATTCAAGTAAACAAGGATTTGGCAACAGCGATTTTGACCGGAATTATGACCGATACCGGTAATTTTTTTTATGATTTAACTACTGAAAAAACAATTCAAGCAGCCTCGGAAATGATGCGGTATGGAGCTCGTTTTCCGCTCATACTGGAAAACACTTGGCGCAATAAAAGTATTAATGGTATGAAAATTTGGGGGATTGCAATGCGCCGTTTATATGTTAATTCTAAATATAACATGGCTGTTACCGTTTTAACGCGCCAAGATTTTGTTGATACTGGCGCGACTGACGAAGAAATGGAAGGTATTCCCGGATTTTTATCCGGTATCGCGGATGCTGACACACTTTTGGTTTTGCGTGAACTTGATGACGGCACGATTAAAGGCAGTCTGCGCAGTATGAACAAAAAGAAAGATATCTCTAAATTAGCCGGAAAATTAGGCGGAGGCGGCCATCTTATGGCTAGTGCCTTTGCCATGGATGTAAGAATAAAAAAAGAGGGAACCAGGTGGAAAATTGACTAAAGTCAATTTTTAAGTTATTCTAAATTTGTAATTTGTAATTTTTAATTGAAATAATATGCCATTAGTACCAACAGTCATTGAAAAAACCGGTTATTATGAGCGCGCTTATGATATTTATTCCCGTTTGTTAAAAGACAGGATTATATTTTTGGGCGAGCCAATCAGTGATCATGTCGCCAATATTATTATTGCGCAATTTTTATTTTTGGACGCAGAAGACAAAGATAAAGATATTAAATTTTATATTAATTGCCCCGGCGGTTCGGTGACAGCTGGTATGGCGATTTATGATACAATGCAATATGTAAAATGCAATGTTTCTACGATTTGTGTCGGTATGGCCGCCTCGATGGCTGCCACCCTGCTTGCTGCTGGTGTTAAAAATAAGCGTTTTTCTCTGCCAAATTCCGAAATAATGATTCATCAAGTGATGGGCGGTACCGAAGGACAGGCGAGTGATATTAAAATTCGAGCCGAGCATATCATAAAAGTTAAAGACAGGCTTAATAAGATTTTAGCCAAACACACTGGACAAAAAATTGACAAGATTGAAAAAGATACCGATCGAGATCGTTTTATGATTGCCGATGAAGCCAAGAAGTACGGAATTATTGATAAAATAATTACAAAATAATTTATTTTAAAGATAAACATCAAGCGTCCATAATAGCAATACGCCACTTTACAAAGCTCTTTTTTTGTGTTAGTATTATCATTGTGGTCAGCTTGACTGCATAAAAGATAAATAAATAAATTTCTGTTTTTGGGATTTGGCGCTTGATTTGAAGTAAATAGAGAAATTATCTTCTAAAAATACAATGATTTTATTCACACGATATTTTTTAAAAGTTAAATTTAAACAAAATAAAATTGTCAGCCCAAGTTAAAACGCTGATTAATTTTTTTGTATTTTTAAGCAAGCCATCCCAGAATAGAGAACCATAAAAAATATGCCTATTGAAGTAGCGCTATATACGGTTTTTCTCGGGGGTGGTTTTTTGGCAGGTTATTGGCTCAGACAACAAAGGATTGACACCAAGATTAAAAACGCTGAACGAAAAGCGGAAAAAATTTTTGCTGAAGTTAAGGCCAAGGAAAACTCTTTAAAATTAAAAGCTCAGGAAAAAGCGATTAAAATTATTGAAGAAGCTAAGCAGGAAGAAAAACGCCGCCGTCAAGAAGTAAATAATCATCAAGCTCGTTTGGAAAAAAGAGAAAACACTTTTTCACAAAAATTATTGGAATTACAAGACAAGCAACAAAAACTTTATGACAAAATCGGTAAAGTTGAAAGTGTCAAAGAAAAAATTAAAAACATTAAAAAAGAACAGCTTGTAAAACTGGAAAAAATAGCGCAAATGTCAAAAGAAGAAGCGCAAAAAGTGATTATTAAAAATTTGGAAGAGCGTATGCAGGAAGATCTGGTTTCTCGTATTAGAAAATTTGAAAATCAGGCCAATGAAACACTGGAAGAAAAAGCGCGCGATGTTATGGCCTCTACTATGATGCGCTTAGCTTCTGCCTATACGCCGGACATTACCACAACCGCGGTTGATCTTCCGAGTGACGAAATGAAAGGGCGTATTATCGGACGGGAAGGACGCAATATTAAAGTTATTGAACAGCTTACCGGGACCGAGATTATTGTGGATGATACGCCAAATTCAATTCTTGTTTCCGGCTTCTCTCCAATCAGAAGGCATGTTGCCAAAAAGACTCTGGATAGATTGATTTTGGATGGCAGAATTCATCCCACTAAAATCGAGGCGGCAATTGAGGATTCCAAAAAAGAGCTGGCAATTGACATTAAAAAAGCGGGTGAAGATGCTTTGTATGAACTTGGCGTTACCGGAATTGACCCTAAACTGGTTTCTATTCTTGGGCGCTTGAAATATCGTACCAGCTATGGACAGAACGCGCTTCGGCATTCAATGGAAGTAGCTTATTTGGCCGGTCTTTTGGCGGATCAATTTGGTCTTAGCGTCAGTATAGCCAAAAAAGCCGGTTTGTTTCATGATATTGGCAAGGCGGTTGACCATGAAGTTCAAGGCACTCATCCGGAAATCGGACGCGATATTGCCAAAAAGTTTGGTTTACCGCAAGAAATTATCGACCCGATTGAAACTCATCATGACGATAAACCTCGTGGGCTTATGTCTGTTATCGTGAAAGTGGCCGACGCTATGTCAGGTGCCAGACCGGGAGCGCGGCAAGATACTTATGAGCGTTATTTACAACGGCTTGAGGAACTGGAGAAGATTGCTAATGCTTTTGAGGGCGTTGAAAAAACTTACGCGATTCAAGCCGGACGGGAAGTGCGTGTATTTGTTACTCCGGATAAAATCAATGATTTAGACGCGCATAACTTGGCGCGTGATGTCGCTAAGAAGATTGAAGAAGAGCTAAAGTACCCCGGAGAAATCAAGGTAAATGTTATTCGGGAAATGCGAGTGACCGAATATGCGCGTTAGCATATAATATTTTAAATATGAATAATTGCCTTGGGTTTTTAACTTGGGGCAATTTTTTAATATAAATGAAATGTTAGCCTATTTCTTGCGCTATAATATTTTTTTTGCTATAATTATTTATATATAAAATATTAATAAAACTTATTAACATTTAAATCAATCTCTATGAATAAAGTAGCTTTAATTGAACGACTCGCGGCAGAAGCTGCCGTAAGCAAAAAAGATTCAGAACGCATGCTTGAGTCTTTTGTCAAAATTATTATCAGCGAATTAAAAGCCGGAAACGAGATAACAATTACCGGTTTTGGTACTTTTTTAGCCCGTACGCGCCACGCTCGGGGTGGTGTTAATCCACAGAAACCAAGTGAAAGAATTCAAATTCCGGAAGTAAGAGTAGCCAAGTTTAAGACCGGTAAGACCCTTAAAGATTCGTTAAAAGGAAAGATTTAAAGATTTTTTGAATAATAATAAATAAAAAATCCGGATTCATCCGGGTTTTTTGTTTTTGTGTCTGCACTGAGCTTGTCGAAGTGCCCCCAGAGAGATTCGAACTCCCGACCATCTCCTTAAGAGGGAGCTGCTCTACCAACTGAGCTATAGGGGCTTTAACAACAATTGACATTTAACTTTTAACAATTAACTTTATTTCAAATGGTTAACGGTTAATAGTTAAATGTCAATTGTTTTTTGTGTGGCTGAGGAGAGGATTGAACTCTCGACCTTAGCGTTATGAGTGCTACGCTCTAACCAACTGAGCTACCCAGCCTATAAATATTATGTGCACCCGGTAGGACTCGAAGGGGCGGAAGCCCCACGACAAGAAGTGGCTTCTCGTATCTACCGGATACCCATAACATTTATCATCACAAAAGTGATAATAAATATTATGTGCACCCGGTAGGACTCGAACCCACAACCCCTTGGTCCGAAGCCAAGTGCTCTATCCAGTTGAGCTACAGGTGCACTAAAAAAAATGCAATAAAATAATACAAAAAATTCCCTTAATCACAAGCGAATTCTTAAATTATATTAACATAATACCTTAAATTAAGCAAGAACACCTTAAAGAATTTGCATAGAAGGTATAATACATAATGTTGTTTTGAATCTTAAAATCCAATTCCGTTTTTTGTTTATTATTTGCCTTATAGCTTGATTTTTTTTGGGCTTTGAGAGTAAAATTAAAGATATAATAACATCTATATGAGATATCTCGGTAGATAAAAATAGTTTATATATAAATAATACGTAAATTTTGGTTAATTTTGAGGTAAATTCACGTATAATTGAAATTTATACGTGAATTTGGTATAATAGAAATATAAGGGGCTAATGTTTTTAAATTTAGTTTGGCTACAAACTACCCCTGTCCGAGCATGTTTATTAGCCAGAAACGCGTTAATATTTAA
>JAYENK010000009.1:7809-23286 GCA_034722035.1 Patescibacteria group bacterium | reverse complement strand
ATCCAATATTTTATCATCATATTTAATAATAATACCACCAATCAAATCTTTATCTATATTTTTCCCAACATTGACTATATTTGCATTTGATATATTTTTAATATATTTTTTTAGATCTGACAAAACCCCATCATCAAGCTTAAAGGCGCAAGTAATTTCTGTTTCAACAATTCCCTGTTCTTTATTATATATCTTTTTAAACTTCACAATTATTTTTTCAATTTTTTTTAAATCATTATTGCGCAATAAAATCTTAACAAATTCCGCAATTGTCTTTTTGCTTGCTTGCTTATCTTGATTCTTTATACTTTCATATAAACTTTGGGCGTATTGTTTGGCAGTAATTTTCATTAATATTATCTATAATTTTATTTTATAGCTTTTCTAATAAGCTCTTTATCTTTTTTTGCATCCATTTTTTTATCCAAAACTTTTTCCATCGCCAATGTAACTAAATCAGCCACTTCACTTTTTATTTCTTTAAGCGTAATTTCTTTTTCTTTCTGATTTTTTTCTTTACCTTCATTAATAATCTGGCCGATATCTTCTTTCGCTTTTTTTATCATTGCTTCCCGCTTTTCTTCAACCTGCTCTCCAGCCTTTTCCAGGATAAGTCCAGCTTCTTTTTTGGCTTGGTTTAATTTCTCAATATAGGCTTCTTCGGCTTTTTCTAATTTTTCATCAATTTTCTTGGCGTCTTCCAAGGATTTTTCGATTCGTTCCGTTCTATCTTTCATAACCTTAGTCAAAGGTTTAAGTGCAAAAAAATATAATACCGAAATAACAATCGCAAAATTTATCATCTGCGCAAGCAAAAGCTTTATATCGATGTGAAATGTTTCAATTAAAGTATCCATATCGTTAATTAAAAATTAAGAATTCATTGTTCATAATTCATTTTAATAATCTTGCCTCTACCCTAATTTTAAAAAAATCAGGGCAGTCCGTAAAATCATTACTTGATTCCAAAAGCGATAACAAGTGCGTAAATTGCAATTGCTTCTGCAAAAGCGGAAACCAAAAGCATTGGTACTAAAATCTTACCGGCAGCTTCCGGGTTACGACCAATCGCCTCCATTGCCTTCATACCGATAAGACCAATTCCGATAGCCGGTCCAATAGAGCCAATACCAATTGCTAAAGCTTTAGCTAACATTACATTTTCCATAAATTTATTTAATGCAAATATAGCGAATTCGCATTATATATTAAATAATTAATGTTCTTCCGTGCTAGTGGCCATAGTTAAATATGCCAAAATCAATATAGCAAATATTAATGCCTGAATGAGTCCGACAATTACCTCTAAGAATATAAAAGGCAAGGGCAAACCAAAAGCAAAGATTGCAGCCATTGAAGCAAGTAAAACTTCGCCGGCAAAAACATTGCCAAACAACCTAAATGAAAGACTGGCAACCTTTGCCATCTCTCCTATAATCTCAATAAGCCCCACAAATGCTTTAATCGGATTAACAATTATTACTGTCCAGTCTTTTCTGATTTTTCCCGGGATTTCCGCTATTGCTTTGATATTTATAAACTTATTCAAATATTTCCATGCCCCAACTGCCATCACACCGATAATATGGCTAAATACCACACCGATAATAGCCAAGGCCAAGGTAGTGTTCAAATCAGCCGTGCCGCCACGAAAATATGGCACAAAAACCTTGTACCCGTCATGCATTGCTACTTGCCCAATCGATCCGACTCCGGGAAGCAATCCCATCCAATTACTAAGTAAAATAAATATAAAAAAACTAAAAACCAACGGGAAAAATTTCATACTCTTCTCTCTGGAGTCGGTAACCGAATCAAAAATTCCTAAAAATTGCTCAACAATCATCTCAAGCGCACTCTGAACTTTTCCCGGAACCACCTTTATATTATTTTTAATAAAATAAGCAATTACAACCACTAAAACAACCACAATCCAAGAATTTAAAAGCGAGTTGGTTACAGTCAAAGGGCCAAGATTAAAAATCGGCTCGGCAAACAAGGTATGCTCATGCGTGATTTCTTCATGAGAATCAACAGCATGACCATTGTCAAAGCCGGCAGTACGTCCTGCTGCATCTTCTTTGTATTCAGTTGTTACAGGCTTAGCCATTATTGTAAATTTTCAATTATTACTATCTTTTTTATTTTTCTCTATCTTCTTATATTCCTTCCCTGCCTCATACACAATCATTCCCATCGAAAATAAAAAAGCGGTGCCAACGCAAAATAGGAGCCCCCATGGTTCACTTGCAAATTTTCTATCCAAGTATTTACCAAGTATAGCCGCCAGTAAAACCGGCACGACAATCCAGACAGAAAGACGGGCAAACATTAACACAGCCGGTTGCCACCAAGCAACCTTATCGGAATCATTCATATTAGTAAAACATTAAAAAGGGGCAAAAAAGCCCTTTTTGAATCAAACCGAGGAATATGAATTATCCCCAACTTAATTGTAAACAAAAACCACAGAATGTCAAATGAAAAAGGAAAAAGGCCTACCAATCAAGATAGGCCATTTGTTTTAAGGTTTATTCCAATTTTTCTTTCAAAAGATATTCATATCTTTTATAATTTTTTGCCGGACCACAATAGACAAGACCGAGTTTATTGTCAGATATCGTTCCCCAAAGAAAAACGATCCATCCTTTTTTTGTTTTTAGGTTATACTTTTGTATTAGTACTATCTGACTCAAAAGTAACCAAGTCTTTTATAAGTTTTGTAAGCTGTGTATTATTTGTCATAAAGTTTGAATAATTTTTTTGCGTTATTTGTGCTAATTTCAGCAATTCTATCATTTTCAAGATGTTTAATTTCGGCAATGCGATTAGCAATATATTTTACATAAGCAGGCTCATTGCGCTGACCGCGAAAAGGCTCTGGCGTTAAAAAAGGGCAATCAGTCTCAACCATAAATCGGTCGTTGGGAAGTTTTCTGATTAATTCATCCCATTGACGCGAGAAAGTAATAATACCGGTAAAAGAAATCATCAAACCAAAATTAAAATATTGCCAAGCCAAATCTTCGTCCCCGGAGAAGCAATGCATCACGCCCCAAAAATCATCCGGAATTAAATCCTTATATTCTTTACGAAATTCTTTAAGTAGTGCAATCATATCGTCATGCGCCTCGCGACAATGAATGATGACTGGCTTATCCAATTTACGCGCCAATAATAACTGCTGATAAAAGGTTTCTTTTTGCTTTTGCTTTATCTCTTCTTTATTCTCACCAATATTCATATGATAATAATCCAGACCCACCTCGCCGATTGCTACCACTTTAGGGAATTTGGCCAATTGTTCATAGACATCATAGTTAAACTCTTCGCCTCTGGTGGTGAAATCATAATCATCTGTCTTGGCGTCAAAGCTAAATAAATGCATTGGATGGAGCCCCACAGCCGCGTACACACCACGTTCATATTTGTTCGCATAATAAAGTGTACGGCGACTGGTTTTAAGATCAACCCCAACATTAATCAACCAAGTATCCTCAGCTAGAGAACGCTGGATTACGGAGTCCGCGTCATTTTTAAAATTATTAAAATTTAGGTGCGCGTGTGTATCAATCAATTTCATAAATAAAACAAGAGCTGATTCGCTTCACACGAATCAGCTTTGTAGTTCAAAATAATTTATTGTCTTGGTTGTTCTTCTTGTGTTCCGACTCCTTCAGCTGGAGTTTCTTCAGCTGGAGCTGATTCGGTCTGAGCTTCTTCAGTTGGGGCCTTGGCAGGAGCTTCGTCACCACCGAACAATTTTTTTAAAGTGTCAAGAATTCCCATAGATTTATTTTCTTAATTCTTTTATATTATTAATGTCTCTTATATCTATTATACGTGATGACTCATGTTCTTGCAACCTTTTTGGCAATACAAGTAAATCTGGGCTAATTTTAAAGTATTTTTCCAAACTTTTATAATCTTTTGATGTAAACGGATATAGAAGTCCGACTTTTACATCCTCCATTTTTTAAATTAAACTTTTCAGGCTTTTTAACATAACCGGCAGGAGTGGCAAAAGAATATCATTAAACCTTAAAAACATCGGCGCCAGACTTGAAGCGTCCAGCCAATGTCCTAAAAAAGTATTTAACAAAGTATAACGCGATATTACGAACAAGAAAAGACCAATGGTCAGACTGCCAGTAAAAAACCCAAGTGCAGCTCCGCCCAAGCGATTAATCGTTTTTAAGAAAGGGATAATCGAAATTATATTAAAAGCTTTTTCAATCAAATAAAAACCAAAACCAACTAAACGATTAATCAAAGAAAACAACAATATAAAAGTCGCGACCTTGCCAATATTATTGTGTCCAAAAAATATTGGCTCAATCATGCCAGCCACAAATAAATAAAAACGGCTAGCCAAAATTGCTCCAATTACGAGACCAACAAACAAACCAAACATCCGAATAAGACCATAAAACAGACCATAAAAAATAAAACCGGATAATATTATCAATAAGATTACATCAATGATTGGCATTTAATTATTTTTCTAAGCGTGGAAAAAGCGCTTTACCTTTTTTAATCTGTTTGGCGCTAAATTGCTTAATAATTTTTTCGGCTGTTTCAGGCATTATAATTTGCAATAACTGCGCTGAATTTAAAATATTCTGTGCGACTTTAATCAACACCTCTTTTTTCTCATCAATATTATCCATTTTCCAAGGAGCTTTTTCACTTAAATACTCATCCATTGCTCTGAATTTATCCCAAATAACTTGAACTGCTTCATTAAGCTTACATTTATCCATTTTATCATAAAAATCCTTTATTATTTTTTTATCCTCCCCCGACTTTAAATCTATTTTAATTTCATTCTTTTCTAACAAATTAGAAGTACGGGCTACTAAATTACCGACACCATTAGCCAGATCGGCTGTATATTTTTCGTCAAATTTCTTCCAGCCGATATCACCATCTCGACCAAAAGTAGTAGCGCTCATCAGCAAATAACGAGTAGCATCCACACCATATCGTTTTACAAGCTCCTTTGGAGCAATTACATTACCGATTGACTTGCTCATCTTTTGTCCGTCTACAAGAAAAAAACCATGAACAAACATTACTTTTTGAAGCGGTAAATCAAGCGACAAAAGCATGGCCGGCCAAATTGTGGCATGAACGCGTAAAATATCTTTACTCATTAATTGCATTTCTGGCGGAAACATTTCTGGACATTTTTTACCGCTCCCGTCCCAATCTAATATTGTTAAATAATTTAAAAACGCATCAGACCAAACATAGGCAGTGTGAGCTTTATCCCAAGGTAACTCTATCCCCCATTTTACATTTTTTCGGCTAAAAGAAATATCCTTAAGATTTTCATTTTTATAAAAAGATAGTATTTCATTTTTCCTTGACTCAGGATAAATTTTTAGTTCATCTTTTTTTATTTTTTCTTCCAAAGTTTTTGCGTACTTACTCATCTTAAAAACATAAGTTTCCTCGCTCACCCATTCCGGTTTGACCTGATGATCGGGACATTTACCTTCTACTAAATCTTTTTCATTTTTAAATTGCTCACAGCCGGTGCAATAGTAACCTTCATATTTATCCAAATAAATGTCACCTTTATCATACATATATCGCAAAGCATTCTGCACCGCTTTTTTATGTGCTTCTTCTGTGGTACGGATAAACCTATTATTGGAAATATTCATCTCATCCCAAGCCATTTGAAACTTAGTTGCAATCTCGTCAGTAAATTCTTTTGGCTTTTTGCTTTCAATTTTAGCTTTTTGTGATATTTTAGCACCATGTTCGTCTGTCCCGGTAGCAAAAAAAGTATTATCTCCGATTAAGCGATGATAACGCGCCAAAACATCAGCCGCTACCGTAGTATAAGTATGACCAATATGCGGTTCGGCATTCACATAATAAATCGGGGTAGTAATATAAAATTTTTCTTTTTCACTTGGCATATTTTATTTTCCAATTACAATAACAAATTCTCCTTTTTGATCATCTTTGTGGTTTTTTATCTTTTCAATAATGCTTTTAAGCTCGCCTCGATATACGGTTTCATGCATTTTGCTTAACTCACGGCAAACGACTACTGATGTTACGGGGGATTTTTTTTCTTTAGACGCGCCGTGGCACGTTTCTACGGCATTATTATGTTTTTCAATATCTTTATTTAAATTTTCCAGTTCATCGAGAAATTTAATTATTCTGTGTTTTGCCTCATATACTACAACGGGATAGATTGAATCGGCAATGCGCTTGATAAAAGTTTGACGCCCTTTTTTATGCGGCGGGAAACCCATAAAAACGAACTTGTCTGTCGGAATGCCGGAAATCGACAAAGCGGCCGTCACCGCTGAGGGGCCGGGAATAGATTCTATTTTACACTTAGGTAATTTTTCCAGTATCGCTGCGATTAATTTGCCCCCGGGATCAGAAATCCCAGGCGTACCCGCATCAGTCACGAGAGCCAAATCTTTATCTTTTTTAAGTAAATGGATAATTTCATTTATTTTCTTTCCACTAGAATGCTGATGATAAGAAATAGCCGCGGTAACTATCTTATAATGTTTTAATAATTTCTTGGTCACGCGCGTGTCTTCGCACAAAATAAAATCAACCTCAGCTAACACACGCAAAGCACGCATCGAGATGTCTTCCAAATTACCAATTGGAGTAGCAGTAATGTATAATCTCATAAAATAAAAAATTTTAAGTTATAAGTTACGAGTTACGAATTGCTAAATTTCATCCTTCCTTTCTCGCACATATTTAGTCCATTCTTCGGTGATAGCAACAAAAACTTTAAACGGAGCTTCTATGATAAAATCGAGTACAAAAACAAAGACGTTGATCTTGGAAAAATTCTCACTAAGCCATTTGCCGGTTTGAATAATCGGTACATAGAAAAAATCACCAAGCAAACCAAGGGCTGTATCACGTGGTGGTAAGATAAGCAATTCCCGATTTGACTTGCGGATACGAATTGAGAAAAAACTAATCAAAGCCAAGAAAAAAAGAAATATAATAATTGAAACAAAAGAAAAATTAATTTTATCCAGTGCCCAAATAATAAAACCAAAAGACGAAATAGAGGTAACAGCGTAAATAATGCCAAACATTGTATTCATAAAGGCGCTTCGCTTACTTGGAATTCGCAAACGAAATGGGTCCTTTCGCTCACGTTCAATAAATACAATCTCTTCTATTCCTTCAACTATTTTTTCCGTATTACCGGAAGAAGGCATGCGAGTAAACAATACTATCAAAAACAAAAGGATCGCCGGAAAAGTAATATTTATAAAAAGAGAAATAGCGTTGATTTCCTCACCAAACCACCTAGTAGCCGGAATTTCCAATAAAAAAGCTAAAAATGATTTGGTAATAAAAATGTATAAAATACTGTGCACAGCCGCGCGCCATAATTTCGACTTAGCCTTGCTATAACGCTTCTCGGCTGAACGTTTAATCAAACGGGAAAAAGCCTTTGGATCTTTAACAAAGCTTTCATAGACTTTTACCGGATTATCTGCGACAACATCGCAAAGAATTGAGAAAAAAACAGTATAACGCGCGATAATTCGATTTAACTGTCCGGCCAAAGGATGCTCAACTTGCTCTTCTATTTCTTCTTTTAATTTTAGTAGTTGCTTTCCAAGCTCAGCTACTATTGAATCATCCGCGCCTGCTTTCTGCCAATTGGGATGAAAAAATTTAAGCAGAATATAGCCAAGCATGTCCTTGTCAAATTTTAAATAAGAGCGATGAATGCCGATGTAAATCTGAACCTCTTTATCATCTTCAAATTTAGTATCGTCTGGTAATTTTATATTCTCAAGCAGCACTTGATACATATAATCAATCACCACCTTATCAACTTGATTACGCCCCAACTGCTCTTCAATCTCACTGGCTGCAATAGCGATAACCCAGCGGGTTAACTCATTTTTTTCCTTAATCTGTAAATAATTAAAATCTTCTAAAGCATATTTTCGCAGTTTTAAATATTTATTGATAATAGCGCCGATTTCATGACATTTTGATTTTAAAATTGTGTTATTTGGCAAATAGGTTGCCCGGATTAACTCGGTCAAAAGATGCTCGGCAATACCATCTCCTTTTGAGCGATCGGCAAGAGAGCTTTCAATCACAATTTGACGCCACAAAATACGCTCAATCGCGTTCTTGCGCAAAAGATGTTCTTCTTTGTATTCAACTGTATTTCTGATTTTCTCATAATAAAAAGCCATCTTTGAAACAATTTCAGAAACATTTAATTTGGGCCCTTCAGCGTCCGACTCTTTAGATGGATTTTGCGCGTAATAAACCGCCTGAAACAAACGCTTGGCATTTTGCGTTGGTGTTAAACCGATAGTACCGATTTTTTTTGACATCTGCGGTGTTACCATAGGTGTTTTGATTTATCTTTTATTTGTGCTATATAAATAATTTTTAATTTTTAAACGATTTCTCTATCTCTTGCCGCATCCCCTCGCTCCACTTATCAATCCAATCCTTGGGCACGGTATTCCAAAAATCAATAAAGTATAAACGGTTGGAAGTTTCGGCTATTTTTTCAAAGCCGATAACACTTGTATCTTCGGCCAATGCATCATCATAATCAGTCTTATCGATCACGCGAATCATTACTGCTCTAGCGTAGCTTTTGACTGTTTGCGGATATTCACGGTCACCGGTCGGAACAAAATACTCCATATCTATATAATTACCCAAATTATTACTCTGAGTTTGATAATAAATAAATTCTTCCGGAAAATTTATCCAAAATCCAAGCTGTTCATTTTTATAGTGGTATTTCCCGTCTTCTGACAACTGATCCATTGGAACGGCTTGCTTTTGTCCGCAAGCGGACAAGATAAATACAAAAAATAATATAATTGTTAATATTTTTTTCATACTGCTGTAAATTTTTTAAAATTTAAAATGCTTTTCTATTTCTTTTCTTAGACTTAATAGCTTATAACCAAAATAAATAAAAATATAAGCGATTACCAAAACAATCAAGCCGAAAATTAAACGTAAAATAAAATCGGTCCAAACGATTAAAACAGCGAGCATCAACAAAATAATCCCGGTTGAAAAAAGCGACCAAATTAAACCATTAACTTTTTTATGAATTTGTTTAAATAAATTTATCATATTTTTTTAAATTAAATATAAATTATTTTTTAGTACAAAAGCCTAACTCACAGACCAAGCTGTCATCAATGCAGGTGTATTCAACTCCGGATTCTTCATTGCAGCAAGGCTGGTTGGTCTCGCCACACTTAAGACAGAAATTATTATTAAGCAAGTGTCCTGGCGCGCAAATTGGTTCATTTTGACATGAAATTGCATTATTACTACCACAAAAAATACATTGATCACGCCGACACTCGGTTCGATTATTGTCTCGTTTTTCTTGATTCACACAAGCGAATCCGATAGTACAACAAGGATTCCCCGGTATACCGCAAACAACGCACAAATCGTTATGGCAAACTAAATCATTGTTGCATTCATCGCCATTTTGACAACAATGGTCGCTAATACTACCACATTCCACGCAACGACCGGCAAAACAGGAAAGCCCTTCCCCGCACTTATCATCCACGCAACAAAAGGCGCCTTTTTCTCCACAAGCGCATTCATTCGCGCACATATTCCTTTCCAGATTATTCGGATCAATACAACATTCCTGTTCATACAAACAGACCTTGTCCTTATCAGAACAACAGGGCAAACCATCCATACCGCACTCCTTGGCATAAAGCGTCTGCTCCTCCCAATTATCAACTATAACGGTTTTTTGTTTGCAAGCGATTAAAACTGGGCTAAGCAATAATATAAAAATAAACAGGTATAACAATTTTAATGCCTTTTTGTCAAATATAATCATTACATTAATTGTAACTTAAACACAAAAATAATTCAATATTAAACAAAATAAAAAAATACCGCTCTATTGCTCTTCAATAAAGCGATAATATAATACTAAAAATTACCGGTACAAATATACATTATTGAATTACTGTAAACACCCTTTTCTTGCAAAGCGGAAACAGCTAGTGTATAAGCAATATTGACCTTACCTTCACCAGCTACATTATTTACTGTTGGTGTTGGATGATAAAGCACCTCAATTGCTTCTGTTCCGTCAAAACCAACATATTTTGACCCGGAAAAATCAAGTTCACTTAATTCAGGATCATTCGAACTAATACCCAAATGACCATACGTATGATCTTGTCCGTCAATCTCGGCCGGATCCGTCCATGGTTGAGGATCGGTTGATGATCCGGTGCCATCAAAAGCATTACTAAAGCTATTTATAGTATCATTATTCTCATTTACCAGCTCATGATCTTGTTGGACTGTGCAAGAATAACCATTTTCCGCGTTAGTGCGTAAATTAATTGTATGCGCAAGAGTTGAAGAAGAATCACTACTAACAAAGCCAAAATCAATCATTGTTGCGGTTGATGTAGCGGTTACTCCATACTTTATGGGTATGCCGTTAACCTCATCCACGTTATCCTGTACCATGCTAAAAGTCATGACAGTGCCAACGTACGCACTTACTTCCTGCGCTTCAGTAATATATACCGCCGCATTGCCACTCTCAAGCAAATTATCACCGAAATTATACGTATCCATCTGAATATTATAACGACCAAAATCAACCGGGTTATACATATTTTTTATAGTCAATTTGGTACTGGTAGACGCTCCGGGAGAAACTGAGTAAGTACAACGAATAACATTAGAACTGGTAGCAGTCGTCACATTTGGACCGGGGCAAGTGACTTCTTCAATTTTATTAAATTCTTCATCCAAAGTAAATTCAAAATACCCGTTAGCGCCAATATCAAGACTAGTAGTGAATTCAAGGGTTAAATCCGCTTTTATACCGGTGCGCGAATTGCTAACTAGCGCTTCAACGTTAGTAAGGGCGGCTGCCAAATAATTCATCGGAAATACAAAAAATTGTAATATCAAAAAACACAAGAATATTACAACTTGTTTATGATAAATATTAAATTGTTTTTTTGATTTCATTTTTGTGTTTTTCTTTTGTTTTGGTTTTCTTGTGTTTCTGTATTTTTAGCCTTATTTCTGCTATTTCTGTTTTATTTTTTTAATTTAATTTTTATTTGATATTTTTTGAATCAGCACCATAGTGCTATAGTGCTATGTTTATTATACTATATTTTTCTAATATAAACAATATAAAACAAAAACAGCGAATTAAGCTGTTTTTATTTAATATTAGTTAAAATTATTAATTAATAAACAAAAAATATTAATTTAAAATTTATAAAAATTCAATAAATAAATAAATCTGTGGATAAAGCCCCTACCTAACCAACTATTTAATAGTGTCTTCCATATTTTTAACAGAATTAAATTCAAACGCTTTATCAGCGTCTTTAATTTGCTCGGAAATAACCTGGGCAATAAGCCAAGTCGCGCCAACAAGCACCAAAACTATTGTGATCATTAAAAAATCTGCCCTAGGCTCGCATCAATACTCTTGCTAATTTAATTTCATCGTATGAATACTTTTCTTCTAAAAACTCAAAAACCGGTTTTAGTTTTTCATCGCCACACTCAGAGAAAGCAACGCAGATTACTTGATAGCGATCGCGAGGAAACTTAAGATATTCTAAGTCAAGCTTTTCGCCGGCATCGATTAATTTTTCCAGATGATTGATAACTGTGGAAAGTTTAAATTCTTGACTTTTAGCAATCCGTTTCAAAGGAATTTGTTTATCAACTAATTCTTTGGTTTTGCGGTAAAATTTTTGTTTAACCCCGGTTTTTATTTTTAAATTTGTATCAAATCCACGCGAAATTGGAATCGGCTCCAAATCACGTTCTCGCCTAAAACCATTAATTAATTCCAAAAACGTGTCAGCATACTTTTCTAATTTTTTTGCGCCCACTCCGCTAATCTGGGCAAAACTTTCTTTATCTGCCGGTAGATAATAGGCCATCTCCTGCAAGCTTTTGTCGCCAAAAATAACAAAAGGAGGAACTTGCGCCTCATTAGCCATTATCTTGCGCAAATCACGCAAAACTTCAAATAAATCCGGATTATAATCCAGCGCTTGCTCCCCATTTGCGTCCGGCTTGGTTTTAACCGCCGTTTTATACAAACTTATCTTTTCTTTATTATTAATCAAATCTCCGCCCAGCTTGGTTAAGCTTAGTGTGGGGTACTTGCCTTCACTTTTATGGAGATAGTCTCTATCTAAAAGTTGTTTAATGATATGATTAAGTTCGTCTTCACCCTGTCCCTTGGCAAGGCCAAAAACGGATAATTCGTTATGCTGATTAATCCTGATCTTTTGCGTATTTTTTCCCAAAAGAATATCAATAATATAATTCTTGCCAAAACGAGAACCGGTACGCAAAATCGCAGACATTATTTTCTGTGAAATTTCAGTCGCGTCAAACTCTTCCTTCTCCTCCAGACAAATATCACAAGCCGAACATTTATCCCCTACCATTTCTTCACCAAAATATTTAAGCAAATATTTCTTACGGCAAGTACTAAGTTCACCATAAGAGAGAACCTCGCCCAGCTTTACCATGGTTTGCTCGCGCAAACGTTGATCATCAATTTGATTGGCAAAATATTCATGTTTACGCATATCAGCATAAGTATAAAACATCACGCACTCACTCTTAAGCCCATCCCGGCCGGCCCGGCCAATTTCCTGATAATAATTTTCCAAAGTTTTTGGAAAAGTATAGTGAACCACCAATCTAACATCCGGCTTATCAATCCCCATGCCAAAAGCAATCGTTGCCACAATAATATCAACCTGATCTTTAACAAAAGCTTCTTGCACCTGTTTTCGTTTTATTTTTTCCAATCCGGCGTGATAAGCCAAAGCTTTAAAACCATTTAAATTTAAATTATCCGCAATCTCCTCGGTTTCTTTACGAGAAAAACAATAAATAATAACTGATTCGTTTTTATAGCCTTGCAATAAATTAACTAATTTTGGAAAAGCTTTTTTCTTTTCGACTACACTTAAATACAAATTTTCCCGATTGAAGCTGGCAATAAATTTTTCCGCGTTCCTAATGTTTAGATGATTCAATATATCAGCTTTAACTTTACCGGTCGCAGTTGCGGTAAGCGCGATCAACGGGGTCTTTGGAAACGATTTCTTTAGAACGCTAAGCATGCGATAATCCGGGCGAAAATCATGCCCCCACTCGGAAATACAATGCGCCTCATCTACGGCAATCAAACTAACTTCGATTGAACGCAAAAAATCCTGAAAATACCCCAGAGAAAAACGCTCCGGTGCAACATATAACAGCTTAACTTCGCCTCGTTTTACCCCTTGTACAACGCGATTAATTTGATCCGAGGCAAGAGAAGAATTAATAAATTCAGCCGAAATGCCATTGGCCTTGAGTGCGTCTACCTGGTCCTTCATCAAAGCAATCAGAGGGGAAATAACCAAAGTAAGGCCGGATAGCTTGATAGCCGGTAATTGATAACAAAGGGACTTACCGCCGCCGGTTGGCATCAAAACAAAAGAATCCTGCCCGGCTAGAACAGAATTAATTGCCTCCTTTTGCAATGGCCGAAAAGAATCGTAGCCAAAATATTTTTTTAAGAGTTTCTCCATGTTTATACTAAAGCAAAAATTTTTTCTTGCGCACTTGCCATTTCTTTTTCGGATAATTTTTTAATATTAGCAAGATCAATCGCACCGCCATGACCGTCCCCCTGAAAACGAGGGACTAACCAAAGATGCGCGTGCGCGACCTCCTCGCCAAAAACAAGCGATACAACATAATCGGTTTTGAAAGCCTTTTTCTGCGCCAAAACTATTTTTCGCGCTATCTTATAAAAATCACCAATATTGGGAATATCCCAAACCCAGCGATAATGTTTTTTTGGAATCAACAAAGTATGCCCTAAATTAAGCGGACGAATATCCAAAAAAGCAAAAAAATCCTTATCCTCATAAACCTTATAACTGGGAATTTTCCCGGCTACAATTTTACAAAAAATACAATCCATATTTATTTCAAATGCGTTAAAATTTGCTTAAGGCTGTGCTCGGCTTCACCCTCGCCATAGCCGCTTTGCGGCCAACGTTCGAGCCCGTCTCCCTCAACCCGCGGTACAACATGAAAATGGGCGTGTGGCACATGTTGATTAGCCGCGCTTTTATTATCAAGAAAAATAGAATAACCCTTGACTCCGAGCCCATCAATCATAGCTTTACCGATTTTTTTTACAGAAATAACCATCGCGGTAAATTCTTCTTCGGTGAGCGCCTCCACATCAGCTTCATGTTTTTTTGGCACAACAATGGTATGACCGGGGCTGATGGGCAAAATGTCAAAAAAGGCCAAAACATGCTCATCTTCATACACTTTATGACTGGGAATATCTCCAGCCACAATTTTACAAAAAATACAATCCATAGTTATTTCGCTTCGCGAAAGCCCACCTACAAATAGGGCACATGCGAATAATTATTTAATTAATTTAACTATATATTAATTTTATTGGCCTAAACTTCGGAATAGAGGCATTCCCGTGCTAGGACTGGTTGGAACATAAACAGTGCCTTCACGGTCTTTCAGCTCGTTGATATAGAGAAAATAAAGATAATTTGTACTAAGACTCTCGTTGATAATTTTTTGCGAATCACGACGCCCCTCAGCTTCAATAATCTTTCTTTCTTTTTCTTTTTTCTCTTTGTCCAGAACAAAATCATATTTTTCCGCCTCTTGTTCGGCCTGAAGTTTTTCTTGAATTGCATTAGCTAAATTGGGCGGTAATACTACATTGCGCAAAAGCACAGATTCAATAATAATCCCCCGCTCGCTTAAATCATTAGTTAGCTGATCTTTAATTTTATTGGCCGCCTCTTCTCGCTTGTCGCTGTAAATATCCTTTGCTTCAAATTGAGCAATAACATCACGAATTGCCGTTCTAATAGTTGGACGAATAATTTTCTCATCAAAGTTGAGGCCTAATTCACGATAAACATCACTCGCTTTTTCCTCTTCCAGTCGATAAAGAACAGTCATGTCTAAATCAACATTTAAGCCTTCCTTGGTTAGAGCCGTAATTACATCCGAACCGTATCTTTGCCCTTCGCCCTGAACAATGCTCATAGTATACTCTTCGGTGCGAATACTCATGCGCGTCACCTTAGCCAATGGAATAACCAAGTGAAAACCGCTTTTTAGCTCAGCATCTCGAACTTTACCAAAAAGTGAATAAACACCGGTTTCACCGGCGTCAACTACTTGAATTGAAGCAAAAAATAACCATAGACCAAACACAATCAAAGCTATACTTATTATTGCGTGTTTTGGATCTTTCATATGTTTTAAATTATTTACATTAATAATGTTTTCATTGTCATTATTAAATTTTGAATTAACTTTTGATTTATTATTTTTAAAACTACTAATTAAATTATTAATATCAAATTTTTTATTATTATCCTTTAA
>JAYENK010000009.1:0-7799 GCA_034722035.1 Patescibacteria group bacterium | reverse complement strand
AAAACACCAACTAAGATTATCAATATAATAAAAATACTATAACGACCGAATAAAGGAGCTATAAAAAATATCAAAAATAATATTAAAGGTAAATTTCTCATGAAATTATATTTTTTTATTTTTACTATTAAGTATTAGTATTATACCAGACATTACCCAGAAAAGTAAAATCAAGTTAAAATCAAGATAGGCCAAAACTATTCCTGGACGAAAAAATTCCATTACAACAAATATAATAATGGCGAAACTAAGGACATAAAACAATTCTTTTAAAATCAACTTTGGCATTATTCACTCTAATTAATAATTTTTTCAAGCAAACTTTTTCCACTAAGCTCTACTTTAATTTTTTTTATTTCTACATAATCATCAACGCCGGCATCAGCCCTAAGACCCGGAATCGAAATAATAAATTGATAGGTATTATCTTCACAATAAACTTGCGTCAAATCAAAATTTTGACTGACCATTTTCCAGTTCCCCGTCTGTTCCGCATTTTTATATTCAGCCAATAAATAATTTATACTGTTGATATCTAAATTTCTATCAAGCTTCTTAAGAGTCGGGTTTAATAAAGCTTGTTCGGCAAAAGCAAAAACACCGTTGCCGGATATTTTTAAGCCATCTTTTTCTAAAATTAGCTCGGAAATACTGCTGCTGGCATTACTCGCCAAAACATCAAATTGATGCTGCTGATAAGTTGTTTTGATCTCGAAATCACCGTTAGCGGTTTTAATTGTCTGCAAACGATCCGGATAAATCGTAGTCGCCTGAATCTGATTGCTATTGGTATAAATTTTTATATCTGTATTATCATCACGCAATAATTCAACTTTATTAATAAAAGATAGCTTGTTTTGCCTAGTCTCAATACTTTTCGTAACAATATCATTGTTGGCTCTTAACTCAATTTTATACAAGCCTTCCGGCAAAGAAAAAATTTTAAAATTTACTTGGCCGCGCCCCTCTACTTCTTTATTTTCCTGCGTTTTTATGTCATCAAGAAGACGTGAATTAATAACCTCATTATCATATAATAAAAATAATTCAATTTTGTCTTTATCGCTATTTTGATTTAAATCGCTAAAATCAAAACTAAAATCAAGTAGCTCATCTTTTATGTAGGTATAAAATTGATACGCTCCCCTAAGCGGATAATTGATAACCTGCTTTGCGCTGCTAGTGGCATAATCAGGCAAAATAAAATCATGCGGCCAGTCATAATGATAAAACGCAAGTTCATCAAGATTTGGCTTTGATACCAAAAAATCTTCAAGCGAAGAGTATTTTTTTTCTTTTTGCCAAAATAAATTCCCTTCCTGTTCTAAAACATGTCCGTTTAAAAACAAATTATCGATTATACTGTTATAAATCGGTTTTAATTTGTATTGCCAAATAGTTTTATCCACCAAAGGACCACTTTCAATTATGGCTTTATCAATATTAGTTTTAAATTTGTAAGTTATTGTAGCCTTGTCAAAATTACGCGATGTGCACAAATTAAAATATACCGGATCCCCTATTATTTTTATACCCCCGCTCTCACTAATAACCCGTTCGGCCGGGCTTATTTTAGAAATAAAATAATTATCCGCTCGAAAATTCTGTGTATAAGCAATATTTCCGAAAGGAACAACGCTTAAATAAAGCAAACAAAATATTATTATTAATAATATAGAAAATAATAGTATCCTGATTTTTATGTTTATTTTCATTGTAACTTTTTAAGGTCAGAGATAATGCTTTTAGCCGCAAGTTCTCCCGAAACAATTAATTCTTTAACTTGAGAAAATTTAAAACTGTCCATTACTGCGTTCATTTTCGGTTTAATTATCATTAGTTTTGTTTTCTTGTCTTTAATTCTGTTTTTGACTGCCTCAGAGCGAACAATTTCAAATGTCCGCATTGGAGTACCGGCAATTGTCGGTTTGGATAATTTTCTGTTTTTTTGCATTACCAGGTCTACCGCGATTATTGTGCTTGCTCCCATTTCTCGCGCTACATTAATCGGAGTCGGATTGACCACTCCCCCGTCAACCAATAATTTTTTACCAATACGAACCGGCGGAAAAACCCCGGGCAAGCTTAAACTTGCCTGAACGGCACTGGCAATATCCCCCTGCTTCAAAACTACTTCTTGTCCGCTTTCCAAATCAGTACAAACAACTCGCAAAGGAATTCCGGTTTGAGTAAACACGCTTCCCTTATAAATATTTTTTAGGTGCCGGGCAATTTTTTTGCCGCCAATCATACCCTCGCCGCGCAAAGAAATATCAATAAATTTAAAAATAAACAAACGACTACTGCTCTTTAAAGCTTCGGCTTCTATTTCTCGAGCGTTCATGCCAAGCGCGTACATCGAAGCAATAACCGCCCCCATGCTAGTACCGACAATATAATCAATTTTGATTCCGGCCTTATCCAAAACCTTCAATACTCCAATATGTGAAATCCCACGCGCACCGCCACCGCCCAACGCCAAACCAATTTTTGTTTTGTTACTTTTTCTCATAAAATAAGTTATTTTACCACCTTCCCGCCAAAAGTTTTGAGAAGATTATTAAGCATATCTTTATTCCCCTCTTCACTGCTCGCGTCCTCTGGCGCAGAAACTAAGCCTGGTGTGCTTTGTCTGATATCTCCATTATTGCCTACATCCGTTTGAGAGATTGACTCGTCAACAATAGCTTCAATGCTAAGTGTCTGACCATAAACTTCACTAAAAGTATCTTCAACCAATTTCTTGATATTGGCTTCACTGATTCTATCTTTATGAAATTTATAACGGAAAGCCAAACAAACTTGATTACCCTGAACATTTCGAGGCTGGCAAACACGTAAAATAAAAGAAAGAGAATGATTATGTTTTTTTACCCGAGCCAAAACCTCATGCCATTTAGCAAAAATTTCTTCCATTTTTATTGAGGTAAGTGCATCTTTATTTACTGCTTCCGAGTTTGCTTTGATGTTAGGTTCGGCTTTTGGCACTTCTGTGTTGACGTCTGATGAAACCGGTTTAAGATTTGATTGAGGCGTGGGAGTAGAATTTAAAACCGGACTTGGTTTTGGGGACTGACTCTCTGCTTGTTGACTCAAACCACCGCCACAATACTCGCTAATCACAAGCTCAAAAGGCAACTGAACAATAAAATAATCGGAAATACTGTTTTTTGCCCGATTAAATTCCTTAATAAGCCAAATTAAATCATCTATTTTTAGTTTTTTCTTTAACTCATTTAGCTCCAATTCAATGTTTTCACCCAGCTCCAAACCAAATTTATCATTAAGTCCGGGGCTTAAAATCATCAATAAAAGACGTCTTAGAAGCTCAATGAAATCAATGCTAAAACGCTCCAAATCAATTCCTTCATCAATTAAATGATTAATCAATTCAATCGTAGCAGCTGCATTTTTAGTGTTTAATAATTTTAAAAATTTAATCGCTTCCATTAAATCACTGCGCGGAATAACCAAATCTGCTTCTTCCTGTGTAATTTCGCGTCCGCCAATTGCCACAATTTGTCCAAGCATACTCTCGGCATCACGCATATGCCCCTCAGCCTGGCGCGCCAAAGCTTCCAAAATCTTTTTATCAATCTTAATCTTTTCTTTATTAACGATATAATTTAATTTTTTTACCAAATCACTAACTGAAATACGCTTGAAATCAAAACGTTCACAGCGAGAAATAATTGTCGCGGGAATCTTATGAATTTCGGTCGTACAAAGAATAAAGAGAATATTTTTTGGCGGTTCTTCGAGAAGTTTAAGCAGCGCGTTAAAAGCCGAAATTGAAAGCATGTGCACTTCATCGATTATAAAAATCTTGTACTTGCCCAAAGAGGCCGGTACCCGTGAAGCGGCAATTATATTTTCCCGTATATTGTCAACCCCGGTATGAGAAGCCGCGTCAACCTCAATAATGTCCAAATATGTTCCAGCCTCAATTTGAGTGCAATGGCCGCATTTACCGCAAGGTTCATAAGAATCTTTACTCCTCTCTTTACAATTCAAAGAAGCTGCCATTACCCGAGCAATAGTAGTCTTGCCCACACCGCGCGGCCCGCTAAAAAGGTAAGCATGCGCCATTTTGTTGGACAATATTTCCTGAGTCAAAGTAGTTTTGATATGGTTTTGATTAACTACTTCCTGCCAATTTTTTGGCCGATATTTTCGATACAATGTTGCCATATTTTAATTTAATAATTTTACCAATAAACCGCATATTACTAAAAATTCCAAATACCAAACAACAAGCTTTATTTTTTGTATTTTTAATAAAGTCTGCTATTTAAAATCTGGAATTTCTTATGCTTTTGGCTGTCTAACAACATTTTCTACTACCGCCCAATTACTTTCTCCGACTTTCGGCACCAAAATTACCACCTCATCAGAATCTTGTCCTTTGAAATAAGTAACGCTAGCGGTAAGAACACGCCATTTTTTATTGTCAGCTACAACGTGAAAATTTCCGCTTGGGGTCTGCTCAAGAACGCCAACAACGCGCTTACGATCAATCGGCCCGATTTGTTTATAAATAAAAGTACCGGTCGAGGTAATTGTTAGTTTCAGGACATCGCCTTCAACCAATTTTGATTTTGAAGCGTAATTAGCCGGCACGCTGTATTGTTTGCCATCCGGACCAATCATATTCTCACCATCAAAAACACCCTCGATAATATGCCCCCCTTCGCTTGCCACTCCCGGTTGCATCAAGCCACCGGCTTGACTAACACCGATGCGCGCAATGCCGCTTGATTCATATTCTTGTCCTAAGAGTGCTTTAATTTTCCCAATCGAATCTTCAGCTAAATCGATTAAACTCGTCAAAATTGCCGCCTTAGACGAATCAAGTACAAGTTGTTTGGCTTGATCTTGTTCTTGTCCATCAGAATCAATCTCCAAATCATCGATTCCAACGTTGTTATCATTGTCCTCCATACCTTCTACATAGGAGTCTTCTGTTTTTGTCATATATTTTTATTTATTTTATTTTTTTAATGCTTTTATTTCTATCTATAATATTATACTAATTTAATCCGATTGTCTACTTGTATATTTTTCTAAAAATCAGTCTAATATTTATATTTTCAAAGTTCTTTTTCTGATTTCCGCCTCAATAATGCTTCTATCTTGGCCATATTTCAAACGAGATAAAGTCCTGATTTTTTGCGCGATTCCGGGCTGAGCCTTACCAGGCAAAGGAGAAATCGTAGACATGGAAAAGGGAGTAGATGCAGTATTATCAATCAATAATTTAACATAAGCGGTAAATTTTTCAATATTCAATAAATCAAATTGATCAAAAATCGGATTAAACTCTTTTTCCAACACTTGAGCGTCCTCTGAGCCAATCTTAAAACTGGCAATCGTACCAACATTACCAAAAATCGCATCCTTAATTGTTGTGTCATTATTCTTTACAAGCTGACCAATATATTGATGCGCAATAGTCAAATTAAGACCATATTTACGCGCTTCGGACAGAATCGTAGCGATTGAGTCGGTTGTAAAATTCTGAAACTCATCAATATATAGATAAAAATCCTTACGCTTCTCGCTCGAAATATCGGTCCGAGAAAGAGCTGACATTAAAATTTTACCAACGATAATCATGCCCAATAAATGAGAGTTCATTTCTCCGACCAGGCCTTTGCGTAAATCAACCAAAAGAATTTTTTGCTTATCCATTATATCACGAAAATTAAAAGCGCTTTTTTGTTGCGCAATTATCGGACGCATCGTATCATTGGATATAAACTGCGTTAGTTTACTCGTCACATATGGCACCACATTAGCT
The DNA here is from genome assembly GCA_034722035.1 of Patescibacteria group bacterium. Taxonomy (GTDB): domain Bacteria; phylum Patescibacteriota; class Patescibacteriia; order Patescibacteriales; family UBA12075; genus JAYENK01. The sequence continues at coordinate 1,999 of JAYENK010000009.1, read as the reverse complement.
AAGGCGGCGTCCCCGCCGGCCTTTTCCGCTTCTTGAATCCAAAAATCAACGACGGTTTTATCCGGACAGCGTTCCAGTTTCATTTTTCTAAAATCAGGATCTGCCAAAACGCGCGGCACTTCCATCAAAGTCGAACCGGACTCCGGGTCTGCCATAATCAAAAGCAAAGCATTGCGCATATATTGCTCAAAAATCGGACCACCGGTTGATTTTAGATCATAGAGCTTATCGAATATTCGAATTAACTCGTTGATTACAAAAGTCTTTTGTTCCGGATAAGCCGGATCATATTCAATCAAATTAAGCCCAAGCGGACGCTCGGTATCAGCCGGCGAAAAAAGAATAACATCCTCGCTCCGCTCCGGCGGTATCCGCTCTATCACATCCTGAATCAAGTCACCATGCGGATCGATCACACACACTCCGTCCCCGTTCAAGATATCCTGCATAATCAAGCTTGCCTGAAAAAACGATTTACCGGTACCGGATTTACCGATAACATACATATGTCGGCGCCTGTCATCGCGTTTAATCCGAATATACTGCTTGTCTCCACGATAAATATTTTGCCCCAGAATCATCCCCTCTTCTGGAATATTACTAGGGGCGCTAGCGTGTTTTGCCATAAGCCAAAGAATATTCGGCGTTTCAGCTGTACGCAAAGGGAAATGATATAAACTGGCCAATTCTTCGGTATTTAAAATAAATTTTAGCGAAGGATTAAAGCGTCGATAAATAAAATCGTTAATCAATTTTTTTTGATTACCGATTTTAATCTTATCAACAAAACTGTTGCCGTATTCATATAGATTATATTGCCCAAAAGCCGAAGCCAGACGCTCCAAATAAACGCTGGCCGAACCAATGTCGGCGGCGGAAACAATAATACGCAAATTTACGTCTAATCCGGCTTTAGAATTTTTCTCTTCGATTCCCTTTAGCATTTCTTCCTCCATTTGAGTTAAGCGGGGCTGAACATTTTGTTGTTTACGTATTTTTTCTTCTTCCGATACAGTCCGTGTATGATCCCAAATGTCGGAAAAAATCGCAACAATAGGATTACGGCTATCAACTTGCAGTGCCTCTCTCAAGGTTTTACCTTTCGCTAAATGCCGAGTAATCTTTTTACCGCCATTGTGCCACTCGGCCCTGGCACTACGCAATGTGAACTGTATAGCCAAAGATTCATCTTTTTTTAGCTTGCTCATAACGTTAACAATGGAATTCATCGGATCCGTATCCTGTTTTTCATAAGTTTTTATCGGAAAAATAGATTTTCGTCTGGTTTTTAAGTAACCGGCTTTTACTTTAAAATTTGGCTGAAAAATATTATAATCATTAACCGGCTCAATTACCGCGTCCGGATAATGCGCGTTGATCTGTTGTTCCAAATATTGTCCGTCAGCTGTCGGCGCCACAACATACCAAACAATCTTTTTTTTACTCGCGACTATTTCAAAGGAGTAATGATCCCCCCGCCCTAGCAACCAAGCTTTAAAGCCACGCTCGGCTCGCCGACCGCCGATTGAAGAAAACATTGTCTCTGCTATACTGATTTCTTCCCTAATTTGCGCTGTAGTTAAATCTTTTTGCTCATTCGTGCCAGGTTCATCCTTGGGTAAGCGCACCAAATATACTTGGTGCTCGGCGTAATTACTTTTATGAAAATAATGCCTTATTACTTTTTTTAAAACAATAAAAAGAGCCACCAATGTAAGCGGAATTATCAAAATACTTATAATGTAAAAAGTAAACTCTATTAGCATTAAGCTCTATTGTTTAATTCTTAGTTTAATATTTTTATCTATATTTAAATTGCTTCTAAAGCTAAAAGGATTTTTATTGGTAAATACTTCTTGCGCATCATTTATTAAACTTATTTCAGTATTCGGACACAGAGTATAGTAAAGACTCGCGTTGAGCGTACCGGGTTGTTTTTGCGCCAATAACTCATAGGTATTGCTATCCACTTTAGAAGGCAGGCGATAACGCAGAACAA
>JAYENK010000008.1:0-23382 GCA_034722035.1 Patescibacteria group bacterium | reverse complement strand
GTAAAAAATGGTAAAATATATTTATCTATTTTTAATATTTTAAAATTTTAATTACCTTTAATTATACATCCCCATGAAAAAATATTTTGTCAGTTTAGCCTTATTTTCTTTATTTTTTAATTTTTTACTATTTCTGCCCGCAAGGACAGTAGGAGCGCAAACGATTGGCATCAAAATCAGTCCGGTTCGATATGAAGAACTGGTAGAGCCTGGCGTTCGTATTAATCGTACTTTGTCGGTTGAGAATCAATCTGATACTCCCAAAAAACTTTATGCGTATTTGCGTGATTTTCGAGCCGAAGGAGAGGGGGGGCAACCCAAATTGATTGCTCCGGGGACAGAGCAAGGTTATTTTTTGGCATCATGGATTGATATTAGCGGTGAAGGTATCGAATTTGCCCCGTACGAAGCGCATGAAATTCACTTTCAAATTAATGTGCCTGCGGACGCCGGTCCGGGCGGTTATTACGGTGCGATTTTATTCGGGACCAAGCCACCGCGTTTAAAATTTGAAGGTGAAGAAAAGGGCGCCGGTATGGCTGTTTCACAACAAACCGGATCTCTGATCCTTTTACAAGTAAAAGGTAAAGTCAAAGAAGAGGCGCGTATCAGAGAGTTTGTTACGGATAAAGGTCTTTATAGTACCCCTTTTGATATTGAATTTTTAACCAGAATTGAGAATTTGGGCAATGTTCATGTTAAGCCGATTGGAACAATTTCTATCAATAACATGTTCAATAAGGAGATTGGCAGTATCAGGGTGAATGATGGCGGAGCTAATGTGTTGCCCAATTCGATTCGTCGTTTTAGTGAGAATTGGCAGGGAGACAGTGGTTTTGGGCGCTATGTTGCCAGTATCGGCCTTTCCTATGGTACTTCAGCCAACTTGGGCGGACAAGGTAAGCAAACACTTTATACCGAAACAATATTTTGGATTGTCCCGTGGCGAATTATAATTCCAATTGTCCTTACTCTGATTATTTTACTTTCTTTAACAATCCTTTTCTTGAAGCTATATAAAAATCGGGCCGTACGCCAGGCAATGGAGCGTGCCGGTTATGGCCGGGTGCGCATGGTCAAAAAATACCAAGGCCCGTCGCCCATCATCTACATAAGCGTCATCCTTCTGGTTATTTTGATTGTAGTATTTATGATAATGTCTTTAATCTATTTCTTTTTATTTGCGTAGATTTGTTAATTTTTAATTTTTAATTACTTAGTGCTTAATACAAGAAAAATATTATTATCATTATTTTTGTTGACAATCGCACTGTCCGTATCAAACACAGCGCAGGCGCAGTCTGGCATTGTAATCAGTCCGAAAATAATCAATGAAACCGCGATGAAGCGGGATATTTTTGATTATGAAATTAGTATTAGCAATAATACCGAACGAAAAGTTGAGCTTTATGCGGTAGTGAGCGAAGTTAACGCGGACGGAAGCCAGGCAAGCAGCACTAAGGATTTGGATCGGGCCGTGTCACTTAGAAAATGGATTAAAATTACGCATGGCGTGATTGAGCTTCAGCCGGGCGAGAGCACAATCAAAGAGCTGGAGGTAAAAGTAAGTCTTTATGCTTTGCCGGGACAGCGCTACGCTTCGCTTGCGATTGTGAACGCGCCGGATAGATATGCGGCTGAGCGCAAAGCAAAGAAACGTGATTTTGGGCAAATATTTTTAAGCTATAATATCGAGGAAAATATTGTAGAGAAGGCGCAAATTATTAAATTTGAAACCGGTAAAAATATTTATATTAAGCCGGAAATTGTTTTTGACCTTGGTCTAAACAATTTTGGCAATCGTGATATTTTTCCTTCCGGCAAGATATATATTTTTGATCGGCGCGGACAAGTTGTGGCCGAGTTAGAAGTTAACAATGAAAATCGGGCCCTGTCACCGGGAATGGAAGCGAGCGAGTTTGTTAATTGGATTGACATTAAAGGCGCAGGCAAGTATAAGGCAAAAATTGAAGTAAAATACGGTCAAGATGAACATGAGTTAATGGATACGATTTATTTTTGGTATTTACCTTGGTGGATTTTACTTTCTTTTGTAGTAATTTTATTCTTACTTTTATTGATATTATTAATCATATTATTCAAAAAAGGTTTTAGTCATCATCAAGTAGCCGACCCCCACCCGCATAGCGATGGACCAGGAGTGATTAATTTGCGGGGGAAATAATAAAATTTATAAATTATAAATTATAAATTAAAAATTAAAAATTGTTCAAAACATGTTCCACAAAATTATAACTCTAATATTCCTTTTTAATCTCATAATCCTGCCCGCCTCGGCCGCGCCTGGTTCTTTGGCTTTGTCTGTTACGCCGCCGCTTATCAAAAGCAATATCAGTCCCGGGCAATTGTGGAAGAGTACGGTGAAGGTAGTGAATAATAATACCGAAGAAATTACCGTATATGTACAAGCAATTGATTTTAAGGGAAATGGTGAAGACGGGACTGTTACTTTTATTGAGGCTGAAGGGAATGAAGATGAAGCAGACTATCTTTTGAGTCGGTGGATCAATTTGCCCGAAGATAGCATTGATATTGTCCCCGGTAAGAGCTATGAAGTGCCTTTTATTGTGGCAGTGCCGGAGACAGCCGCGCCCGGCGGGCATTATGCCGCTATTTTGGTGGGAACCAGACCGCCTGAAGGGAAAATAAGCGGGGCCTCAATCAAGGTTTCTTCTTTGATTTCCACTCTATTAATGTTGAATGTATCGGGAGATGTTAATGAAAATGGACAAATTCGTGAATTTTCTACCGATAAAACAATTTATGGGCAGGGAAAAGTTGACTTTAAGATTCGTTTTGAAAATTTGGGAAATGTTCATGTTCAGCCTCAGGGCGAAATTCGTGTGTTTGATATGTGGGATAAAAACGTGTTTGGAATCAAAATTAATCATTTAAGCGAATTTGGCAATGTTTTACCCGGAGACATTCGAACCTGGAATTTTGATTGGCAGGAAGACATCGGGCTTATGGATATGGGACGATATCGGGCCGAACTTATTTTGGCTTATGGCGACAAAGCCAGAGAAACTTTGACCGGTACGCGTTATTTTTGGATAATTTTATGGAAGCCACTTGGTCTTATAATTGTTTCTGTCTTTTTGCTTTTATCTATTATTTATATTTTGGTCCGTCGTTCCATTAAAAGAGCGATTCGTGATACCGAGCAGATGGCCGGAGTAGTTCGTCCGGATAAAAGGGTAAAATCCGGGGTTACGATTGTGCCCAAAGAAAATGGGAGCAGTGATTCAGTGATAGTCGATCTAAAAAATAATAAATCAAGTGATAAAGTAAAAAATAAGAAATTTGGCTGGAAAAGCTTTAAGCGGATACTCTGTTTTATAATTTTTATAATTTTAATTATTGGTGCTGTAATGGTCTATAAAATGCTTTCCTTAGACCAAACTGAGCTAAAAGAAAATATATCAGAAACTAAAAATTATGAAGCAGAAGTAATTGAGCCGGAGTTAGAGATTGAAACTAGTACTACTAGCCCTGAGTTTGATACAAAAAATGATTTAGCGACCAGCAGTATGGAAGAGTTAGAAGAAAGTGAAGAAGCAATAGTAGTATTGCCGGATTTGATAGTTTTGAACGGTGGTGGTGTGTCTGGCGCGGCCGGTAGAGCAGAAAAATTATTAGATAAAGCCGGATTTAATATACTTGAAACAGGGAATGCGGACAATTTTAATTATCAAAATACTGTAATTAAATATAGCGAAAAAAACAAGCTAAGTGCCGAGAAAATCAAAGAACTGTTTACGGGCGAGATTGAGTTGGAGCTAGTTGATGAAACCGATGGAGTCACAATAATTGTAGGCAAAGAATTTTAGACCTCACCCCAGCCCTCTCCTTCGCAAGGAGAGGGGGAAAAGTTCCTCACCCTTGTTTGAAGGGGGAGGTTAGGAGGGGGTAATAGATATTTTATGTCAAAATTGATTGGTAAAAAAGAAATTATTGTGGTAACACTTGCGGTGGCGCTTACTACGCTTGGGATTAAAGCGGCCGACCAGTTTTCCGGGGACAATGCTATTGACAAGAAAAATAACGGTTGCGGGGTTGATATGGTTTATGTAGTAGCTCCGGGTGGTGGATTTTGTATTGATAAATACGAGGTGTCAGCCGGAGAAGATTGTCCTTACATTGAGCCTAGTAGCCAAAGCGATACCCGTTTTAATGTTAATGAAAAAAAATGTGAGCCGGTTTCTAAAATAGGAAAAATTCCCTGGCGTTTTATTTCGCAAGATCAGGCCGCTCTGGCTTGTGCCAAGGCCGGAAAGCGTTTACCAACAAACGAAGAATGGTTCGCTGCCGCACTTGGTACACCGGATCTCTTGTCCGATTGGAATACGGACGATTGCCAGGTTGATGATAATTGGCTTGATCAGCCCGGCAAAACCGGATTCGGAATTAATTGTGTGTCTGCGGCCGGTGCTTTTGATATGATTGGCAATGTTTGGGAGTGGGTGCGAGGTACGGTTAGTGATGGCGAGTATGAAGGGCGCGAATTGCCGTCATCAGGCTATATAAAAGGCATGGACACGGGAGCGATGCCGGTAAAAACCGAAGATGACCCTGATCCGAATTATTATAATGACCATCTTTGGTTGACAGAAAAAGGCGTGCGCGGGGTAGCGCGCGGCGGTTATTGGGGAAACAAAGGCAAGGCCGGGCAATATTCATTATATGTGGTAGTTGAACCGTCATATACCGGCAAAGGAATTGGTTTTCGCTGTGCCAAATAAATTATAATAAAATTTTATGTTTAAACATATCATCCATTTTATTCATAGCATTAGGATTGTTTTGTTTGCTTTGATAGTGCTTTCTTTTTTGCATATTGCCGATGTTAACCCTATCAGCATGAGCTATTTTTTAGGAGCTAAATTTGGCTCCGCAATTGGTATGAGCACGAGTGTGCCGGAAAATCCGATGAACAAGCTCGCATTGCAATTAAAAGCACGTGAGGCTGAACTGGACGAACGTGAACAGAATTTACTTAAGCATGAAGTAGAGCTTTCCAAAAATCGTGAGCAAATATTGCTATACGGCATCGCCGGCGGTATCGCGGTTTTATTTTTATTGATTTTATTAAATTTTTATTTGGACGCAAAAAGAAGGCGGAGAGAATAAGTATGCTCAAAATAATTTTAAAAATATTTAAATCTCTTGTTATTGGTGTTTTAGCTGTGTTTTTGGTTGCTTTGTCGATTGATGCGAGCGAAAATTACAATAATATGTCCGAATCTATTTTGGGGAAGATAATTTTTGGTGAAAGTGAGGGTTTGTGTGAAGAGGGGATGGTGCATGTGTTGAGCGAAACAGGTGGATTTTGTATCGATAAATACGAAGCCTCTCCCGGAGAGGAATGTCCTTATGTTGAGATAGACAATCAAAAAAAGACCAATGAAAATTTAAATGCTATTACCTGTAAACCGGTAAGCGAAGAAGGGAAATTGCCTTGGCGTTATGTGTCGCAGTCGCAAGCGGCGGCTGTCTGTGCCAAAGCCGGCAAACGTTTGGCTAGCAGTAAGGAATGGTATCAAGCTTCGCTCGGAACGCCAGATCCAAATCATGGCTGGGCCGGAAATGATTGTCAGGTTAACAATAATTGGGATGATCAACCCGGGCTTACCGGAAGTGGTGTTAATTGCCAGTCAGGGATGGGGGCGATGGATATGGTCGGCAATGTTTGGGAATGGGTAAGCGGGAATTTGCATGAAGGAGAAATTGACGGGCAAAAATTGCCGGAAGAAGGTTATATCTTGTCAGTAAACAGCGATGGACTACCGGTTAAAACTAGTTTTGAGGATTATGATGACAATAATAATCGTGATTATCTTTGGATCAAACATACTAAAGTTCGCGGTGTCGCTCGGGGCGGTTATTGGGCCAATAAAGCAGACGCCGGAATTTATGCAATGTACCTAGTCGCACCGCTTGATTTTGCCGGTACCGGCATTGGGTTTCGGTGTGTTAAGTAGTAATAATTTTCAATTTATAATTTTCAATTTTCAAATAATGATTTAATTTCTTAATGTATTAATGTTTTAAATATTACATCATTAATAACATTGAAAATTGTTTGAAAATTGAAAATTGAAAATTAGAAATTAATTTTGTGTTTCTTAAATTAAGCAAAAAAATACTTATATCATTGATTATAATTATAATCAGTTTTCCTGTACCCGCAATCGCGCTTTCGCCGATTAGCGATACTATTTCGGTTTCTTGGCCTAGCTATCCCAGTGATCACATTTTTTCTTTTCGTTTGGGTGAAGCGATTCCTCCCGGTGGTAAAATTATAATTATGCCCAAAAGTGAAGATTTTTCTGTGATAGGGGCGTTTGATTATGAGGATTTTGATTTGGCTACCTCCTCTACTAGAAACGGCATTTTTACTGATCGCTCTCTTTCTAATGCAACTAGCACAGTCAACGACGGAGTATTTATGTCCATATCCGGTGCCGGTACAAGCACGCTTGAGCAAATTGAACTTGTTTTGAATTCTAGCTATGGTATTGCCACCAATACTTATGTTAATTTGGAAATCGGTTTAAACGCCGGTTTTGGCGCTACCGGCACCAATCAAATTTTAAATGCAACTACAACCGGTGTTCAATATATAGAAGTTCAAACAAGAGACAACAAAAACAAAACTTTAGAAAAAATTGATATTGCGCTTGTAATGATTGAACCGGTATCGCTTAGAGGGAGTGCGGTTAGAATAAGATCCAATGGTAAGCCTGATGGTGTTTTGACTTATGGCACAACCAATACGCAGATGTCTTTAAATACGAATTATCCCGCTTCTTGTCGTTATTCGATGACTGCGAGTACATCTTACGATTTAATGACAAATGATTTTTCTTTTACCGGAGCATATTTTCATTCAATTATAATATCCGGTTTAAACAGTGGAGACTCTTATATTTATTACATTCGTTGCCAAGATTTATTTGCGGTCAATGATACGACTGACTATTTGATTCAATTTGAAATATCCGGTCAAGAAGGTGAAGAGGGCGAAGAACATGGTGATCCCGGGCCGGGTGGCGGTGGAAGTGGCGGTGGTTCCGGTGGCGGGGGTGGACAAGATCAGGGGCGAGATTATAGCAACTATTTGCCTTATCCGCCTTTGCCCGGACTACCGGGAGTGGTGCTTAGCGGTTGGGGCTATCCTTCGCGTGAAGTGACAATTTTGAAAGACGGAGTGGATATTGGTAAAGCAATTGCAAATACCGGAGCCGAGTTTGGTGCTTTTGTTGAGGACTTGGAACAAGGGGTTTATACTTTTAGTCTTTGGTCCAGTGACGCTGATCAAAATAAATCCGGTACTTTTTCCACTACTTTTTGGATTGATGAAGGTACGCAAACAACAGTATCGGAAATTATTTTGTCACCAACACTTAATGTGGCGAGCAAAGAGGTGGCGCTTGGGCAAGCCGTTTCTTTGAGTGGCTATAGTGTTCCCGGTAAAATTATAGAAGCTTGGCTTTATCCCAAAGATATACCAAGCCCCAGCGAAGAAGAGGCAACGGTTGCCACCACTGCCGTTTTAAGTGACGGGAAATATTCGCTTGCGCTGAGCACTTCCGGTCTGGAGCAGGGTGAGTATTACATTAAAGTAAAAACAGTTTTGGAAACCATTGGTGAGAGTGATTTTAGCTCAGTACAAGCAATCGCAATCGGACAAGCCCTGGAAGAAGATGGCGAGATTTGCGCCGGAGCCGACCTTAACGGAGACGGACGGGTGAACTTAACCGATTTTTCTATATTGCTTTATCATTGGGGCACAGCGGACGCTTGCGCTGACCAAAACGATGATGGGGACGTAAATTTAACTGATTTTAGCATAATGATGTTTTATTGGACAGGCTGATATTAATTAAAAATTATTTTATTTTGTTATTAATTTAAAGATGTGTTATAATATATTTAAGAAATTTTTAATTCTTAATTAAATATATATGAGTTTTTTGGATAAATTAAAAGTTAAAGTCGATCAGGCGGAAGGGCAGGAGCTTGAAGCGAAAGAATTGCAAAAAGAACAAAAAGCGTCCGGGTTTTTGCAGCTGGATGTTGATATTTTGCAATCAAGCGAAGCAATTATTATAATTGCACCAATTCCTGGAGTTGAAGTAAAAGATCTTGATATATCAATTGAAAATGAAAATGATGTGGTAACAATTCAGGGCAAGCGAGATATGCCGAGCGACGCACTATTGGGTGAAGAAGAAAAAAAACACTTGCGCCAGGAATGTCACTGGGGAGCGTTTTATCGGCAGATTATTTTACCGCAAGAAGTCAACGTAGCCGAGGTTAAGGCTAAGTTTAAAAAAGGAATTTTGATTCTTACATTGCCTTTGCTCAGACTGCAAACCAGCGGGAAGAAGAAGATTGTGGTTAATACAGAAAAATAATTTTCAATTTTCAATTTCTAATTTTCAAATAATTTTTAATGAATTAATTTTTAGATTTAATCATTAAAAAATTGAAAATTGTTTAGAAATTGAAAATTTTAAAATGAAAAAAAAGATATTTTTTAGTATTTTAATAGGTGTGTTTTTAGTACTCGGTATCGGAAGCCACGTTTCCGCTCAGGGTGGCTCGGCTACTTTGTTTTTGTCGCCCGGTAGTGGTTCTTATTCGCTTGGAAAAAGTTTTAGCGTGAAAATAGCGGTTGATTCGGGTGGTGGGCTTGGTATTAACGCGGCTGAGGGGCAGATTAAGTTTGACCCCGAGTATTTAACCATTAGCGGTATTTCAGACGCAAGCACTATTTTTAAACTCTGGACAACTGAGCCAACTTACTCTAATTCGGCTGGAACCATTAGTTTTGGTGGTGGTTCACCTGGTACTTATAAGGGTTCAAGCGGTGAAATATTTAGAGTAACTTTCAAAGCTAAAAAGGCCGGAGAAACTGAAGTAAAATGGAATAGTGGCGTGGTTTTAGCGGCTGATGGACGTGGAACCAATGTTTTTGGCGGTTTTGGCAATGCTAAATATACTATTAACGAAACGGTTGCAAGCGAAGAAAGAAAGCCTAAAGTAGAAGAAGAGGAAGAGAAAAAACCAAAAGGGAATTTGTCGCCGCAACCGGACATTTCTTCAAAAACCCATTTGGATGAAGACAAATGGTACAGCGATAACAACCCGGAATTTAATTGGCGTATTTTATCTGACATGACCGGCGTGAGTTATGACATATCGGATGAAGCCGGCGCAGACCCTGGTCCGGAAAATGACGGTTTAGTGGAAACAGCCCTATTTAATGATGTTGAAGACGGAGAGTGGTACTTTCATCTCAAATATCAAAATCAATTTGGCTGGGGCAAGACCTCTCATTATAAGTTAAAGATAGACAATACTCCGCCTGAAGCGTTTAATGTGAAAGTCGATAATAATCAGGATTCAACTAATCCTATTCCAAAATTAATATTCAAAACTACTGATAAGGTTTCCGGATTGAGTCATTATCAAATTTTATTGGGAATGAATAATATTAAAGTTGAAATAAGTGAAATGGATCGCGGTTATTATCAATTGCAACCGCTTGCTCCGGGCGAATACAGGCTTGATGTAGCCGCAATTGATAATGCCGGTAATACCGCTTCTTCTACGTTGATGTTTACCATTGATCCGCTAAAGTCACCGATCATTACTTCTATTCCTAAAATTTACAGCACTAAAGATGACTTGATTATTCGCGGCACTTCTTTTTATCCGAATGTCACTGTTAAAATATACATCGGAACAGACGGAGCTGATACTGAAGAATTTGAAGTATCAACCGACAATGAAGGTAATTGGTCCTTTTTTCATAATGGCGGCATTGATAAAGGCGTATATGAAGTATGGGCCAAGTTAATCGATGAACGCGGAGCAGAGAGTATGGACAGCAGCCATCATATTTTAACTGTGATTTCGCCGTCGATTTTGGATAGTTTTTGCGGGTTAATTTTGATTTTATTATTATTAATAATAGTCGGTTTAATTCTCTATATTTTGTATCAACGCAAGTTAAATATTACCGAAAAAGCCAGGATTTTTAAAGAAACCGACGAAGTAAAAATTAAACTGGCTAAAATATTTTCCGCGCTTAGAGAAGAGGTTGATGAGCTTATTGCTTTGGCGGACAAGCGCCCGGGACTTTCTGAATCAGAGCGGCGCATCAAAGAAAAAATGCAGGAGTCTTTGGATATTTCTGAAGAGTTTATCAGCAAAGAAGTTGAGGATGTAGAGAAAGAAATTAAAATTAAGAAAAAGAAAAGTAGTTAAAATTTAAATAAAAAATACCCTTTTGTAGGGACAGGGCAGTACCCTGTCCCTACTTTTTTATTGTAATATTTGTTTTTATTTGTTATAATTAAAAAAAATATGCGTAGATTAAAACTCGAAGCGGGAAGGCGCGCGCTTGTTGTCGTGGCGCATCCGGACGATGAAACAATTTGGCTCGGTGGAACGATTTTATTAAATGAAGAAGTCCGGTGGACTATTTTTTGTTTAAGCCGAAAGAGCGATGATGACCGTCGGCCGAAATTTGCGCGCGCTTGCGCGCGCTTGGGCGCTAAAGCGATAATGACCGACTTGGACGACACAGGCAAATTTTCCGTGAATGAAATGATTCCGCGTATTAAGCGCTTGCTCAATCAAGAGCTTAAAAATAAATGTTTTGATTATTGTTTCGGTCATGGTGAAAACGGCGAATACGGACACAAGAACCATATTGGCGCTCATCAAGCTTTAAAAGAATGGAATCCATACGAAAAGCTAAAATGCAGGCAATTTTTGGTTTTTAATTATAAAAAAGCTAAAAAAGGCGCTTCTCCCAGTATGATAATAAAAAAAGATTCTAATTATTATACTGATTTACCAGCTAAAATATTCAAGGAGAAAAAGATAATTCAATCAAAAATATATGGTTATTTTTGGAACGGAATTGACAATAGTCTTTGCGCAAAGAAGGAGGGATTTAAAATAATTAAATAAAATTTATATGAAAATTGCAGTGCTATTCGCTCATCCGGTAGAGCCCGACGGCCTTAGTATTCAGGGCCACCTTTTATGGAGGGGATTAAAAGAGCTTGGTGTGGACGTTTTGCCCTCCCATTATGCTCCTAATTTTCAAAAACAATGGGTTTTGTCCGCTTTTAAGCCGGATGTTGCCGTTGGTATCGGTGCTTGGACTTATACACCGGATATAATATATAGTCCGCAGAATGCCGGTGTTATCCCCATTCCTTGGTTTGTGGCGGACGGGTGGGTGGCTAATTATCAGGATATTATTAGCGATTTACCGCTTGTGTTTACTACCAGCAATTGGGTGACAGACACGTATAAGCGTGATGGCTGTAAGACTGATAATTTTCGAACACTTCATATTGGTTTTGACAGAAAAGAGATTTTTCCCGTACCGCTTAAGGATCCAAAAATACAAAAATTACGCTCCATGCTTGGTATCCAGGAACACGAAAAGATGATATTAACAATCGGCGGTGATGTCAGCTCCAAGGGCGCGCAGGAAATGCTTCGCGCGCTGGCTAAGGTGGACAAAGATTTTAAAGATTGGAAATATGTTTTAAAGCATTGGGATTCTGAATCGGCGGAAACGCACGGGCAAGAAGAAGACCGGTTAATAGATGAGTTGGGCTTGGATCGGGGCAAGATTATTTATCTCTCCGGAGCTTTTAGCCACGATTATATGACATATCTGCTTTCCGCTTGTGATATTTATGCCGCGCCTTCCCGTTTGGAGGGTTTTGGCATGATCCAAGTGGAAGCAATGGCTTGCGGAAAGCCGGTTATATCGATTGATACCGGCGGTCCGGCAGACACAATAATTCACGGACAAACCGGTTATTTGGCCAGGATCGGAGAAACAATTAAATTGACCGAAGAATGGGCTTATGAAGGAATGGGTTTTGAAGCGGATCATAAAATTAAATTTGATGAACCGAAAGTTTTTGCCTATCGGGCCGATATTGATGATTTGGCCAAATATACTCTTTTGTTATTAAGTGATGATGATCTTAGAGCCAAAATAGGCAAACAAGCGCATGAGCATGCGCTGAGTAAATTTCAATATGGTGATGTGGCTAAAAGAGCGCTTAAGCATATTGAAGAGATGATGGAGAGAGGAATCAATTAAAAATTAAGAATTAAAAATTAATTAAAAAAATAAAACTTTCTTTTGCTTCAAACATTCATAAGCATAAATATAAGTACTTGCGCTCCAGGCTTGGTAGGGTTCGCCTTTGGGATTGCCGTGGGCGCCGTCGAGCCATTCGTTAAATTCGTAGCCTTCTTTAAATTTACGAATTTTAAGTTTTTTCATATTTGCTTCAGCCAGACGTTTAAGCTCTATTTTTGCGTCTTTCCATTTTTTTAATTTTACGAGAGCGGCCACATAAAAGCCGCCAATCATTGGCCAGATACCGGCGTTTAAATAATGCAGGGGAGTGCGTGCGTCGCATTGCGCGTAATAATCACGCCATTCTTTGTCGCCTTTTTTGATCGGGGGCCAGATTGCTTTGCAAGGATAGGGTCGGTCAATTGCTTTTTTTCCAATATGCTTGATGATTTTTTCGGCTTTACCGTGAGTAGCTAGGCTGGTGATAATTGTGAGTAAGTTGGCAAGCGTATCAAACCAGTCTTCAGTTTCTTTGATGCCGGCATGATCTTTCCAGGCCCAAGGCCGGTAAAATCCGAGTTTATTATCCCAAAGAGAGAGATATTGTTCAATTTCTCCGTTTAATACTCGGCGAATATGCTTGGCTTCTTCTGTTTTTCCGATCATTTTTAAAGCGGAAAAATAAAGCGCTAAAGTGTGAGTAACCCGTCCATATTTATGGGGGAAAGCGTCCATCCAGTCGTTAGTTGGTTGCTGGACTATCAGCTTGTCTTCATTCGGGTCTTGATAGCGTAACCAGACAATCGCCTTGGCAATGTATTTTTTGTGGCGTTCAAGCAAGGCGTGGTCGTTATAAGCGCTGGCATAGACATAATGTCCGATAATAAACCAAAGTGGAGCGTCGATTGAGTTAAAGGTTACATCGTTCCGACGTTCAATATTGTATGAACCAACGCAATTAGGAATATGGCCGTTTTTGGTTTGGTGTTTGGCAAGTAAATTTAGGCTGTCTCGAATCGGTTTTTTAAATTCTCGTTCAACCAGGGATGCACCCAGGGCGGTTATCATTGAGTCTCGCGACCAAACCGCTCCGTATCCGCCCCTAAGTCCGGAAGCATAAAAACCTTGCGGTTTAACGCAAGCGCGAATTACTTCGACTGCTTTATTATATGCTTTTTCTTCGATGGTCATAAAAAAGACTATTCTTTAATATAAAAATTATATTTATGGTCTCCGTTGATACATTTAAATGATTTTTTCTTTAAGGGTTTAAAATTATACGGTTTTAGTTTTTTTAGCCCTTCTATTTTATCAAGTGGCACGACATCATCATTAAAGCCAAGAATAAAAATACCGCCCGGTTTTAGTATATCATAAATAGCGTTAAAAGTCTGTTGAATTTTATTTTTATCATTCAGCCCCCAGCCAAAAACCCCGTTCATTAGAATAAAGCCAAAAAAGTTGTTTTTAAAATATTTTTTAATATTACTAACATCATCGGTGATATGATGAATTGAGCCGAATTCTTGCCGTCCCGGATCAATATCAATCGTCCAAAGCTCGCGTCCCGTAAAAAACTCATTATAGAATTCTTCATAATCTTCCCGGCCGACATCAAGAATGGCGCGCGGATTAAAGCAAGAAAGAATATAAGGAAAAATAATTCTCTCAAGAACATCTCTGTCTTCAAATTGTTCACGCGTATAAGCATGTTTTTTTATAAGGTGATTGGCGATAAATTTATAATACGGCAAGCTTAAACATTTGAACATAAACATAAAAAGTGCTTTTTAAAGCACTTTGACTAAATAATAAATTAATTTCTTTTTTTGGTGTTAATATTTTCAATTGCAAGTCGAGCCAAAAAATAAGAGACTGAAGATTCTGCGCCTTGATTAAAATTAAGTGAATATTTACCCAGTCCGTCAAAACAACCGCCGGTTGCTTCATCGTAGACCATCTGCTTGAGATGATTTTTGCCCAAAAACCATTGCAGTGCCAGCTTAGCTTTATTTTTGTAATCTTTTTTCTTAGTAATCGCGTAAGCGCTACTTAGTCCCTCAACCGCGGAGGATGCATCTTCCGGTTGTTGGTCAAAATAAGCGCGTTTACCGTTACGAAAATACCAACCGTCTTGTCCAATCGGAGAAAAATAATTTTCTTTTTCAAAAGTTATGTTAATTAAGAAATTCATCGTTGTTTCCGCCACTTTTTTGTATTTTTTGTTTTTAGTAGTCTTGTAAGCAAGAAAAAGCGCTTCCGGCAATTTAAAATTAGAATAAGTAAAGCAATTTTCAAACCAATGCCACTTTTCTTGACTGTTATTTGTCTTAAGCTGTTTTTGATAATAAGCGATTAAACGATCGCTTAACAATTTAATCCGGTTGAGGATATTGTCGCGTAGTTCCGGTAAAAAATTATTAACCTCAGTATTAAAAATATGATATAAGCCAATAATAGTAAAGGCGATGGCGCGCGGAGATTGTAGGTTATCAACTCGGGAAATTGTTTTTTTGAGCGTTAAGCGTATTTGCATTCGCGTATCATCGTTTAAACGTTCGCATTTTAAAGTGTAGCCAAGCGCCCAAATAGCGCGTCCAAAAGAATCTTCACTTTGCCCCAGATCGTTAAAAGTATGTTGATGGCTTACAAAATTATGGAATTGCCCGTCTTTTTTCTGGCAGAATTTTATAAAATTAAGATATTTTTTAATTAAATTTAACGTGCTTTTTATTTTTTTCTTTTCATACCACATTACGCATCCCAGAAGCGCGCGTGTATTGTCATCCAGGCAATAGCCGGAGTGCTTGTCCGGCTTGGTGTGATTGGCAAATTGAATCATGCCGAATTCGTCAGTCAGGTTTTTAATATAATCCAGTTTGATTGCGGGCCAAGCGTCCCTGCGGCGTGGAATGATTTTGGCGGAATGATTGAATAAATTGAAATAAGAAAGCGCAACATTTTGCCAGGTCATTTTTCTGGTATAAAAATAAGCATTTTTGGTCATTTCTTTGCGCATTGTTTTGTCGTTCAGCATTTCCAGTAGCGCTTTTTCAATGTCCTTGGAGCTGCGAAAGCGCACCAAGATGCCGCGTTCGTGATTGATAATACTTTTGGCATATTGGCTTGGCGTGGCAATTGTCGGGCAGGCGCAAGACATTGCGTCGGAAAGTGAACCGCTCGAAGCCTGGTTTTTGGAAAGCATTGGATAGACATAGATATCCGTAGCGCGTAAAAACTCGGTTACTTCTTTTTCGCTCAAATATTTATTATAAAATTTAACATGATTTTTGAGAGAATGTTTTACAATTAGGCGTTTTAGTTTGTTGCGGTATTTTTCACCTTCATTTTTACGGACTTGCGGATGAGTCGCGCCAATAATCAAATAGAGAACATCGGGGTGTTTTTTAATTATTTTTGGTAAGGCTTCAATCGCGTATTCTATTCCCTTGTCCCGGCTAATCATGCCAAAAGTTGAGAGAACAGTACGACCGGATAGATTTAATTTTTGTTTGAATTTGGTTTTGGAAGGAAAGGCAACATTAAAGACACCGTGATGAATCACGGATATTTTGTTTAATTTAACGCCATAATGCTGGTGTAGGATTTCTTTGGCTTGGCCGTTCATAACTATCACGCCATTAACCTTTTCCGATATAACCCGGCCGATATTTTTCATTTTTTCGCCCGGATGGGGCAAGACAGTGTGCATGGTAATTACAATCGGTTTTTTTAAAAGCTCTAAAAAGGGGACTAAAAATTCTCCTTGTTCACCGCCAAACAGCCCGTATTCATGTTGAATATTTACCAATTTAATATCAGCCGATTTATTAATTTCATTGGCTCGGTCAATATAGTCTTCAATTTCAGTTTCGTTAATTTGCATAATTACTTTGCGTGGGTAATTATACATTGAAGTACCATTAGAATTGATGGCTAATATTTTGCTTTTTATTTCCGGATTGTATTCTTTGTCAATTGAATTAGTGAGCCTGCGCGTAAAAGTAGCAATACCGCATTCACGCGGTGGAAACGAACTCATATATAGAATACAAGGGGTTTTTCGTTTTTTCATATAGTATAATGCGAATACGGCGAATTAATATGCGAATATGGCGAATTCAAATTACGCGAATACAGTTTATTCGCATAATTTGAATTCGCCATATTCGCATGTAATTTGTAGATTCGCATTATTTTATTCTATTCTTCATTAATTCTTTAATCAGTGAATTCATTTTGACGCTGGCAACCGAGATGCGGGAGTCGGCCGAACCGTAATAAATATATAATGTGTCATCAAAAATGCTGGTACCAGTTGGGAAGACGACATTGTGCACAAGGCCATTGCGTTCATTTTTATGTTCGGGAATAAAGAGAGGCTTTGGCAGGCGGGCAATTTTTTTTGTCGGGTTTTTGAGGTCAACCAGGGCGGCACCGGCATAATAAATTCGGCCGGCGTTGCGCGGTTCTACTCCGTGATAAATAAGCAACCAGCCATGTTTTGTTTTGATGGGTGGCGCGCCACCGCCAATATGTCTTGCCTCCCAGCCGTGTCTGCCTTCGAGTACTACGTGTTTATTGATAGATTTATAATGTTTTTTCCAGTATTTATTGTCTCTTAATTCTTTTATGTTTTTGCAAAGGGCTAGTTGAATATCGGGCAAAGTTCGATGTAAGAAGCCGTATTGCCCTTTTATTTTTTCCGGAAAAAGTAGACCGTCTTTTTCCCATACTTTTACGTTTTTTCCGGCAAATTTTTCATAAAAACTGGCAAAAAAATAATAGTCATCTTTTAGCTTAGCTCCCTCCATTAAGGCAAGTGCGTCGCGATACATCATAGTAGTGGAAATTATCCCACCGCGTTTTAATTTGAATAGATTTTTGCCGTACATAAAGGCGGTAAGCGCGTGTCGGCCGTCGTGTGCTACATATGTAACATAAAAAGTATCGTCAATTTTGATAATGCGCGGATCTTCGATTCCTTTGCTTTCATAGCTAAGCTTGGGACGATACATCGGTCGCTTCCAGCGCTTCACTACATCGAGCGGACCGTCCAGGCAAGCATAGCCAAAACAGGATTCATATTTTTTGTTGACTGCGCGATACATGACATGAACCGTGTTGCCATCCTGGTAGATGCCAGGATTAAATACAGATCTGTTTTCAAAAACAAGTTTACTTGGTCTTAAGATTGCGCCGTGTTTAGTTACCTTTAACATAGTGTAATTATAGCAATTATTTATTTTGGGAGCAAGAGAAATAGCGGTTTTTGTTTTTTTATTCGCACTTACCCCAAAGCCCCAATTTGTTTTTACGGGCTGAGTCGCGAGTGGCTTTAAAGTCGTTCTGTAATGAATGCGGAAAACCATATTGCAAGCGAGCTTGACCATCGCGGATAATTTTTAGATTAATGTTTTCATCTTCAAGATAAATATAGCGAAGTAGCCGTTCATATTTATCACGATTGTCCGAGAGCTCATCTTTTTTTAGCTCCACCATTTGTCCGAGCAACAAATTTTTTAAGTACTCTGTAGATTCGTTTCCATAACACTCTTCTTCAGTGTATGGTCCCCTTTTTTCCGGCGAATTTATTCCGATTAGGCGAACTGACTCATGTTTTCCATCAATAATGACGGCGACTGTGTCGCCGTCATATACTTTCATAATTCTAATTTTGTCATTATAGATTTCTGATATTTCAAGCGGAAACGTAAAAAGCAAATAAACGCTCAAAACCAGAACAAAAAAGACTATAATATAAATATTTTCTTTAAATTTCAGTAAAGACATATATTTATTATACCATTATTATAGAATTGGCAAAATAGAAGAGATTGGAGCTTGTTCCGATAATATCAAAATAATCTTTGCAATATCACCTGCATTGACATTTTAAAAAAATAATATATAATATAAATATACTACTTCTGTCGCTTCGGTGGCAGAATGCGGGACTGCTTCGGCAGTCCCTGCTTTTTATCTAAAAACTTTTATGAATGAAACAAAAAGCTTCTTCGAATATAAAATATATATTTTCAGAAGTTTTACCCAAATTACAATTTCCAAATGAATTAACTGATAAGGTTGGAAAATTTCATAAACCAAAAAGTTGGTAATTCTTTTTTAAAATAAATTTGTTTAGCTTTATCTAATAGCTTAAATCAAAAACAATCCCAAATGCTCGGGATTGTTTTTATTTTTATAAACCATACTATAATCAATATGTACATATATATGTACAAACATATGTACATATTAATTAATCTAATAAAATCTATGAGAAAAATTGGAGAACAAAACATTCGTAAACTTTATAAACATTCAAATAGTTATGCTGTTACTTTGCTAATAGCGCTAATAAGAGAGCTTGATTGGCAAAAAAACAAAAGTTAATCGTTGAAAGGAAAGGCGGCACACTTGTTATCAAAGATTGGGAAAAATAAAAAGTCAATGTATTGCGCTATATTTTTATTGATGATATAATTTTAAATGTTATTTAATATAAGGAGCAAAATCATGGCTGAGAAAAAAGAAAAGAAAGAAAGAGGGGAGCTTAAGCCGGAGCGACCGGGTGGTTTTTTGGATTTTTTGCCAAAAGATTATTTGGCAAGAGAAAAGATGATAAATACGATTTCCGGGGTATTTAGATCTTTTGGTTTTGATCCGATTGAAACTCCGCGAGTTGAGTTTTTAAAAACTCTAGCCGGAGAAGAAAGTGATACCGGGAAAAATATTTTTTACATAAAAAGCAGTAGCGATTCCGAGCCTTTGGCTTTGCCTTTTGACCATACCGTGCCTTTTGCTCGGCTTTTGGCAGCCAACCCTTATAATGCAAAAGATCGTAGTGGTATTCGTTTGCCTTGGCGCAGGATGGTGGTCGGACCGGTCTTTCGCGGTGAAAAACCACAGTCCGGTCGTTATCGACAGTTTTATCAGATTGATGCCGATATTGCCGGTTCTGATTCGATGCTAGCTGACTCCGAAATCGTTACAATGATTTATCGCACCCTTACCGAGCTTGGTGTTAAGAAGTTCTTGATCAGACTTAATAATAGAAAAATACTTAATGGTTTGGCTGAGCTTGCCGGCATAAAGAAACGCAAAAAAGTTTCTTGTGAAAATATCACAAGAGAAATGATGCACATTTTAGATAAGATTGATAAGATTGGCCTTGACGGGGTTGTGAAAGAATTGCAAAAAAAACCTGAGTCTGATTTTGATCCTGCTCCGTTTTTGTCGAATAAGGCAGTCGATAAGGTGAGGGTATATCTTGCAATAAAGGGTACTAATAAAGAAAAATTAAATAGAGCTAAGGATGTTTTTAAGGATATTTTAGTAGCCAAAACCGGCATTGAAGAACTTGAGGAAATTTTATCTTTTTTAAATGTTTTGGCGGTACCGGAGAAGTTTATTAGTATTGATTTTTCTATCGCGCGCGGGCTTGATTATTATACCGGACCGGTTATGGAGACAGTACTGCTTGAGGCCCGTGAATTTGGCAGTATTTTTGGTGGCGGAAGATATGATGCACTGGTTAAACGTTTTACCGGCGAGAATCTTCCGGCAGTCGGTGCCTCGATCGGGTTTGATCGGATGTTTGCCGCGCTAAATCATCTGGGCTTGATTGATAATAAAAAACAATCGGTAGCGGACGTTTTGGTGCTTCGCCTGGCAAAGGACAAAGACGCCGAGTATTTTGGTATCGCGCAAGACATCAGGGCTTGTGGTTTTAATACTGAGCTTTGTTTATATCCTGATACGACTTTTAAAAATCAGTTTAATTTTGCTCTCAGTCGAGGAGTGAAATATGTTGTGATTTGCGGTGAAAGCGAGTTTGATTCCGACATGGTCGCGGTTAAAGACTTAGATAAGAGAAAACAGGTTGAGGTGAAGCGTAAAAATTTAAAAGATTATTTCAACAAATTAAAATAAAATTTTTTGACCTTTTTTTAGTTTTATGTTATAATATAGTTATTAATAATTAATTGGTGTACTATTTAGTAAAAAACAGTAGCGGAGCAATAACAGTGGGGAGTTGTTCGGAAGAACTCGGAAGCAATTCTTCAATTCCGCAAATTCAAGTTAGCCGGTAATTGTCCATGATAAATTTAGACTTTTTTAAAAAACAGTTTTTGGAAAACAAAAATAAAGTTATATTATTTATAATTTTATTTATTCTGCTTACTGTTTTTTTTATTGTAAAATATATTTACTATCGTCCTTATATTGAATACAGCCCTTTTTGCCAGGAAGATAAAGAGTGCGCGCTTTATGAATGCAGTAAGTGCGGCAATATTTATTGGCTTAAGGAAAATGGCTTTGTAGATGAAGATTGTTCTAGTAAAATTTCCGGGCTTGTGGGATGCGAGTGCAAGGCAGGGAAATGCGTGAGGGAGTATAGATAAAATATAAAAATTTAAAGAAATATTAACAAAACTCGGCTAAAGTTAAAGTCGAGTTTTTGTTTTATAGGATTGTAATATGTATATATATGTACAAACATATGTACATATTTAATTTTGATAAAATTGTTTTTTAAAGCTTAGTTTGAATGTTTGCATATAAGGGGCTGAATTTGTGTTATAATATTGACATGAAATAAATCGATATATTATAAAAGATTTATCAAAAAAACTTATTGATTCAGAGGTTTGTACAAAAGAAGAGTTTGATCAACATATAAAATAGTAAGTTTTGAAAAAAAGTGTACATTTAAATGTACACTTTTTTGTTAACTGCTCAACGCCAGATCACGTATATATGACGATGTATTGGAGTAGCCTTTTTTATATGCTTTTTGTTCAATTAGTTTTTTATCTTCAGGCTTTACTCGAAAGCGAATAATCGCACTTTGTTGATGTTGATATTTCTTTTCAGCTAAAATTAAATTGGGCAAATCATTTAATAAAGCCGGAACATCTTCATTTAAAAATTCTTGGTTAATTTTTGCCGCCTCACATTCAACAAAAGTAGTTTTTGTTTTTTTAGGCTTTAAAGAATAAAAATATTTTTTATTATTTATTGTGATAGAATGTTGGTTAGTGGCTTTCATATTTTTAAAAATTAAGTTTGTATTTTTTAATAAGTTGAATAATTTGTTTTTTATAATAAAGTTTACAGTCATTAGAATGTACTGGAATAATCAGATCGTGGGGGACTCGGGTGTGTTTAAATTTAACATGACTGCCTTTAGCTTGGATTTTGTTAAATCCCAAATTGATAAGCATTGTTTCTATTTGTGTATATTTAAAATTATCAGGATGAGCCAGAAATCGTTTTATTGTTTTATCTCTTTGTGTCATAAAATTGACTAGCTTAATTTATAGCTATATTTTATCATTACGTGGTTACAATGTCAAGCGTAAAAAGTTATTTTAACAGAAAATAAAATAGTGTCATCTGTAGTGTACACTATAGATGACACTATTTTTATTTACAAAACTTTTTTTGCGTATGATTCCTTTTTTTGCTATAATATTAATATATTTAAATTTAAAAATAATAAAAAAAACTATGAAAAAACTTCTTCTTTTGTTGGCTTTGGCTTTTGTTTTGAGCCTGGCTACCAGTGTAGCGATTGCTGACAGTGGGCAAGGTGAAAGTGATCGGGTTTATGTGATGAGTGGTAGTCAATCACTCAAAACGCTACTTGGTAAAAAGCATGATTTTGGTAAATTCTTTTCTACCAAAAATTCAGCTAGAGTAAAAGCGATGGAAGTGCTTGGTTTAATTGAGACCAGTCCGGTTCAATTGGTACAAGCGTTGGTTCCGAGAGATAAGTGCGGGGATGGATATTGTCAAGGAAATGAAAGTCCACTTACTTGTCCGGCAGATTGTAGTGCAACTCCTGTTTGTAGCCCGGACAATGAATTTCCTTGGGGGATTGACAAAATTCAGGGTGGTTCTGGCGGTGATGGGATACTAGTAGCCGTGCTTGATACCGGTATAGATACAAATCATCCGGATTTAATAAATAATCTTAAACATTGTGTTGGTAGCGGATATCCTACCTGTGAAGACGGGGCTGGTCATGGTACGCATGTATCTGGAACAATATTGGCTAATGGACAAATCAAAGGCGTAGCACCTAACGCTGATTTGATGGCAATAAAAGTGCTTGATGATGACGGGGGAGGCTGGGCTAGTGATGTGGCGGCTGGTATTATTTATGCCGCAGAAAATGGGGCAAATATTATTTCTATGAGTCTTGGGGCTACAGGTGGTGATGATGGTTTGAAATACGCAGTTAATCAGGCTGTATTGAGCGGTGCATTGGTAGTTGCAGCAACTGGTAATGATTCTGCCGGAAGTATTTATTACCCTAGTGTCTATGCTGAAGTGGTTGCGGTTGGTGCGATTGACATAAATGAAGCAGTAGCTTATTTTTCTAATCAAGGAATAAATGATGGCGATGACGCTGTTATTAGTTTTGGTGAAATTGAATTAGCTGCCCCGGGCGTATCAGTAGAATCCACTTTAAATAATGGTTGTTATACCTATAATAGTGGTACATCAATGGCAACTCCGCATGTAAGTGGTCTTGCCGCAAAATTATGGCAAGGAAGTGCGGAGTTAACTAGAGCTTATTTAATATCAATCGCAAAAGATATTAATGAGCCTGGTTATGACATTGCGACTGGTTATGGCTTGCCCATTGCGCCACTTGAGTCGATTATACCAGAATGCAGTATTAATACTGACTGTGACGACCTTAATACTTGTACTGATAATATTTGCACAGACGGTGTTTGTGAATATATTGATAACGGTTCATGTACCTCCTCTGAACCTTATTGCGGTGACGGGACGTGTAACCGACCAGACGAAAGACGAAAGACTTGTCCTGAGGATTGCGCGTAAACAATTAATATTTTAAGTTTAATAAAAAGAGGCTTTATTCGGAAGCCTCTTTTTGTATGTAAGAAGCATTTTATTTCACGATAATTATCAAAATCAAATAAGGTTAACTGCTTAACGTTAAATCATGCACATAGAACGATATTTGGTGTTTTTTATTTTACAAGCTACTAAAAAAAGTTTATAATTGAATTAAATATTAACAATTTTTGGTTTAATGGTCAAAAAGTGTTGGTAAAATTGCTGATATAGTTGTAATATTAGATTAGATTTAATTAATTTTGTAAATCGTTTTACAATTATGACTATTTTATCAAAAAAAACTTTGTCTAAAATGCAAAAATAACAACACTATCAAGTGGGGATTAAAA
>JAYENK010000007.1:0-5550 GCA_034722035.1 Patescibacteria group bacterium | reverse complement strand
CAGCCGGAGCAATTACTGAATCGGCGCAAGTTATCGGTGAAATTTTTATCGGACAAAAAGGAAAATTAACTTTGTTATCCGGAAAAATGAAAACTGGTATTGAAGAATCAAGTTTGGTAGTTAACGCGGTAAAAAAATTCTATGAAAAACGGGAAAAAGATTTTGACTATATTATTATTGATACGGCTGCTGGCACGCATTGTCCAGTGATTGCAGCTCTTTCCGGAAGCAATCAGGCATTGGCCATTACGGAACCGACCCCTTTAGGCGTCCATGATTTAAATTTAATTCTTTCTTTAACCAAAAAATTAAAAATAAAAACTCAAGTTGTCATTAATAGAGCAGGCATCGGTCCGGAAGACATTATTGAGAAAATAGTTAAAAAATATCATACAAAAATTATTGCTAAAATTCCTTACAGCCAAAATATTGAAAAAAAATATTGTTCCGGATTGCCTATTCAAAATATGGAAATTAAAAAAATAGCCAACCAATTGAAAAAATGAAAAATTTAAAAACTGTTACAATTTTATCGGGTAAAGGAGGTGTTGGGAAAAGCAGTATTTCCGCTTCTTTGGCTTTTTTAATGGCTCAAAAAAATAAGATTGTAGCAGTGGATTGCGATGTGGATGCGGCTAATTTAGCTATACTTTTTAATTTAAATAAATTAACCAAAAATGAAAAAATTTCTACAAATATAAAGGCTTTTGTGAATAAAAATGCCCAAGGATGTAAAAATATAGTAGAAAATTGCGCCTTTTCCGCGATTTCATGGAATAGAAAAAAACAATTGCCGGAAATAAATAATTTTTTATGCGAGGGCTGCGGAGTTTGTAAATTGTTATGTCCAAATGGCATAGATATGAAGAAAGTTGAAAATGCGCTTATTGGAGAAGGTCAAACTAAATATGGATTTACTGTTATTTCCGGCCAATTGGAAATGGGAGAGTCCGGAAGCGGCAAAGTAGTGACTGTGGTTAAGGAAAGAGCTCAAAAAACAGCCAAAAAACAACAAGCAGAATATTTAATCGTTGATTCGGCTCCAGGGATAGGATGTCCGGTGATTGCGTCTATTCGGGGCAGTGATTATATTTTAGCGGTAACCGAGCCTACTCCAACGGCATTCCGCGCGTTGCGGAGAGTTTTGGAAGTCGTGGAGCATTTTAGGATTTCCTATGGTATTATTATAAATAAAAGTGATTTGAATAAAAATTTTGTCAAAAAAATAGAAAAATTTGCTAAAGAAAAAAAAGTCTCAATTGTGGGAAAAATACCTTTTAGCAAAAATTTCGTTAAAGCAATGATAAAAACAAAACCGGTTGTTGAGATAAATCCGCAATATAAAACATTATTTCAAAAAATTATTGATAAAATAAAATTTAATCAAAAAAATAATTAAAATATAATATTATGAAAGAGAAAATTGCTATAATTTCTATATTAGCAAATGCGGTTTTAGCCGGAGGCAAAATTGCTATCGGTATTTTTTCCAATTCGGCCGCTGTTTTAGCGTCCGGGCTGGATTCATTCGCGGATATTTTTTCCTCTGCTATCGGCTTTATCGGAATAAGAATATCCAAAAAGCCGGCAGATAAAAAACATCCTTATGGACATTATAAGTTTGAGGTTTTGGCAGGCATTATTATTACAATAATTATTTTTGCGACTGGTATTGAAATAATTTATAATGCTTATAAAAATTTTTTAGAACCAGCAGATATATCTTTTGGCTATTTGACACTCGGGGTAATGATCTTTTCAGTATTAATAAATGAGATAATGTCAAGATTAAAAATTCATTATGGCAAAAAAGAAAATTCTGTTAGTTTAATTTCGGACGGGATTCATTCAAAAATTGACGTTTATACTTCATTGGCAATTTTAATTGGTTTATTCTTAACTAATTATTGGATTTATGCAGATGCAGTTTTAGCTTTATTAATAGGTGTTTATATAATCAAAGAAGCTTTTTTGATAGGTAAAGAGGCGGTAGATTCTCTGCTTGACGTTTCAGCTGGGGAGGAAATGGATAAAAAAATAAAAGATATTGTCAAAAAGCAAAACATTGAAATAATCTCTCTAAAAACCCAAAAAAAAGGTTCGGCTATTACTGCTAATTTAGAGATTAATTTACCAAACAATTTAAAGATAGAAGAAGCAACTAAAATTTCTAACGGTTTAAGAAAGAAATTAATTAAAGAAATTGAAAGCCTACAGTATGTTGTTATTCAAATTACCAGCCATAATATTGAAAATAGTTTTTACAAACCGAGTTTTGGTAAAAGCTTTAACTGGCAAAGAAAAGGCAAATTTAAAAATAAAGTACTAGAGGCATCTGGCAAAGGTCCAGATGGTTATTGCATTTGCGAAAAATGCGGTTATAAAATTTCACATCAAAAAGGCGTTCCGTGTTCAAATTTAAAATGCCATAATTGTAATGTTAATTTAAAAAGAAATTAATATGCCAAGACCAAAATTGTGCAGAAAAATAAGATTTAATCCAGACATAACTTACTTTAAACCTCAAAGCGTGCCAATGAGATTTTTAGATATGGTAGAATTAACCGTTGAAGAAGTGGAAGCTTTGAGATTGAAAAATGACAAAAATTTAAATCAAAACGAAGCCGCTAAAATGATGAAAACTTCCCGAAGTACGTTTCAAAGAATTTTAGTTTCGGCGTATAAAAAAATGACCAACGCTATAATTAAAGGCAAAGCGATTAAAATTATAAAATAAGAAATTCTGGATTTTGAGCATTCACCACTAACCCCTCAGCCTAAAATCCAAAACAAAAAAACAAGCTCTTAAAACTTGTTTTTTGTTATATAAAACTTAAACTACTGTTTAATCGGCATAATCAAATATTGGTACTCGCTATTATCTTCTGGTTTAATTATGCAGGGAGTAGACCCATCTACCATATTTAAAACAATTTTTCCACTGTCAATATTATTAAGCCCATCCAAGAGATAACGATAATTCACAACAATGCCATTGTCATGTCCTTTGATTTTAGCATTAAGTTTAACAATATTCTCTCCAACCTGGCTTGACTCGGAAGTGATAATCACTTGATTTTTATTTTTTGGAAAATCAAGATTAACATCATTTATGCCGGTTTTAGAAAAAATTGAAGCGGTTTTTACCGCTCTAAGCAACTCTTCTTTTTCAATAATCACCTCAGTGTTAATCTGACTCGGAATAATTTGTTTATAGTCCGGATACTGCCCCTCAATCAAGCGTGAAACCAGCTCTATTGAATTAATTCTAAATTTAATTTGATTGTCTGCCACACACACCACAACATTAAGCTCTTTATCACTCACATTTTCCTTTTTTACATTAGAAAGAATACGAACAAGCTCTTGAATGGTTTTTGCGGGGATAATAATATGTTTTTCTTTTTTGTTTGAGCTGTTATTTATTTTAATTTTTTTTTCGGCAAGCCGATAACTATCAGTCGAAACCATGATTAAATATTCTTCGTTAAAATCAAACAATACGCCATTTAATTCCATTCTAGTTTCTGAATTTGAAACAGCAAAAACAACCTGTGATAAAGCTTCCTTAAACTCAAGTGCTTTAAAATTAAAACTGTCTTTTTCGTCCACTTTTGGAATTAAGGGATACTCCTCCGCTTCTTGCCCGCGAATTACTGTTTTATAATTTTCACATTGAAGACGTAATTTTTGATCTTTTAGCGTTAAAGTTATTTTTTGATTGGGGAGTAAGGCAATATAATCACTAAAAACGCGAGCGTCAACCGTGTATTCCCCTTCCTCTTCAATTTTGCCACGAATTACCGCAGTAATCCCAAGCTCCAAATCCGTACTAATAAATTTAATATTACCATTTTTTACTCTAATTAAAACATTATTTAATATTGGCAGGTTCACATTTTTCCCGGCAATATGCCCAACCAACAAAAGTCCGTTTTTTAAATTTTCTTGTAAGCTAGAAATTTTCATAATACTTTTTTATACACAAGTATATAAAGTTTGTTTAATTGATTCAATATCCTGTTTGATGCGTTCGTTTTTATCTACGTCTTTTTTTATTTTCTTATACGCATGCATTGCAGTAGTATGATCGCGTCCACCAAGCTCCTGGCCGATTGTTGGGTAGCTGGTGTTTAATTCTTTGCGCATTAAATACATTGAAATCTGCCTGGGATAAACCAGTTCCTTTTTACGGCTTTTACCGATTAAATCTTTTTCGCTTAAATCATAATATTTTGCAACCAACTGCATTACCTGTCTACTGGTTATTGATTTTAACTTGATACTGGAAAACAAACTATTTAAAACACTTTTTGTGGTATCAAGGCTTGGTTGAGAATTATTAAATTCATGATACGCAATTAAACGATTTAATGCGCCTTCTAATTCGCGGATATTGTTTTTCATATTTTCCGCAATATAATAAAGAATTTCATCTTCTAAATTATAATTTTTTTCCCGACATTTAGAATTAAGAATAGCCACCTTGGTTTCGGTGTCAGGAGGGGTGATGTCTGCGATCATTCCCCATTCAAAACGAGACAAAAGACGTTTTTCTAAAGAGGGAATTGATTTTGGTTGCCTGTCAGAAGTTAAAATAATCTGTTTATCAGCCTGGTGTAATTCATTAAAAGTATGAAAAAATTCTTGTTGCGTCCCATCCTTACCTGCCATAAATTGAATATCATCAACAAGCAAACAATCAATCTCTCGATAACGATCTTTAAATTCTTTGGCTTTACCGCTTTTTACGGAATTAACATAATCATTTATAAAATTTTCACAGCTAGTATATAAAATCTTTACATTTTGTTTTGCCACTTCATGACCAATCGCTTGAATTAGATGAGTTTTACCAAGACCAACCCCACCGTAAATAAACAAAGGATTATAAGCATTTCCGGGGTTAGCTGAAACTGCCTGGCAAGCGGCATGAGCTAATTCATTTCCTTTACCAACAATAAAATTACTAAACACGTAGCGATTATTCAAACCAAAACGATTCATCGGTGCCTCTACTCCATCTTCTTTTTTTATTTTAATTTTTTTTAATAGATCAACTACTGGAGAATTTTTTCTTGTTTCAATTTTATATATAATCTTTGTTACTTTCTTATCGCTAATATTATTTATCGCTTCTATTATTTGTTTGGTATATTTATTATCTAACCAGGTTTGGGTAAAAGAATTAGGAACACAAACAATACATTGCTCATTATTAATTTCTGAAATAAAAGTATTTTTAAACCAGGTGGTAAAGTTTGCTTTTGATAAATTTAATTCAATCTCGCCTAACACTGCTTGCCACAGTTGATCATTATTCATATATTAATTACTTATTTGTTTTTTAAAAATTAATAAAACAATAATAGCATTATAACAGTCTTTGTTTTTTTTGAGTACCTCGATTTTTGTTTATATTATGTGTATATCTAGTGAATAAAAAACAGGGGGTATTTTTTTATTTTATTAACATTTTTTAATTTTTTTTGTTCTTTTTTTATTTTTATATTAATCAATAAATAATTCTATAAAGAATAATAATATTAA
>JAYENK010000006.1:0-6091 GCA_034722035.1 Patescibacteria group bacterium | reverse complement strand
AAATTTACCTCCTATATTTTATTATTTACAAGATTTTGAATCATAACACATTTTCCAACATTTGTCTAGGTAAAGAAAAAAGGCACACTAGTGTCTAATAAAAATATAATAATTTTTAAATTTTTAGAAGTCATTAAATTAATTCTACCTAAGAATGCTATTTTTGATTTGAGAGATACTTTTAAAAATACTAATTTGGTTTCTTGGAAAAGAGATGGTGATGGCAAAAGAAATTATACTATTATTTATGGACAAAATCTCTCTGCAAAAAAATAATAATGATAAAAAATGGATAATTAGAGAGTGGATCAAAAAAAACTTGGCGTGGATACAATTTTTGGATTTTTAGCGGATAGATTATAGAGATTTAATTTTTCTTTTCAACTAGTTCCCCGAGGGTGAATCTAAGTCTTAATTCTTCTTTCTGTTTTTTGGTAAGATCACGAAAAACCTTACGGTCCCAGTTATTTGTCTTAAGTAGATTGGCCATCCATTGACCGGATAAAAGATGGGGCATCATGATATAGTCAGCGCCCGCGCCATAAAGATTTTCCAAAAATTTAGAATGGGATAAATTAGCAATTAACAAAGTTTCTTTATTATTCAAACGAATATGTTTGATTAAAGTCATTTGATCATCCGCCCGAGGCAAAGTGGAAATAACCATCTTGGCCGAATCAATTGGTAATTCGCAAAGAAAATCGACCTCAGTCGCATCACCAAAAAAATACGGGATACGGCGCATCCTTAATTTTTTAATTGCCATTGGATCAAAATCTACCACCGCGAAACTTATACCCATTTCTTTGAGTGAATCACAAATCTTCCAACCAAGACGATGATAGCCAAAAATCAAGACATCATAAGTATCATTATCCTCTTTTTTGGCCTTACATTTATCCGGTCCGAATAAATTCAAAAATGGAGCTAAAAATTTATAAACCTGATGATTATAAGTAATCAAATATGAAGAAACAAAAATTGTAATTAAAGCAACTAAAGTAAAAATTGACAAAATTTGTCCATCAACAAAGCCAAGCTCATTGGCAATAAAAAGGAAAACAAAGCCAAATTCGCTAACCTGAGCCGCGGTAAGTCCGGCCAAAAAACTAGACTTACGCGTAAACTTCATCCGACGGTAAAGCGTATATAGAATAAACGGGTTGCCAACCAAAACAAAAACGGATAAAACCAGGCTCGGCATTATTGAAATCCAAAAATCAGCTACGTTCATTTCCGAACCGAGAATAATAAAAAAGATTGCAATAAAAAAATCGCGAATCGGCTTGATCCGACTGCTGATTTCGGTTCGATAAACCGAAGAACCAAGTGACAAACCGGCCATGATAGCACCTACCTCCAGAGTAAGACCGGCCCAAGCGGTAAGTCCGGCCACGGCAAAACACCAGGCCATGGTAAATATCAAAAGAAACTCGGAGTTTTGAACTACTCGCTCGAGAATTATCGGCAACACTACCCGCGACAAAAAATATACCAAGGCAATAAGAACTATAATTTTTACAAACAACATTAAAAATGAAGCGACAATTGATTCACCACTGCCGATTGAAGGTAAAAGAATCATTAAGGCAATTGCAATCATATCCTGTACGAGCATTAGACCAATCGTATAGCGGCCATAAACCGTACGTTGCTCCCGCTTATCCGAGAGCAGTTTCATTATAATAATAGTCGAAGAAAAAGTAATAGCAATTGCCAAATAAAACGCGGCCGCTTTATCGAAACCGAGCCCTAGCAAAATTAAAAAACCAAAAAAAGTAGTAAAACTCGCCTGACCGATTCCGGTAATTGTCGCCGCCTTACCAATCCGCCTTAAATAGTCAATATTCAAACTAAGACCGACTAGAAATAAAAGCAAAATTACGCCGATTTTGGCAAATATGTCAAAAAATTCCTGATTGGTATTGATCAGGTTTAAAAATAAAGGCCCGGCCATAAGGCCGGTAATGATGTAGGCAATAATTAGTGGCTGACGCAATAATTGGACAATAAAAGAAATGCTAATCGCAATTGCCAAAACCAAACTAATGTCAATAAAAATTGATTCGGTCATATATATATTATAACATAATTTGACAAAATTATAAAAAATTTATTTCTTTAAAAACTTTTTCCGTCGAAGCACTTGATGATATTTAACGGCAAAACGGTACGCTTCATCGCGGACGCGTTTAATTATATGAATTGCCGGACTTGTCTATCTTGCGAGTGATAAAAACTCCAGGAATTTCGTCTTCAGTAGGAATTTTTATATAATTAAAACGCTCGTCATCACGCAAATCTATATTATATTTTGGTTGATGATGTTTAGTTAAGTTTGCCTCCAAAAGCAAAGTCTCGATTTCAGTTTCACACTCTTCCCATTCCACTTTTACAATTTCCTTTAGCATTTCTTTTTTTGCCGGTGCATGATTCGCGCTTTTCCGCCAATACAAAGACACCCTGCTACGCAAATTAGCCGCTTTACCGATATATATAATCTCTCCGGCTTTATTATAATAACGATAGATGCCGGGAGCTTGAGAGATGTTTAACTTTTTAATGTCACTTAGGAACATAAAATATACAAAAAAAACAATTATTCTAAAAATAAAATAGCCGTTTTTTGCATAAAATTTTATTTAACAATAATTGCCTGAGTCGGACAGCCATCGGAAGCACTGTTCGCACAGGTTATATCGTCTTGCGCGCTCACTTCGGCCTTGCCTTCGGCGTCATTCATTTTAAAAGTTTTGGGACAAATAGCGACGCAAGCGCCACAGCCAATACATAAGTTTTTATCAACTTCTACGCTCATAGAATATTTTTTATTTAATAATTATTACAAATATTATATTAACAGATAAAAAACCAAAAAACAAATTAATTTTTAAGTATTTCATCTACCTCATTTAAGAGCTGGTTCGGAGTCATGTTAGCCTTGATAAAATACCCATCCGCGCCGTCATTAATTGCATGTTGAATTTCGTCCGCCTGACCAAGATTGGACAGTATATATATTTTTAAATTCTTGGTCTCCTTGTCTTCACGTAAAAGTTTTAGAGTCTCATACCCATCCAAAACCGGCATAACTATGTCCAGTAAAATTAAATCCGGTTTTTCTTTTTTGGCAATGTCAGCGCCATCACGCCCGTTGCGTGCTTCTAAAATCGTATAGGGCCCCTGGCTAAATTTAAAACGATAAAGCTCGGCCAAATATTCATCATCTTCAATTATAAGAATTGTTTTCTTCATTTTATTTATTTTTATCCTTATCTTTAAGCGGTAAGGTAAAGCAAAATTTAGAACCCTTATTCTCCCCTTTGCTCTCGGCCCAGATTTTTCCTCCATGAACTTCTACTATTCGTTTCGCAACGTATAAACCCAGACCGATTCCTTCGGTATGAATCAGAGCCGTGTCGGTTCCACGAAAAAATTTTTCAAACAAATCAACCAAGTCGTCCGGCTTAATCCCCATGCCTTTATCGGACACACAAAACAAAACATTATTTTTCCTCCTACTAATACGCACTTTAACTGTTCCTTTTTTTGTATATTTAATTGAATTATCAATCAAATTCAGCACAACCTGCCTAATTTTTTCCTGATCCAAAGGAACTACTATTACATCTTTTTTGGGCTTTACAAGCTCAAGCTTAAAACTTTTCTTGTTTGCCGGACCACTTAACTCTTCAACTACACTTTTTACCATTTCGAATAAATTAACCGGTTCTTTGTTAACACAAAACCGACCCGACTCTATCCGAGAAATGTTGAGTAGGTTCTCCACCAATTGAATCAAGCGCTCGTTGGAATGATAAACCTTTTCCATTGAATCTTTTTGCAGTTCGTCCATTTTACCAAAACTCCCCTCCAAAAACATCGAGATATAGCCTTTAATGACAGTGAGCGGAGTACGCAATTGATGCGAAGCGATTGAAACAAATTCACTCTTAGCCTGATCTAGTTGTTTTAACTTAGCGTTGGCTTTGACTAAATCATCGGTTGCAATTTTAACCTCATACTGAAGCTTTTTACTAAAATTCTTTACTTCCTCGTAATTAATCGCGTTGTCAATCGCGATTGCGGACTGCGCGCCAATTGTTTCGAGCAATTTGATATCTTCATCATTATAAACATCATGCGACTCTTTGCGCCCCAGAGCAATTATGCCGATTGTTCTATCCTTTAAATATAAAGGTATAACAACTTCAACCTTCTGAGATGTTAAATGATCAATTGTTTGTCGATAAGACACATAAGCTTTTTTTCTCAGTTCATCAACAATTACTGGAACATTTTTTTGTAAATAATTAAAATAAAAGCCCCTATCTTCTACAAAGACATTTTGATCGATTTTTTCATTACCGTGATAATAACTCGGTTCATATTTTTTTGATTTTTTATTAAATATATAAATCTGTATGCTACGTGCATGGAGCGAAGCAATGAGTGAATCACTAACATATTTATAAATCTTATCAAGCCTAAGAGTTGAGCTTAGCTTGTCGGATAAACCGGCAATTACTTGCTGAGCGTCATAGAGCGAAGTAAAAAAGTATCGGTTTGCCAGACAATAATAATAATTTCTTAAAGCAGGAAAAAGGCTAATGGCTATAATTAAAAATATATAATCAAGCCAAACAGCGTTGAGGCCGTAAGTACAATTGAACAAACGCTTAACAATAACTACCGGTAAAATAATAGAAATTAAAGATACTAAATAAACGGAGTAACGCCGTAACACAAATCTGATGTCCATTAAACGGTGCTTAATGATTGCATAAAAAGAAAAGCCAATAAAAATAGTAACGGCAAATGGACCAAAATTTGAATAAAAAGAATTTCCAGTAAACAGAGGAATAATTAAATTGCTGAAAGTAGCGGGAATAATCGCGAAAGTCATACCAATTAATTCATATAAAGCTTGCTGACTCTCTCGCCCTTTAGCCTTAACATACTGATATACCATTAACACTATTGCTCCAATAACACCAACAATAAAAACTAAACCAAAAATAGAATAAAAAAAGCCATAATCGGCTGTATATTGAGCAGGTGAAGTTAAAGTTACATTTTCAACAACTAAACCGGTAAACAATGACAAAAAAGCAAAAACCAGACCAAAAATAATAATGAAATATTTAAAAAATACAATAAATTTTTTTTTGAAAACTATGGGAAAAGATGCGGTAAATAAGAAAAAAAACGGCATTATTAACGACGCTCCAAAAAAAGCAATTCGGAGGCCGATTACACCGTCTAGTTGTCTAACCATTATCAAGCCTATCATCCAAATGCTAATAGCAGCCACTAAACCGCTAAAAATCTTACTAATGTGTTTAGCAGAAGCATAGTGCAAAGTGATGAAGCCCAATAAAATATTAATTGCAATAATAATTAATTGCAAAATTGTAAAAAAAATTTTAAAATTTCCAACTTCCACTTTTTAAACTTTAAAAATATAAGGAGTAATAGTTTGTTTATTAAAATATTTACGCATCGTGTGTCTTTCATCTATTTCTTTCTTGGTCAAAGCTTCATGTTCAAGTACATACATATTGACACCTAACTTTCTCATTGATTCAAACAACCAGTCTGGCATAAACATTACTAAGTGATTAATATTATTTTTTTTGCAGTATTTTAATATCTGTTGCATTAAACCAATAAACAAAAGCCTTTTGCCACCACGATGTTCTGCGCAAACAGCCAGCTTAGAAATTTCTACGTAATTTTTTGGAATTATATCTAATAAATTAAAATATTTTTCTATCGGCAAAATTAACTTTGCTTCTTTCTTGATGATACGAACGATGCCAATAATATTGTTTTTTTTGCTTGCATAAAAATTTATTGCCTCTTGATCATATTCATCCAACCATATATCCGGTACTTCTTTTGCTTCAACATAATTTCGCTCAACAAAAACTTGCTTTCTGAGTTTGCCAATCTTGCTTAATACTTCTTTTTTGTTTTTACTATATTTTAATTTAATCCCAAAAAAATACAGGAGATATTTAAAATTTATCAAATTTTTAATAAGTTTCATTTTGTTTTTATTTTATTTAACATTAATATATTATACCAC
>JAYENK010000005.1:24190-25856 GCA_034722035.1 Patescibacteria group bacterium | reverse complement strand
TATTTTAATTTTTTAAAAAATTTAAATTTGACTTTTTTGGGAATATTTGGTTATATTATAGTTGTAAATAAAAATTATTATTATTGAATTTATGTCTGTACCTAAAAAACGTCGTACCAGCTCATCGGCCGGACGCAGAAGATCACATCACGCGCTTAAGAGTGCAAATCTAAGCAAATGCCAACAATGCGGAAAAGCAGTAGAACCACACAAGGCCTGTGCATTTTGTGGCACTTACAAAAAACGTGAAGTTATTAAAATAAAAGAAAAAAAAGCAAAAAGTGAATAACCTTTCACTTTTTCTTTTTAAATTATTTTTATGTCCAATCGACATCTGGCACGAACCATTGCCATGCAATCATTATTCCTTTGGGATTTTAATGGCGCGTCTGAAAAGAATGTAGAAAAAATCACCGAACAAGTTTTTAAAAATTTTGCGCCTCAATTTGATGATCATGGCTTTGTGCAAAATTTAATCAATGGAGTACTCAAAAATCAAAAAAAAATTGATACCCACATCAGCAAATATGCAACCGAATGGCCACTTGAGCAAATCACTATTATAGACAGAAACATTCTTCGTATTGGCGTCTACGAACTTATCTTCAATGAAGATATTCCGGCTAAAGTGGCGATTAACGAAGCGATTGAAATTGCCAAAACTTTTGGTTCTATATCTAGCGGAAAATTTGTCAACGGTGTTTTGGGAGCGATATACAAAGACATACTCAATAAAACTAAAAAATAATTTATTAAATGGACAATCTAAAAAAAATTGAAAAAAGAATCGATATTAAATTTAAAAATATCGACTTGTTGCAACAAGCGGTTGTACACCGTTCTTATTTAAATGAAAACCCCGACTTTGCTCTGCCCCACAACGAGCGTTTAGAATTTTTGGGGGACGCGGTTCTGGAAATCATTGTCACAAAATATTTGTTTGACAACTTTCCCACTACCCCCGAAGGCGACTTGACAAATTGGCGTGCCAGCTTGGTAAATTCTAACATGCTTGCGAAGGTTGCCAAGGAGATTGACTTTGAAAATTGCATGTATCTCTCACGAGGTGAGTCTAAAGACGTTAATTCAAAAGCACGACAATTTATTTTGGCCAACGCAGTTGAAGCATTGATTGGCGCCATCTATCTGGATGGAGGAATGAAAATGGCGAGCAAGTTCGTACATAACCATATGATTTCCAAACTTGATAATATTCTGGAAAATGAATTATATATGGATCCCAAATCAAAATTTCAGGAAAAATCACAAGAAATTTATAAAGTTACTCCTAACTACAAAATACTAAGCGAATCCGGGCCGGATCATGCCAAAACTTTTGAGGTTGGATTATATTTAAACAACAAATTAATCGTAAAAGGCAAAGGCACAAGCAAACAAGAAGCCCAGGTAAACGCAGCCATGCTTGGCATTAAAAAGAAAGGCTGGTAAAAATTAAATGATATTAAAAAAACTCTACAAATGACGCGGAGTTTTTTTTATGGTAT
Organism: Patescibacteria group bacterium; assembly: GCA_034722035.1. GTDB lineage: Bacteria > Patescibacteriota > Patescibacteriia > Patescibacteriales > UBA12075 > JAYENK01. The sequence goes on along the minus strand of JAYENK010000005.1, from coordinate 24,351 downwards.
AATATCAGTATTAAATATTTTTAAGCTAACAACAATACTTAATACTATAAAATATGACAATAAAAGAACTTTTAAAAATTGCGACAGACAAAAAAGCCTCTGATTTACATTTAATAGTCGGCGTTCCGCCGGCAATTAGATTTGACGGAAGCTTGGAGTAC
>JAYENK010000005.1:0-24090 GCA_034722035.1 Patescibacteria group bacterium | reverse complement strand
ATACTTAATACTATAAAATATGACAATAAAAGAACTTTTAAAAATTGCGACAGACAAAAAAGCCTCTGATTTACATTTAATAGTCGGCGTTCCGCCGGCAATTAGATTTGACGGAAGCTTGGAGTACATTGAAAGCCAAAAACCTATCACAAAAAAAGAAATGGAAGCAATGGTCACTCAACTCTTGTCAGCCAAAGATTTAGAGCGCTTCAAGGTTAGCAAAGAGCTGGATATTGGCACCGAAGAAGAGAGCTTTCGCTATCGCATTAACCTACATTTTGAAAAGGGCAATATGGGCTTAGTCGCTCGTGTTATCACCGACCACATTCCTACTTTGGATGAAATTAATCTACCCAAAGTTGTTTATAATTTACTGGACCTCAAACAAGGGCTGATTCTTCTAACCGGTCCAACCGGCTGTGGTAAATCCACCTCTTTAGCCGCTATGCTTAATTATATTAATCATAACCGTTTCGCCAATATCATTACTTTTGAAGATCCAATTGAATATTTATTCAAACCGGAAAAAAGTATTATTATTCAAAGGCAACTGGGCAGCGACATGCTTTCTTTTGCCGAAGGCCTTAAGCATGCTCTCCGGCAAGACCCAAATGTTATTATGGTGGGCGAAATGCGCGACCTTGAAACAATCGCAACCACGATCACCCTAGCCGAAACGGGACACCTGGTTTTGGCTACACTTCATACTTATAATGCCGCGCAAACTATCGATCGTATTATTGATATTTTTCCACCGCACCAACAGAATCAAGTCAAGCAACAATTATCAATGACTTTGGCTGGAGTAATTTCTCAGCGCTTAGTGCCAAAAATCGGTGGAGGCCGAACCGCGGCTCGAGAAATTCTGATTAACACACCGGCTATTGCTAATTTAATTCGAGAAAATAAGATCTCTCAAATTAAAACAATCATTGAAACTAGCTCACGTGAAGGAATGCTAAGCTTAGACCAAAACATTCAACACCTGTATAAAGAAAAATTAATCGATAAAGAAACGGCTAGAGCACAGATGGATAACCCGGAATTACTGAATAAATTTAAATTAATTTAGTTTTCCACATTGACAAAAGCGCAAATATTTGCTATTATGTATATAGATGGTTTGAAAAACCTATTTTTTGCTCCTCAAATTTAACAAAAAGCCAAAACAAAAATAAAAAATGAACATAAACACAGCAAATGATGTCCACGATTTGCCACTTGAGCAAATTGGTTGGCATTATTACCGCAACATTAAAAAGAAAGCAATGGAACAGGAGTTCAGCTGGTCTGGACTTTGGCTTAGTTTGTCCATTGCTTTTTTTATTGTCATATTTTCCACCCTCAGTCTAAGCTTATTATACAACTCACTAACCGGCACTAATCTCAATAAGTTAATAATAAAAAATAATGTCCAAATCGAAAACAGAATCAAACATTTACCGATAGAAATTGGTGGAATGCAAATGGAACGGATTGAAAAATCAAATTTAGCCTAGTTTATTGTTTTAAATAATAGCGAGGAACTACCGAAAAAAGGTGCTTCCTCCCTGTTACTTGAAACGATACTAATCGTTTTAAACAGGGAATAGGGGCTTATCCAAATACCCCGCCAATATATTCAATGTCCTTTAAAACAAAGCTCAACAATCCTTCTTAAATTCTTCTTGTTGAGAAAAACAACAACTGGGATGTAGTCATCCTGGAGCATTATTACAAAGTAGTTTTGCCCAGTGCATTTCTACATCCCTCTCTTTCTAGCTTTATTTCACTTTTAGTGAAGTAGAGTGAGCATGGGGATGCAAATTAAAAACACCGCCGGTCTCTTATATGGCGGTGTTTTTATTATGTACAAAAAAACATTATATATAATTAAAAAATCAAACAAACTTTTTTTATTTGTAAAAATATTGTATAATAAAAGTAGAAAGTTAAAAGTAGAAAGTATAAAGCATTAAAAAAAATGCTTCATATTTTTTTATTTTATTAATTCGCATAATTCGAATTTGCTATATTCGCATATAATTCGTAAATTCGCATTATATATATGTATCTTGAGAAATTAGAAGTTCAAGGCTTTAAATCTTTTGCGAATAAAAATTTGCTTAGATTCCCCGGTATGATGGATAAAATCAAACGGGGGATTACAGCTGTGGTGGGACCTAATGGCTCCGGCAAATCCAATGTAGCGGACGCGGTTCGCTGGGCACTTGGTGAACAAAGCATGAAAACGCTGCGCGGAAAAAAAGGTGAGGACGTTATTTTTTCCGGCTCTGACAAAAAAGGCCAGCTTGGCATGGCTGAAGTGTCCTTATTTTTGAACAATGAAGACAAGCAAGCGCCGGTTGATTATTCTAAAATTATTATCACTCGTCGTCTTTTTCGTAATGGTGAGAGTGAATATATGATAAACAATAACCGCGCCCGTCTCTCCGATATTCAAATGTTGCTTGCCAAATCAAAATTTGGCCAAAAAACCTACTCTGTCATCGGCCAAGGCATGGTTGAAGGATTTCTGAATACTTCCTTGTCGGAGCGAAAAGAGTTTTTTGATGAGGCTACCGGAGTGAAGCAATATCAAATCAAACGAGACGATTCACTCAATAAGCTCAGAAACAGTTATGAAAATCTTGTCCAAGCTAAAATGCTTATTTCCGAAATTGAACCACGCCTGAAAAGCCTGACCAGGCAAGTTAATAAACTTAAAAAGCGAAACGAAATCGAAAAAGAATTAAAAGAAAAACAAACTGTCTATTATCGCGTACTTTGGCAAGGAATAAACCAAAAATTTACCAAACATAATAATGAATTTCTTGAATTGGAAAAAATAAAATTTGATAAAGAAAAAAAGCTCGAGCGATTGAACCGTCAATTAAACGAACTGGAAAAAACCAGCCAAGAAACAAGAGAATTGCCCATAAACCAAGAAAAACTAGCAAAAATTCAACAAGAAAAAAATACTTTAAACACTCGCCTAGCCAAACTCGAAGCACAAACCGAGATTAAACTGGAAGCTAGCGGTCAATTTGATTTATCTTTTCTTATAAGTCGTCAATCAGACCTGGACAAAAAAATTACAAAAATTTCCGAAGAAATAAACGATCAAAACGCGAGTATAAATATCAGCCGAGAAAAAACCAAAGAGCTTGAACGCTCACGTGAAACAATCAATAAAAAAATCAAAACTTTAAATGAACAACTGAGACATTCGAATAAAGACAATAAAAATTTTAGCAACTTGCATCAACGTTTAAATCAAGTGGTAAAAAACCTAAACGCAGTACACAAATACGAAGATATTAACAAACTAAAAAACAGCATCAAAAAAATCGAAAAAGAGATATCCGAATTATTATTATTAGCCGAAAGCCTGGGGATCGGACAAGAAGAATTAATTGATTTTAGCGAAATACAAGTAGCAACGGAAAAGGCTGCCATAGAAAAAGACGAAATATTAAGTCGCATCAAAAAAAACGACTTGCGTATTACAGCTATAAGCGAAAGGGTGAAGTTCTTAAACGAAAAAATTATTGAATTTAAAACAGAAAAGGCAAAAATAAAAGAAAAAATTAACCGGCAAGACAAGGCAATCGATATGAATGAAATTCAAAAAAAACAAAACGCGCTACACAAAAAAATAGAACAAATCAACAACAAAGAGCAAACAATAAAAATTAAAATTAAAGAACTAAACAGAGAAGATGAAAACGCGCGCAATAATCTATTTAAAATACAGCGTGAACTGAGTGCGATGCAACAAGAAATTAACACGGTTAATAATAAATTAAACGAAATCAAAATTAACTCAACTCGTTATGAAGCCAAACTGGAAAATCTAGAAGAAGAAATACGTGAAGAGCTTGATAGCTTGAAAAATATTAAAAACAGCAAAATAACAGATGAGATTGACGAAGACGCTCATAAGGATAAAATCAATTCTCTAAAGCGACAACTAGAAATGATTGGCGGGATTGATCCGGAAATTGAAAATGAATACAATGAAACAAAAGAACGTTTTGATTTTTTGAGCGGACAGATTAACGATTTTGGCGCAGCCATTGATTCCTTACAAAAAATAATAAAGGAACTTGATGGTAGTATTAAAGAGCGTTTTGATAAAGAATTTAATAAAATCGCGACTAATTTTGAAAAATATTTTAAAATTTTATTTAAGGGCGGCGGTGCGAAAATAGCAAAAGTGATGGAAACTATGAAGGATAAAGACAATAAAAATAAAATCGAGAGTGAGGACACGGAAAAGAAGGAGGACGCAAATTTAGACGACCTGAAAAAAATTAAATTTTTACAAAAACATAACGCCACTGGTTTAGCCGGCGTTGAAATACAAGCGACCCCTCCGGGCAAAAAAATAAAAACTGTCACTATGCTTTCCGGCGGAGAACGCGCACTCACCGCGATTGCCCTGATTTGCGCGATTATCAGTTCCAATCCCTCTCCCTTTGTCGTCTTGGACGAAGTAGATGCGGCCTTAGATGAGGCTAATTCCGAGCGCTTAGCCAGTATTTTGGATGAATTGTCACACAAGACCCAATTCATCGTTATTACGCACAACCGCGCTTCGATGCGCAAAGCGAACATTCTCTACGGCATTACTATGGGCAATAACGGTGTAAGTAAATTATTATCAATAAAACTAGACGAAGCCAAAGACGTTAGTAAAACCTAAAAATATTTAAAAAATTATAATAAAAATATGCAAAGAAAAAAAATTAGCGCGGAAAAAGCCAAGGAAGGAGACAAAGTAAGCATTGAAATGAAACAAGGTTCAGACCGAGACGGAGTTGTGGCAAGTAATGACGCTCGGGCACGCACTCTACAAATTACCGGTGATAATTTTGTCTCGATTTCGCTTCATTATGACAAAATTGAAAAAATCGAAAAATTGGTTGATTAATTTATAATATAAAAAAGTAAATTTACTATTATGAAAACAATACAAGGAGGTGGGATTTTTTTTCCTGGATTTTTAATCCTGCTAATCATTGCAGGATTTTTTATTTGCCCAATTTTTAATTTGACGGCAAGTGAAAGTGAGCTCATGATTAATGAAATATTGGTTGGGAGTGAGGGGGAGAGTAAGCGTGAATTTATCGAATTGTACAATCCGACTGACATAGAAATTGATTTGGAAAATTATAGTCTAAAAAAGAAAACAAAGAGCGGCAATGAAAGCAACCTGGTTTCATCTACGAAGTTTAGCGGTACTGTTGTGGCAAAAAGCTTTTTTGTGATCGCGCATCCTGATTTTAGCGCTGATTTTGAAGCCGATTTATCATATTCCGGCTCTTCTTATTCAATTGCAGATAACAACACCGCAGTTCTTTATAATGCTAATGACGAAATTATTGATTTGGTCGGCTGGGGTGAAGCGAGCATACATAAAGAAGAAGCTGCACCTAACCCTGTCGTTAACGAAAGCATTGAGAGAAAAATTTTGGGCAAAAACACTAACAATAATCTGACTGATTTTGAAATAAACTCCTCCCCCAGTCCGGGCGAAGACAAAAACGAAAATGATAGCAAAACAGAACCGACCGAAGAAGAAACAAGCGACAACATCTCGAGCGATGATAATATTATTTATTCCGACAAAAAAGCAGAGTATGACTACAGCGCCAATATCTATATCTCGGAAATATTTCCCAATCCTGTCGGTACAGACGAAGAAGAGTTTATTGAACTCTATAATGCCGGCGAGAGAAGCGTTAATCTCTTTGCCTACCGCCTAGGGGACTCAAGCACAAAGCCCTATGAACTTGCTGCCACTATTCAAGGCAAAGGATATTTATTAATCAAAAGAAAGGACAGTAAAATTGCTTTAAACAACAATGGCGACACGGTTGCGCTATATTTTCCCTTCGAAGAAAAACCGAAACAAAAAATCCAATATACAAATTCAGTCGAAGGACAAAGCTATAATTGTATTTATTTTGAAGATGAAAAAATAAAAACAACTTGCCGTTGGAGTAAAACCATTAGTCCGGGACAGGAAAACCAAGTCGAAAAAATAAATCATCCCCCTCAAGTTGATTTTGATTGTCCGGAAATTGGCAAAATCGGTACGCCGATTCGCTTTATTAGTTCTGATACAATCGATGAAGATGGTGATGTTTTAGAATTTTATTGGGACTTTGGCGATGGTTTTGTTAACAAGCTGCCTCACCCGGAACACACCTACTTGCATGGCGGTGAATATACGGTCAAATTAAGCGTTAGCGATACTCAATTTGTCGAAAGCTTGGAAAAAACAATTTTCATCGCCGGTAATAATGAAGAAGAAAATTTGGAGTACAAAATAGTTATTTCCGAATTTATGCCCAATCCAAGCGGCGCTGACCAAGATGGTGAATGGATAGAAATTCATAATCAAGGAAACACGCGAGTAAATCTGCGTGATTGGCAAATTGATGATAATGAGGCAGGAAGTCGTCCTTTTGATTTGAAGGAAGACTACTGGCTTGATCCTGGTGCTTATTTCTTGTTTGATCGGGAAGAAACCGGTCTAGCCCTAAATAATTCAAGCGACTCGGTACGCTTACTTGATCAAAGCAGCCGAGTAATCGACTCGATTGATTACAAAAATGTTAGCGAAAACACATCAATGGCTCGGGCCGGCACAGGCGAGTGGCAATGGACGCTTGAAAGCACACCCGGAGAAAATAATATAATAAAAATTATCGACAACTCAAAAAGTGTAAGCGCAAAAAAAAGTACAAAAATAATCAAAAAAATATTTGCTGTCCCGCTAGAAAAAACGCGAAATCTTGAACAAGGAGATTTAGTCCGTACGCGCGGTACGGTTGCAGTGCTACCAGGCGTGTTTGGTGTCCAATATTTTTATATTGTGGGCTCTCCCGGCATTCAAATTTATAATTATAAAAAGAATTTTCCTGCCTTAAAAAGAGGCGATTATATTGAGGTGAATGGAGAAATTTCTTTGAGCTATGGTGAAAAACGCATTAAAACCAAAAGCACGGGTGACATAAAATTTTTAGAGAAGCTTAGCGAGCCAAAAACGCGCGCCTGTGCTTGCGCCGACATTAATAAGGGCATCACGGGAGAACTTGTCAGTTTATCCGGTGAAATCGTGGAACGCAAAGGCTCAAGTCTGTACCTGGATGACGGTACTGACGAGCGCCTGATCTATATTAAACGAGGAACCGGTATTAGTGCGTCTGAGTACAACGAAGGGGATAAATTAGAAATAACCGGCATTGTGGTTCAAACAAAATCCGGAGTGCGCGTACAACCGCGCAATAAAAATGACATTGTTCGTCAAAACTTAGAAACGAGCGGAAAAGTGTTGGGTAAAATTTCAAGCGCGGACGAATGGAGCTTACCGGAAAAAAATAATAAACAAAAACTCTATCAATATTTATTAATAGTATCCGGCACGATTATTATTATATTCGGAATCATTATTTTTCGCTTAGTTAAAAAATAAAAAAGGCTTAAAGATATATAATCAATAAGCCTTAGGGAAAAGGGGTTGCGTTTTGTGTATTAAGAAAGGACTGGTATTTATTTGATAAATAAATAATAACATAATTAATAAAACAATGCAACCGCACTAAGATTAGCTAAAATATATCATAAACAAAGCTATTTTTATAAGTTTTAAACTTATCTGTGGATAAACTCTCGCTCCATTATAATAAGCATTATTAATTATAAATAAATATGCTATAATATTATCAGGAAAAGGTATGTTTCGGTGCCTTGTTTTTGGCTTTTTATATACCGATAAATCTATAAACAAAACTATGTCGCGACGCCGTAAAAAACGCAGTGCTTTGGATTATATCCGCTTACCCGGCCTGCCCCATTTAGACCTGGACCCTGATACAAAAAAGGGAATTTTTATTGTCTTTATTTTAGCGATCGGCGCAATCAGTCTTTTGGGCCTTTTTGACATGGCCGGACTCATGGGGCAATATTTAAAAACTTGGCTCACAGTCGGTCTTGGTTGGGGCAAATGGCTCTTGCCGGTCGTTTTAATTTTTATCGGATATGCTTTATTTAATGAAGAGCGCTTTGAGCTTAAGGGGCGCAATTTTTTTGGCTTTCTTGTATTTATTCTTTCTTTTCAAATTTTATTATTTTTATTTATTGAACATGACCGTTGGAATGAAGCGCTACGTCTAGGAGATGGTGGCGGCTATATTGGATATTATCTGGCAGATATATTTATGAAATTAATGGGCCTTATTGCCTCTTTTATTGTTAGCATCAGTTTAGTTGTAATTTCATTGCTTTTAGCTTTTAATACTTCGCTCAATGCTATGTTTGGAAGAAACTCAATCATGGCAAAAATATTTTATCCAATCCATTTTGTTTTTAATAAACTATTTAATCAAGAAAAAGAAGAAGAAGAGGAGGATGATGAAGATGAGGAAGAAGAAGAGGATGATGAAGATGAGGAGGAGGAGGAAGAAGAAGATGATGATGATGAGGAGGAAGAATCCTCCTGTGCTGAAGCTTCGGAGGACAAGGGAGGAGATGAGGATGATGAAGAAGCCTTAGAGGGTAAACCAGAATTTAATGCTAAAGAAATTAAAGAAGATGAGAGTATGTGGTGGATGGAGCCAAGCGGAATTGATATCAAACTGCCTTTATCGCTTCTAAACAGTAAAAAAAACAAACCAACCAGTGGCGACATCAAACAAAACAAAGAAATCATCCAAAGCTCTTTGGCTAATTTTGGTATTCAAGTAGAGATGAGTGATGTTAGCGTCGGTCCAACTGTCACTCAATACACCTTCCGCCCCTCTGAGGGAGTGAAGCTTTCTCGTGTTGTTAACTTAAGTAACGATTTAGCCTTAGCTTTAGCAGCTCATCCGATTCGAATTGAAGCACCAATTCCGGGCACACACTTGGTCGGAGTAGAAGTACCAAACGAATCCAAAGCAATAGTAAATCTACGTGAGGCGCTCAACACAAAAACCTATAAAAAAAGAAATAGTAACACAATGATGGTATTGGGAAAAGATGTTGCCGGTAAAGTCTGGTTGGATGATATTACTAAAATGCCTCATCTCCTGGTGGCTGGAGCCACTAACTCTGGTAAATCAGTCTGTCTTAACACAATCATTGTCAGCTTACTTTATCAAAATAGTCCGGACATGCTTCGTTTTATTATGGTTGATCCTAAGCGGGTTGAATTACCAATTTATAACAATATTCCCTATTTACTTGCTCCGGTAATTACTGAAATATCAAAAACAGTCAATGCTCTTAAATGGTGTCTTAACGAAATGGAACGACGCTTTGAAGTATTGCAAAAACAAGGACAACGCAACATTCAAGCCTACAATGAAAGTACTGAAATAAAAATGCCTTATATTGTTTTTATAATCGATGAATTAGCCGATTTAATGGTGGCTAATGCTAAAGAAATTGAAGCTTGTGTTATTCGCTTAGCACAAATGGCGCGAGCCGTTGGTATTCATTTGATTCTGGCTACTCAACGCCCCAGCGTTGATGTAATTACTGGGTTAATTAAAGCCAACATGCCGGGTCGAATTGCTTTTTCGGTTGCTTCTGGTACTGATTCTCGAACAATCTTGGATTCGCTTGGAGCAGAGAAACTTCTTGGACGCGGAGACATGCTTTTTGCCAATGCCGAACTTTCCAAGCCGATCCGTTTGCAAGGTGCTTTCCTCTCTGATGATGAAATCAAAAAAATAGTAAACTATATTAAAGTCAAAAGTAAAGGAGTGCAATTCATTAAAAGCGTGACAGAACGGCAAGCGGTTAAGGGTACTGGTGGAATTGGTTTGGACGGAAAAAAAGGCGACGAAGACGAGCTACTGCACGAAGCCAAAGAAAACATACTACAATTCAATAAAGCCTCAGCTTCATTCTTGCAAAGAAAATTACGCATCGGCTATGCTCGAGCTTCCAGCATTTTAGATCAACTGGAAGAAATGGGCATGGTCGGACCGTCCAATGGTGCTAAGCCCAGGAATATTCTAATCAGTCAGGGTGAATCCGATGCTCTAGACGAACAAGGAACATCCGGGGTGTCTTTGCATTCACGTGCTGAAAGCTCTCCTCATGAAAATTATTTAGAAAACGAAGAATCAAAAACACCACCTGTTTTAAAAACAGAAAATGATGATGAAGAAACAAAAGAGGATAAGGATTTGGATGAAGATTTTTTTGCTAAATAAATATTAATATATAATAAACTTAAAATTCTATGATTATACAACACATCGGACACTCATGCTTTAAAATCCAAGACAAGATTGGCCCAGACGGCCTAACTCTTGTCACTGATCCTTATGACAAAAAAACCGGACTAAAACCACCAAACTTTGAAGCTAATATTATTACGGTCAGCCATTCTCATGATGATCACAACAACATAAGCGCACTTCGAGGAAAGCCGATAGTAATTGACACAGCCGGTGAATATGAGATTAAAGGCGTTGCCATCCAGGGAATTGAGTCTTATCATGATGAAAAAAAAGGAACCGAACGCGGTTTAAATATAATATATCGTTTTGAAATCGACAATATTTCCGTAGTTCACTTAGGCGACTTGGGGCATGTGTTGGACAATAAACAACTTGAAGCACTGGTGGGAACTGACATATTAATGATACCGGTTGGCGGCAAATATACTCTTAACGCTAAACAAGCGGTAGAAGTGATTAGCCAAATAGAACCACGCCTTGTTATTCCGATGCATTACAAGGTTAAGGGTTTAAAATATGATATTGATAGCATTGATAAGTTTATTAAAGAAATAGGCATTAAAGCAACAGAAGAAGAAAAATTGAAAATTGCCAAAAAGGATTTACCGCAAGAAGATATGGAGCTGGTAGTTTTTAATTAATATTATTTACAATAATAGTAATCGGAGACAAGCGGTACGATTTTTTTAACCAAGAAACCGCTTCAGCGCTAAGCCGGTAAGTGCCACTCAAAGGAGCTTCCTCCCAATTAAAGCTAACGAGCTCACTATTTATATTTTCAGCGGAACCAATTGTTTTAGTTTCGCTGTTTTTTTCATAATAAAAATTAATCCTGGCAATCGCGCTCGAATTTATGGCTTTAAGTTCTAGCTTAAGTGGAAAATCAATGTTGGATACGGCTAAACCGGAAGAGGGGGAGGACCATTCCAAGCTAAAGTCGCCGGTATTATTATTTTGATTGTTCTCGACTTGTAAATTAAACTCGAGTTCACGTGTTTTACAATTAAAAACATCGTCACAAACTTTGATTTTTAAATTATGCCAACCGTTGTTTAAAAAATTAATCGCTTCGTTCAAATTGAATGGGTATTCTTGCGTAGTATGAAAAAGAATATCATTGATCAAATAATCAACCTGCTTAACTCCTCGCGGCGCACTCACCTGAAGACGGACATCTAATTTTGGACTGCTTATAGTTTGCTTATTGCCGGGAGTAACAATCGAAACTTGTGGAATATTCTCCGGAGTATGAACATCATCAATTTCTGTCGGTGGAACCTCGCCCAAAATAGTAGAGGTAGCACTGCTGGAACTGGCAATTTCTTTCTCCGCCCAAGCGCGAACACGTGATTCCCACAATTCAAATTGCGGATCTTTGGCCGGATTTTTTGGAGCCTCGCCCAGAGGATCGTTCACGTCAACATAATAAAGAATAGAGTGCGGTTCGAAAAAAGTTCTTTCTTCGATTAATTCTTCCGGCGTATTTTCTGAAGCAAGCATGCCGGTCACTTTGTCAATTTTTAAAGTTTGCGCCGTACCGATATCTCCATCCAAGATGGCCTTACCGGTTTTTATAATTTTTGGCTCTTTAAAATATTCAACCGGCGTGTCTCCAAGTATCCGCTCCATGTAATCATGCCAAATTGGAGCGGCGACTACGCCGCCGGCTGAACCGCGCTTCATTTCGGTGTTATCAAAATTACCGACCCATACTCCGGTAACAATCGATGGAGTATAGCCAATGGTCCAGGCATCACGATAATCGTTGGTAGTACCAGTTTTCACGGCCACCGGCCGGGAGCCAAGCGTAAGCCAATTACGTGCTCCAAAAGCATAGGCGCGTGCGTCATTATCGGATAAGATATTATTAATTTGTCGAATCGCTTTAGGGTCAATCACTCTTTTTTCATCAAGCTCAAATTCTTCCAAAACATCGCCATTGCTGTCCGTAATTTTTAGCACGCCGACAATTCTTCGCCACATCCCTTCACGTGCAAATACGCCAAAAGCGTTGGTATGCTCCAACAATTTCACTTCACCGCCACCAAGCACCAAGGACATACCATAGCGATCACGATCATTTAAAGTGCTATAGCCAAAATCTTCAGCCAAATCAAGCACGCTATCAACCCCGGCCAAATATATTGCCTTGACTGCCGGTATATTGAGTGAACCGGCCAAAGCTTTGCGGATCGAAACCGGACCATGTTCTTTTAAATCATAATTGTGCGGTTCATACGGCTCAACCTTGTCATTAGAAAAATTTGTAACAACATCATATAACGTAGTATTGGGCGTATAACCCTTCAAAAAAGAAACCGCGTAAACCAAAGGCTTCATCGAAGATCCGGGTTGACGCAAGCTGGTAGTAATATTAACTTGTCCATCAATTTCTTCATTAAAATAATCCCGACTACCGACCATAGCCAAAATCTGACCGGTTTTTGGATCAAGTGAAACCAGTCCGGCGTTACTTGCGTTGTGATTTTCTTCATTGCCTTCACTCGCTTCCGCGATAATCTCTTCGGCGATTTCCTGCTTATATAAATCAAGCGTGGTAATAATTTTGAGTCCACCCTGCTCGACTACTTTTTCACCATATTTTTCCGACAAAATTTCTTTGATATACATCACAAAATGCGGTGCCTTAATGTCGCTGGTGGGAGGCTGGAATTCAAGAATATATTGTTTGGCCTCATCTGCTTGTTCTTGACTTATATATTGCTGCTCAGCCATTTGATCAAGAATATAGTGCTGACGGGAAATTAAAATCTCTTTATTTGAACCATAAGGCGAATAGCGACTCGGAGCTTGCGGTAGGGCGGATAAAACAGCGGCTTCGGCCAAATTGATATCAGTCACACTCTTGCCAAAATAACGCTGGCTCGCCGCTTCAACCCCGTAGGCAGTAGAACCATAAGGAATTTCATTAAAATACATCTGTAAAATTTCATCCTTTTCAAAACGCTGTTCCATTTTATAGGCAATCAAGGCTTCTTTAATTTTTCTGGTATATGTTTTTTCGGTAGTAAGAACCGCATTCTTTACAAGCTGTTGTGTCAGAGTAGAAGCGCCTGCTCTTTCTCCGCGAATAACATTGGTAACGGCCGTACGTAAAATTGCCAGCAAAGAAATGCCCTTATGACTATAAAAATTCTTGTCCTCAATTGCAATCGTCGCCCATTCCACAAAATCCGGAATATCATCCAAAGTAACCAAAGTACGCTTAACATCACCATGAATCTCATAGAGCACCTCTTCGCCACTACGGTCATAAATCTTTGTCGTTTGCGCCACTTCTCTTTCAATTAAATTGTCCGGATCCGGCAAGCTGCGCGAGAGCCAGGCAACAAAAAAAATGCCGGACATAACAGCGAGTACGGTAAAGACAAGTATAAAAATAAAAAAGTATTTTTTAATCCGATCAAATAATAAATTATTATTATAATTCTTTTTTGGCTTACTCCTGCTCTTCTTTTTCAAACTAAGAACACCGGATTTTTTCCGGTTAACATAATACTTTTTTTTGTCAGTCCGCCAGGACTGTTGATTTTTAGGCATAAATTATTCCCGATAATATTTCGCAGCCTCTTCCGGGGGGACAGAATTAATAATCATGCTACTACCAAGCTCAACACCGGCCCAGACGCTATCCCGAGGTTGAATTTTCAAATAAAAATGTTGATCACGATTAGAAATCACTTGATGCAAAAAACAATTAAAAGACAAATCCAATGCGCTCAATTTATTTAGAATTAACTTGTACACATTAGCCAAGGCTCGGAATTCTTTGTTGTTTAGCATGGTGATATTGTCCAAATGGCGCTTAGTAAAAATCCACGCTTCATAATGATACTCGCTTGCATAAGGCGTAAAGGCCACCACATATTTATCTTCATAGATTAATCGTCTGCTTTTGGCTTCTTTTTTAATAATATCGCAATAAGCGCACTTAGCATGCTTAACCTGATATGACTGCGCTGCCGATAATTCTTGATTTACTTCGGGTGGTAAAATTTTTGTAGCAAAAACTTGTGAGTGTGCATGAACAATTGAAGCACCGGCTTTTGATCCTTGATTTTTAAAACAAAGCACATAGTCTATTTCCTTTTCCTGGCTAAGCGCCTTGGTTCGGCGCGCATACATACGCAAAACCCATTCTATCTCTTGATTGCTCAAATTTGCCAAATCTTTATCATGGTCGCGCGTTTCAATAATTACTTCTTGAGCGCCATAAGCCTTTTTGTTGTCCAATGTCACTGCCGGAAAAACATTGGCTACTGACAAAACTTGCCACTTATTATTTTTGTTAATTTTTTCTTTAATATAATCCTTATGTTCTTTGGCGTAATTTTCAATTTTTTCCGGACACAAAACACAAGGACTTTCCCGCTTTATCACGGTCTGTTCCTTAAGATCACGCGGACGCTTGGCCCGACCCGGAGTAATAATTACATATTTATCAAGCAAATATGCTTTTCTAATTTCAGATTTTAACATACCTCATTATTATACCAAATTAAAAGCTCTGACTCCAGAGCATATTATATTTATCCATATGATTGATAAATTAATAATTATATTATTAGTCTACCAATTTAATGAACAAACGTGAAATGAGGATGCACTCATTTCATACCAATATTAACCCTTGATTTTAACATTTTTTGCTATTTATTGGCAAAATCTGTTATAATATTAATATTAAATTATAAACATTAGAAATATGTTAAAAGTAAAAAATTTGAAGAAAACATTTGGAGCCGTTACAGCCGTTGACAATGTGAGCTTCAATATTAATGCCGGTGAAATTTATTCATTGATTGGCCCAAACGGTTCGGGCAAAACCACTATCGTTAAAATTATTGCCGGACTTTTGCAAGCAAGCCAGGGCGAAGTTGAAATCGGACACAATAATATCAACACCAAAACCGAAGAGGCCAAATCCATCACCGGCTACATTCCGGACGATCCGGTTATTTGGCCGAACTTAAGCGGTGAAGAATATCTCGATTTTACCGGTGCTCTGTATAATATCGATGAAATCGAACGGCAAAAACGCATCCAAGAATTGTTGGGCTTGTTTAATTTAAAGGGAGTTGAAAAAAGCTATTTTCAAGATTATTCACGCGGTAACAAACAAAAATTTACAATCATGTCCGCCTTGTTGCACCGTCCCAAATTATTATTGATTGACGAACCGATTGTCGGCTTGGACCCGGTATCGGCCGAACTAATGCAGGCGGAATTAAAAAAATTCGCTAACGCCGGCGGAGCCGTTCTTTTGGTGACACACACGCTTGATGTTGCCAAAAAAATCTCCAATCGTATAGGAATTCTAAAAAAAGGGCGCCTAATCACAAGCGGTTCTTATCATGACTTGGCAAATGAAGCCAAAACAAATGATAATGAGAACTTGAACAATATTTACAAAATATTAACAAGATAAAAAAATCGTGTTTAATTTAATTTTAAAATACCAACTTAATTCCTTGCTCCGTTTTTTTCACGCAAGAACTCTGGCCAAATCAATCACTATCGGATTGTTTATGTTGCTTTTCTTGGCTCTGGCAAGCGGAATTTATTACTTTTTCTGGCATGGCCTTCGTTTTCTTAATGCTGACAATTATTTTGGCCAGTCTCTGCTGTACTTTGTTTATGAAATGTATCTTCTTATTTTGATATTTTTGGTCGCGATGAGCACGATGATTAACGGCCTGTTTCGTTTTTTCAAAAGTGATGATGATGCCTGGGTTGCGTCCACGCCTCGTTTTGATGTTATTACTACACAACTTTTTTTAAATGCTTCTTGGCACGCTCTTTGGCCTTTTCTAATCATTGCCCTGCCTCTGATTTTTGCTCTGCATAAGGCGCTGAATCTTTCCCTTTTGGGTCTTATTATAAATATAACCTCAGCCGCCCTGCTTACTATTCTGATAACGAGCGCCAGCTTAATTGCTTTAATTGCCCTGGCCTATTTGATTAAAATAATTAATAAATATCTGTCCTTTGTTCATTTGAATATTAAAACTCTAGCAATCGCGGTTTTTATTTTTGTGTCCCTGTTACTACTCTCAACAGTAAGCGGTGGCCTGCAAAATGATCTGGTTCAAATGTTTGAGGCAAAAAACTTAAGCCAAGGCCAAGCCGGGATAGAAGCTATTATTGATAATTTCAAATTTCTCCCTTCGCATCTATTGGCCAGTTCGCTCTACTATTGGCAAACAGACAACACTCTTTCTATGCTTAATTATCATGCTGAACTATGGTTTTTTGCAATTATCCTGCTTGGTCTTTGGTTTTATTGCGCGCCTCGTTTGATTAATCTTTGGACGGCTTTTCGAACAAACGATCAAACGCTGGCAGCGCGCCAACAAAATACAACCGCTCATATTAAAAAACCGGCCCGTTTCATCGGCGGAATTTATCATTCTCTGGTAAAAAAAGAAGCAATAGTATTTTATCGCAACTCGCGTGGATTAATGTGGTTTTCTTTTTTACTTTTTTTCTGGATTATTCAAACAATGATTAATATTAGCTTGAGCAATAATATTCAAGGCTATGATTTGGATATAAGCTCCACGCCAACCCTAGTCCAGGCAATACAAATTTTGACTGCGGTTTATTTTATCTCGGCTTTTGCTCTTCGTTTTGTTTTTCCCGCTTTTAGTCAAGAGCGTCGCACGCTCTGGATTTTATCAAGCGCTCCGATTGATTGGAAAAAAGTTTTCTATGCTAAATTGGTGTTTTATAATCTACTGTTTCTTTTTATCGGCCTTTTAATCGCTTATATAAATTTAACCACCTTATTGATACCGGGAACCGTAATCGCGGAAACCATGCTTTTGTTTTTTATAATAATAATCTTCATTGTAACGCTTAGCCTTTCTCTTGGAATGATTTTCCCAAATTTTGAAACCGACAATCCCTCCGCTCTCGGCACTTCCTTGCCCGGCTTATTTTTAATTTTTATTTCTCTGCTCTCAGGCGGACTATCAGTCTGGACCTTTTACCTCAAACTAATCGGCTTTAGTAATATTTATTATTATTCCTTTCTCACTCTTCTTATCATAGCCCTTGTCACTCTTGTCCTCATCGCCCCTCGGCGTTATGCCAAATTGGATAAAGTGAAAGTTATCGATTAAAAAATTCCATTTAATCATTATCTATCGCTTTTTTTATCATAAAATCAATATTTTTATCAGTGTTCACTGTTTTTATTTTAATTTTTGAGTGGCTATTTTGCCAAACTCTGAAGACTTCATCCGCAAACGCCTGTCCAACTGTTTTTACATGTTTAAAATCTAAAATAATGTTTTTAAAAGAGCTGAGCGCATTCATTACTCTTTTTGCCTGTGATCTTGAAATATAAGTTGACCCCATTTTATACAATTTCACATCGACTTTTGTTTTTGAAAATTCAAAATTATTTCCGGCATACTCCTTAAAAATATTTTCAAGTTTTTTATTGGAACGCGCACTTATAACAAACGCAATCCTGGTACCCTTAACCTTTTTAATATCTTCTATAAAAACATCTTCTATATTATTATTAAAAATTAATCTTTTATCAGAGCTTTCAATAATAAAATTATCAGCTATCTTCGAAGTAAAAAAAATACCTTCGCCAGAATGCTTATCCGGAGCTGTTGTCTGTTTTCCTTTAAGTAAATCTTGAATCGCTTCCATCCTATTGTCTAAATTATTTTTTTTCATGATATTATTAAAAACGCCGATACCTTGATCAATAATAATAAACTTAATATTGCCATCTCTCTCAGCGCTCACTTGAATCTCCCTAGAAGCTGAATGATCAATTGCGTTGTTAAGCATCTCTGTAAAGGCGTAATTGACAATGACAAGCAAATCTTTTTTTATATCAATAAAAATTCCTGATTTGCTTTTAATTTCATCAAAAACAAAATCTTCGGATAGGCCTGTGTTTTGATAACTTTTTTTTACTTTTAATATCTTTCTTTTTTCTTTTAGTATTCGTGTCTTCTCTGCCTTTACATATCGCACCTGGTTCGCCCTTCCCAGCAAAACCACCCTACCCTCTTCTCTTAGTTCTTTCAAAATCCGACTAACATAAACACGAGAAAGATTGGTTTTTGCAACAATGTCAGAAACCTTAATGCTATTCTTTTTGTTTAATTGTTCTAATATCAAATTTTTTACTTTCATAGTACACAATTTAGTTTACAACTTTAATTATATCATAAATAAAAAAGTTGTCAACCAATATGTAAACAAAAAAAGATAAAATATACTTAAAGAAAATTAAAAAAATATAAAATAAAACAAAAAAGATACAATTAGGCCATAATTAATATTAAAAATGATACAATTATATGAATTTAAAAAAATTAAATGACAAAAAGAGTAAAAGTAAAATCAAAAGATTTATTCTCAGTAAAGAAGAAAAGAGGTATTTGCATATTGTATTTATGACAATATTCCTTTTTATAATTAGCAGACTTATTAGAGGATATTTTTAAATTTTTTAATAAAAATTATGAAAAAATTAAAAGAATATTGGATGATAATTATATTGTTGATTTGTTTTTTAGGAATGGGATTTTATTGGTACGAATGGCGACCATATAAAATAAGGATTCAATGTGCTAAAGAAACTGTAGAATCCTATGAATCTATTAATTCATTTGGAACCCCAGATCAATTAAAATTATATTTAGATATTTGCTTAAAGAAAAAAGGCTTAGAGGAATAAAAACAACTAATTTAAAATCAAAATAATATGGAAAATAAAAGAATGGGTTCAAAAAAGAAAGTTATTTATGGGATTATTGGTATGGCTCTATTGCTCACAGTAACTACAGGGGGAAATTTGAAATTACTAGGAGACTAGAGCACAGGTGAAATGGCTGGTTATAATATTTTTACAATTTTTTCTCTAGTATTTGGCGTGGCATTCATTTATGAAGGATTTAGGAAGTAAAATCTGCAGTCTAAAAAATTCTTCAAATTTCTTAGATTAAGTTACTTTTAGAACAAACCCCAAAAGAGGAAGTGTGTTAAATACCTTCTTTTTTATAGTATACCTACAAACATTACTATTCATAAATTTTCGCCTATCAACTATATCAAATAAAAAAATACTCTCAACCCCATCCCAAAAATCTTTTATACTCTTAGCATTAAAAATTTTGTTTATATTTTTTTGTTCTTTTTGTTCGTCTTGTATAATGTTATTTAATTACTGTCTAACTAAAATTTGTTAAAAAATAATTTATATTCATATGCTTAACTCCTTTATACTCATATTCTCCGTCTATTAGCTTATCCATCGAAACAACAATTTTTTCATAATTGTCTTGTATGGCAAGCAAGTTGCCAAATTCTCTTTCTTTGTTTTTTTCATTTACAATATAAGCTACTTGAATGTATTTAGTTTTATTATTTTTTTCACATACAAAATCTATTTCTTTTTCTTTCATCTGACCAACGGTTATTTTATACCCAAAATATTTTAAATGCGAAAAAACTAAATTTTCCAAATCTTTATTAATATCCACTTGCTTATACCCGACAATTGAATTCTTGAGTCCCAAATCTTCAAAATAATATTTATCGTTTATTTCGAATATCTTTTTGCCTTGAATATCCGAACGTTGAACCCTATAAACGAAAAAGGAGCTTGATAAAAAAGACAAATAATTTAAAACTACATTAGGTGATATTTTTATATTCTGAGACTTTAAAAAATCACTGATTTTTTTTGCTGAGACAAGACTCCCGGTATTATCAGCTATATACTCTACTAAATTTTCCAAAAAAGAAACATTGCGAATTTTATATCTGGCAACAACGTCTTTCAATAAAATTGTATTATAAACATTTCTCAAATAATCATAGACAATGTCATCATTGAGTTCCAGGTGAATTAAGTAAGGCAGCCCTCCGTATTTAATATATTTAAGCAAAGTATTATCATTATTGTTTAATTTATGAAATTGGATAAACTCATTATAACTTAAGCTATGCATTGTTATTTCTATGTATCTACCACTTAGATATGTGGCTAATTCACCGGAAAGAAGGTTGGCGTTGCTCCCTGTGCAATATATATCATATTTTTCACTCGCATTCAGGCTACGCAGTGCTTTTTCAAATTCTTCAATATCCTGTATTTCATCAATAAAAACATAATTTTTCATATGCCGCTTATTTGTTTTTTTATCAACATATTCTAACAAACTCTTGCTATCTTTGATTTCTTCAAACTCATAAAGTTCTTTGTTAATATAAATTATATTAGAATCTTTCTTTTTTTCCTTTATTAAGTCCATTAACTGATAAAGTAAATAGCTTTTACCAACTCTTCTCTGACCGACTATTACCTTGATTAAATCCTTTTCTATGTAGGGAATAATATAATTTAAATACTTTTCCCTTTTGATATATTTTTTAATCATAATTAAAATATTTACGTATTTTATAATATATTTTAATTATACTTAAAATATAACGAATGTCAACTACTTATTTCATTATAGTTAATAAAACTAAAAACAACCCTAAAATTAGAATAATTTTGAGATGTTTTTATTTAAAATCCCGTTTTGGTCGTGTAGTGGAGGAAGTACGAACTGAATTGCTTAAAACAGAGGTTAATGTCCCCGTGGTCGTGTAACATGGAAGTCGTTTTTAGAAAAAACTCTTCAGTGAATATATTGAAGAGCTTTTTCTTTGATTAGAGAGCTGGTTTGCTTTGTGAAATTAGTGGAAAAACTAGCTTTAAAAAAGACTTTGAGCCAAGTCTGCAAACATGGCTCTTATTTTTTTATGAAAAGGCGGAAGCCTCACGCCATCATTAATTCAAGAAGGGTAACTTCTAAATATTTTTTACTAATTAAATATTTTATCTTTTTCTATCTCTTTATTCGTCATAGTCTTATTGGTTCTCAAGTTTTTCAATGTATTTTTTTACAAATTTATTAATTGCCAGAATTACTTCGTCCTTAAATTGTGACGGACTTTGCGCTACCCAGACTGCAAAATTATAAAGCTCAGTATTATTAACCTTGAGCCATTTTTTATTTAAATACAAAAACAAAAACAAGGTTGTAATGGCAATCCGTTTATTGCCGTTTTGAAAGGGATGGTTTTTTATAATCAAATAAAAAAACACACTGGCTTTTGCCACCAGTCCTTTATAAAGCTCTTTGCCACCATATTTTTGAAATGGCACATCAATACAGCTTTCTAAAATATTCGGATAACGGGTGTGAAATTCCGGAATCGTCTCGTCCCAGCTCATACTTTCCACTGCTAAAGAGTGAGCGCCATGTTTTACCATGTCAACAGAAAGTTTCTTTATCATATTATTCCCGACCTAATTTTTTTAACACTTCGCTATACTCTCTAACAACTCTAGCTACTCCCTTTTCAATCTCATTTTTAAGTTTGTCAGTTAATTCGTCATATACTATTCCGTTTAAACTTTCTTTTGGAATAATATAGTTCCGACCAACTTTTTCAGCTTTTAATTGACCTTTATTTATCTTTTGTAGAACTGATTGCCGGCTAATATTTAAAGCTCTGGCTAGCTCAGTAACTGAATAGAAGTTTTTATTTTTCATAGTATTTTGACAACTTTATATAATTATACTATCATATGACAATCAAATCGTCAATACTTGTCAAAAAATACCGCTAATAATAGCGGTATTTATAAATCTCGATTATCTAGGTTACGTTGTGAAGCTTATTAGAACTAAATTGGTTAGAAACGTGATGGCTATGCCCGTTATAATACTATAGTTATCTTATTTTCATGTTAATTATAAAAAGAGGAGATCGTGGGTCAAGACTTTAGGAGTAAGTTAATTAAATTTTGTTAGGACATAAAACACTCCCAATATTAAGTAATAATTGAGAGTGTTCTATTTAAAATCCCGTCTGGGTGGTAGAGCGGATTTGAACCGCCGACCGCTGGAACCACAATCCAGTGCTCTAACCAACTGAGCTACTACCACCATAATATACTAAACTATACAGTATTTTATTCGCATGTCCCGCATTTGTAGTGCGGGTCACTCGAAGGGTGATAACTTAAAACTGATAAAACCAAATTTTTCCGTTCTTGCCCATGTCTACCATTTTTTCTTCTTTTTTATTGGGTAAACGAAACTGATAACTTACAACTTGCGTGTTTGGCGCAAGTTCTTTAGAAAACTTTTCTTCTAAGCGGTTCATGGTTTTAACATTCAAATAACAATATATTAAATCAGCCTTACTTAAATCTGTTTTAAATATATTCTCTTTTTTAAATATTATTCTGCTTCCCGTAACAGCGCTCTGTATTTTTCCAATCAAACAAGGAACAGAAGAAAATTCTACTCCAATCAATTTTATGTTTTTATACTCTTTCCGTAACGCCTGTAAAAAACCGGCTTTGCCTGCACCCAGCTCAATCACGGTTGCCTTGTCATCAATTTTAATTTCTTCCAAAAGTCGTTCTATAATTTTTTTCTTCGTTGCAATAAAAGGCGCATAACCGCGAAAAATTAAATTATAAATCTGCACCACAAAAAACTCAAAAAAGAAAAATAGCAAGATTAAAAATACAATTTGTAAAACAGTATAAAACATATAATTATTACTATATAAATGTAATATTGTTATTAGTATTTGTCAAATGTGGTTTATACGGCAAAGCTAAAAACTACTTTATTAGAAATTTTAAAAAAACCAGAGCAGGAAGTTTTTAACCGCATAATCCAACATTTTATTAAAAACCATGGTAATCCGTTCAGGCAATCAAAATAAAGCGAAGTGTCTTCAATAATATATTCGCCTTTGTGATGTTTATACGCCTCTTTGAGTTTTGCTTCAATTACTTTGCTGGCGTCAACTTCCTAAATTTCCGGCAAATCAATATCTTTCGCAATTATTCCAAAAATTATGTTTTGAGCTTCTTTTGGTCTTTCTTTATTGCCTGTGATAAAAATTTGTCATATTATTATTTTATAATATTTTTCTAGAAATTAAAAGAGCTCGCGATTTGACTTGAATATTATCGTCAAATTACGGGCTTTGTATCACCTCCTTTATTTTTTAATGAACTAAATTTAAAAATGTACGCATGGTCCGTCAAACTAGCATCGTCGGTTATGTGCGCTCGATCATACGCGCGAAATGTTTCCAAAACATAGACCAATTTCTGCGTTGCTGCATGTACTCATAGCTATTCTTACCAAAAGAAACTATGATTTTTGGTTTTGTGTTCTCGAAATCATAAACTTTGATATTACCTGCGCTAGTCATTAGCGCATAAATAACCGTTTCTTTTGTTTCCAAAAGAATCTCTACATCGTCTAACGCCATGTCCCAATCGTCAATCTCGTAATTACCGGTACTATATTGCCTTTCCCATTTACCGCCAATTTTCTTCTTTTCAATAACCATCTCATTGGAATAGGCAATGCCTGCCCCAACCTGCGAATTGCTTTCCTTGTAAATCGAGATTCTGAAAAACTCGCCTTCCACTTTGTGTTTTAATCCCGGAACCTCAGGAAAGTTTGCTTTCTCTCTCAACTTCTCTAACTCCTGCAATTTACTCTTTTCCATTTTTTATCCTTTCTCTCAATTTTTTTGTTTTAAATAGAATCAATGATTCTACGCCAACTAATGCTCTATCCAGTTTTTCATTTCTGAACATTATAACTTAACGTATTACGCCATAATTGTCAAGAGCCGAGCCGAGCCGATTTCAACCATAGAAGGTATAATACATAATGTAATTGAGCAAAAAATTATTATTCGGAGATTTTTAAAGTATTTTCGCCGAAAATATAGATGGCGTAAGAAATATTGGCAATATTTTGATATTTTGAAGGCTTTT
>JAYENK010000004.1:0-6616 GCA_034722035.1 Patescibacteria group bacterium | reverse complement strand
TAGATAAATATATTTTACCATTTTTTACCCCTTTAACGCAAACACCCCTTCTGTAGAGACGCCCTATTAGGGCGTCTCTACAGAAGGGGTGTTTTATATATCAGATCTTTGCGTTTTAGTAGGTTGGCGTACAAACGTAAGTCAAGTACGTTGTGTAGTCACCGGCTTCTTGCAAATCAGAAATTTCTATACTGTAAAATGCACCGGCAATACCCTGCCCTTCACCGGTTCCGTTAGACGGACCATCGTGGGACATAACCTGAGCCGTATCAGTGCCATTAAGACCAACATAACTTTTACCACTATTATAGTCGGTTGTCATGTTAGTGGTGTCATCGGCGGTTACGCCCATATGACCGTAAGTTTCAGCTGAGCCAAAACTCGCGGTTGGGGCATTCCAGCCGGTTGGACTCACGGTTCCCGAACCATCAGCTTGATTATCAAAGCTATTGATGGTGTCACCGGCACCGTTGGTTAATTCAGCGGTTTGCTGAACCGTTACGGTAAACCCGTTAGATGCATTAGTCGAAACAGATAGCTCTTGCCCGAAGGTTGAGGAGGCGGCGGTAGACAATGTGCCAAAAGGAATTGTTGTAGCAGTCGATGTACCGCTAAGCGTAACAACATCAATGCTATTACGTGAACTATTTGGTCCGATGCCGTCAACACTAAAGGTTAAACTAGCCGGTACTCTGGCCGAAACCAAAACATCGTCTATGATATAAACTTTGGTGCTGGCATAGTCAATCTCCGCGTTCCCACTGGCATAAGTGTCGTGGGAAGAAATTGCTACATCATAACCGCTAGCATTTTCTGAGCCCGGGTTAGTATGATTACCGACAATAATGGTCTGGGTTGAGGTCGCCGCGACAAACAAACCCGCGTCAACAGTACATTCAACAATCTCGTTGGAGGCAGAGGTGTAAGTAGTCGAAGCACTCATATTATCAGGACATGTTATCGGCATGTCTGCAACAAGATCGGAAAAATTTGAATCAAAGGTGACGCGAATCATTTGATCCTGTGTCAATGGATTTGAATTATTAAGATCAATCACAATAGTCGAAGTCGCGGTCACGCCCAAATCCGAATCACTCAAAGTGGTTTTGGCGCTATCCATTCCAGCTGCGGAAACGCCTGGGATAAAAGCATACATTGCCACCATTGATACCATTACTAAAACGGCAAACAAAGCATCGAAAAAATTATTTTTTCGCATGGGGATAAAATTTAAGCAGCTAAGGGGAGAGGCGAATCTCCCGATAAACTAATTAAATTTTTTTATTTATTATGCTTATGTTTTTATTTGTATTATTTTGTTGTAAAGATGAACCCCGCTTATTCGAGGTAAATTCTAAAAATAAGCTTATCTTTATAATACTTTTTACATTTAAGATTATCGACCTCTTCTTTGAACGGTGTACTTTGGCTCAAAGTAATCTCATGCTTGTGTATAATTATAACACGTTTTGGTAAAATAACAAAATAAAAAACCCCCGAAATATTTATTCGGGGGTTTAATGAAGAGTGAGAACGGTTTTATCGCCTAGTAAGTTGGCGTACAAATATAAGTTAAAGTGTTCTCATAATCACCGGCTTGTTGCAAGGCGGTAATTTCGGCTGTATAAGCAATGGAAGCCAAACCTGTATTTTGAGTGGTATTTCCGGTCGGACCATCATGATGCATGATAAGCATAGTATCGGTACCACTTAAGCCCATATATAGAGCCTGCGAAGCTGAACCAAAATCAATTCCATTGGACGCACTTTCTACGTCAGCATCATCCGAATGAATACCCATGTGGCCATAAGTATAATCAACATCAAGTTGAGCTACCGGTGGCTCCCAGGTGTAGGCCTGAGTAGAAGATCCGGTGCCGGTAGGTGACATGACAAAAGAATTGATCTCGTCGTCCGCAGCGTTGCGCATATTGCCGTCTTGCTCAACTGTAACAATATAACCGTCAGACGCGTTGGTGCCGACTGCCAGTTCATGACAAACAGTTGTGGAAGCACCGGCGCTAAGTGTATAGAAATCAAGCCGATCCGGCAAGCTGGTATTGTCGCAGGTAACACCGCTGGTAATTACAGTAGTAGTAGCTATAGAGCTTACATCAAAAGTAAGGGTCGCGTCAACACGGGCATGCATAATAACATGAGGCTGGATTGCCACCATAAAGTCAGCGCGCTCTTTAAGGCGTCCATCAGAAGCATAATGATCAAAATATAAATGGTAAATATCCTCTGTGTTTGGATTAATGTGATTACCGATTATAATCTGTGTGGATGAGCCGGAAACAACTTCTGATCCTCCGGACCAAGTACAATCAAGCACAGTACCGGTTGAAGAAGCGGCAAAACTCGCGTCGCCATAACCACAATCATAGTTAGCACCGGAGAAAGAAAAGTTTGAATCAAAAGTAACTCGCCAATAATCTCCACTCACGGTACTTGAAGCGGTAGTAAGAGTAATGGTGCTAGTTGCCATCATATTAAGACCGGAGTCACTGAGAAGATCGGATACGTCAGTCGGTTGATCAACCGCTTGCGCGCTTTTGATCGGAATTGCCATAAAATTTAAGCTAAGCATTGATATAGCAACTAAACCAACTATAATTTGTTTTTGTTTTTTGTTCATAGTTTTTGTTTTTTTATTAAATATTTGATTCTCTAGGGATATTGCGGAAATAATCGGTACTAAGGATTTTTTTGACAATCCTTGAGACTTGTTCCTTGTCATAATAGCGCCAACCGCGTGAATCACGCTTGGCGCGTGGAATAAATCCAGACTTTTCCCAACGGATCAAGGTAGTTTTGTCCCGATCAATTTTATCCTCAATATCCTTTAAACGATATTTTTTATCCATAAATTTTTATTTTTGTTTGTTATATTTTTCCGACCTTTGAAATATATTAAATTATTTAACTTTTTAATAATAAAAAAACCCTTTCATCTATAAAAAGACAAAAAAGTTGGGGTTTAGACCAATTTGGACTAAAACAATATTAAAAACTAGTTTTTGTTTGCTTTTCATTTTTATTTTTTTTGTTTTTTTGTTTGATTTTAGTGCTTTTTTGTTTTTTTAGTACGCTACTACCGCAATATTTCAATATTGCACCATAGTGCTATACCTATATTAAGTATACCGCATTTTTGCGTTTTGGTCAAGACTCTTAATAATTAAAAATTAATCCCGAGTACTCGGGAAAAAATTAAGAATTATTATTTAAAATTAGCGTTTTTTATAAATAAAAAAATTTAAAACCGATAAGTTTTAAATTTTTATTAACATGATATTAGCATGCTATTGACAGATTCATTGTTATATGTGGAAAACTACTGCGCTACAAATATTTTTCTGATATCACTATTGCTAATTCCTAATCCCAGTTCCCTCATTACTGAAAAAGCCTTGTTCTGTCCGCCTAAATAGTAAGCTTTTTTATCAACCGGATTAATATAATAAGCTTTGCCAAAATCATCAACATCAATCAAAATTTTACCCAAGACATGAACCGGGTAATACTTATAAGTAGTAATAAATTCATGCGTCGCGCCCAAGCCAAGCTCGCGCATTATTGCTAAAGCTTTTTTTGGCGATGAAAGATAATAACGATAATTGTCCGTTGGATTTATATACCAAGCCTCTCCCCTTTCTTCAACTTGCAATAAAATCCTCCCTTTTAATCTATTCGCAAGATTGATGTCAATATTTACGCTCGCGTTCTGCTCGCGTTTTATTATAATATCATAATTTATCTCTGCTTCGCTTGACTCGAAACCGGCCACAATAACGGCTTCTTGGCAATAAACCCGGCCATAATCATCGCTTTCTTTGTATTCATGGTTTTTACCAAACTCTTCCTCGCAAGCTATATCCTTACTAATACAAAAGGGATGCAGAATATTTTTTTTGGAGTCGCGGTAAGGTGAATAAAAAATCTTATCATCCTGGCATGGTGCTACGCATTGGTCTTTGTTTTCATTCCAGACATAACCACTCGCACATTCACATTCATTGTTATTGGCAATAATATTTCCGGTCGCGTAGCTATAATGGCCATAGCGCTCTTTACAGCCAGTATCAATTATAATGCAAGCGCCGGCTGAGTCAATTTTTCCGTTAAAACAATTAGCTATCTTAATTTCTTGATTTAATAAGCAAAATTCAATTTCACGCAAATTTTTGGCAAACAAATACGGGTTCAATCTTGTTTGGCGAGTACTGCTATCACAAGCAAAAAATGCTTCTCGGCCATAAGCAAAAATCAAACTGTTTTCCTTGGCTTGGTTTTCGGCAATAATATCCAAATTAAAAGGCAAGACCAAACTCTGCGCCAACACCACGCCGGGAAACAACAATATTAAAATTATAATTATTTTTTTTAGACTATTATTATTCATATATCTCTTTTCTGTGTCGAATTTTTAAAATAGTTAAAATAGTAATTTTATTTTTTGCGTTTTTATGAAAAATAAGACGATAATCGCCAATACGAAAACGAAAAAGACCTTTTAGCGCACCGCTTAAGGCCTTGGAAAAAGTCAAAGGATTATTATTCAAAAAATATTCAAGTTTTAAAATTATTCGTTTTAAGTCTTTTTTGTTAATTGCACCCAAGTCTTTTTTAGCGTGCTTGGTATATTGTAATATATATTTCATACAAAAATTTAAACCAGGCCGAATAAATTTTTGATTTCCTTATGACTATAAACATCGCCTTTTTTTAAGTCAGATAATGAATCATTAACATCTGCCATTAATTTTTCCAAAGAAGCATCTTCTTTGGAAAGTGGTTTTAGCTCAAAAATAGGCTCATTTTTACGTAATATAATCAAACGTTGTTTTTTTTGCAAGCTTTCATTGGAAATTTTTGTCATATTTTGGCGAAATTCTTTCACGCCAATCATTTTGGTAGTCATAGTTTGTATAGTAATATTTTTTAGGTGTCCCCTAAGTGTACACCTAAAAAATATTATTGTCAATCCTCTGTCCCGGTCGCGGTTTCATCATCCAAATCGTATAAATCGATAATTTCTACGTTGAGAATTTCCGAGGTGCTAGTGGCGGGAGTGGAAGTAGCGGTAGTGCCATCTATAATGTCATCTACGCTAGTGGTGGCAACCCCCAAACTAGTGGTGCTAATGCCCGATTGATCCATATTTACATATAAATCCTCCTCAGCCGGTTTTAAATCAAAATATTCGTCGCATAAGTCGCCGATACCGTCATAATCTTTGTCGGCTTGCTCGGGATTATAAATTTCTGGGCAATTGTCAAGCGCGCCAAAGACATCATCCCCGTCCGGATCGTTGCGTTCAATATAGTCATTGTAAACTTCACTCAAATCATCCAAAATAACGGCTTTGGTCCGGTCGCTGGCAAGCTGAGACATGTTTTCGGGTGAAACCAGAGTGGTTTTACTGGTTGGTTTATAATCGGGAAATACTTTAGCGGCCAAATCCAGAGTCTGGCCAATCAAGCCGGAATATTCGACCACTTCTGTCCGTACGCTCTCTCCTTGTTGCAGAGCATTTGCTTGCTCTTCCTGCAAAACTTTAATTCTAGCATCGTATTCTTCACGTAGCTCCTCGGCCATATATTCCCCTAGGTCGCCCCTAAATTTTTTTGATACTTTTCTGGTTTTTTCATTGAGCTGATACACCCAAGCATCATCTTTCAAAATCAAATCCAGGCAAGTATATTTTACATAATAATATTTTTCATCTATTGTAATCGCTTCAATTTTAAAATCCATTTCAAAATTATCAAAATCCGCTTCGATTAATAAAGTATTATCTTGCCCTTCCGTCCAAGTTTCTTTTTCACCGATAAAATCTTTACCTGCTTCGGTTTGCGCGAATACACCGGAACCAAGGAAAAAAACCAGGGTCAATATTAACACCATGGCATTATTATATTTGATAAATTTTATTATCTGTTTAAACATTTTGAAAGTAAAAAACCAGTATTTATATATATTATTATAGCATTTTAAATCATTATTTGACAACTTACTTAGAGCAAAATTAATATGGCCCTGTCGCCAATTAAATTATTTACCCATTTTAAAAACAGCCTATGGATGTTATAAAATAGGTAAAGTTTTGCACATTTTTACTATAGAAAAAAAGCTAAATTCATGCTAAAATTAAAGTATAAATAGCTAATTATTAAACTAAATTCTATGGTAAAAAAAGAGAATAAAACAATTAAAATGATAACAACTAACGAAGAAGAAATATTTGAAAAATTAGTTAAAGAAGATAATGTGTTTAGAAAAGTAAATGATTTAGTTAATTTTTTTGATATGATCTCTCCATACTACACTAATGTAATAATCAAAAGAAAAATACAAAAATAATTAAACAGTTGATAAAAAATCAACAAAAGTTAAGCTATATCAGCTTAATTGTTGTTGGATTTTTATCAAAAAAATTTTAAGTCGCTTTCAGCAATAAACTCATCAAAAGGTATATTAAAATTATAGCATTGAAAACAAAAAAATTAAAAGATACGATTTATTTAATTTTGATATAGTAGTTCTATTATGTTAAAATGTAATTATAAAATTTACGATTTAATAGTCAAAAAATGTTGATAAGATTGTAATA
>JAYENK010000003.1:0-27786 GCA_034722035.1 Patescibacteria group bacterium | reverse complement strand
CGTTTGCTCAATTTTACTTTTTTGTTTTGAAGCGGATCATAGCCGTTCACAATCTCATCCCCGTCGGAGTGCCCGTCTTCGTCTGTATCCGCCTTTAATAAATTGGTATGAAAATTTAATTCCATTCTATCTGTAAGTCCATCTCTGTCCTGATCATTATCTTCTAATTTAATTGGCTCTGGATTATGTGGGGAAAAACCACTGACAAGCTCAAGCCAGTCATTATAACCGTCCTTATCGGTGTCTTTGTTGTATGGATCTGTAAAATATATTTCAATTTCATCCTTATCCGGCACCCCATCCAAATCGCTATCAAGCAAATTATTGGCGTTTACAACAATAATATCAAATAATACAAATAGTATTAATAATAAAAATATTATAACTCGCAACTTATATCTCATAATTTTCTACTTTATAACTTTATGAACTTTTTACTAAATCCTCAAGCTTCATTTTTTTAAGCGTCAGGCTAATCGCCACATAAACATTCATCAGAACATTCGAAGCGCCACATTTTTCTTTACTCGAGCATTTAACCTGCCCTTTAGCGTTGATACAATGAAAGGGCACAACATCACCTTCCAGTGCCTTAACAATCCGAAATACATTCATCTTATCCGGAGCTTCCGTGAGAACATATCCCCCACCCGCTCCCCTTTCCGCTTTTACCAACTTTTCTTTTTTTAGCAAAACAAACAAACGTTCCAGATAAGCCAAAGACAAATGTTCGTCTTTGGCAATACGAGCTAAAGAAACCGGAGCCTTATTCTTGTATTCCCAAGCCAAATAAGTCATTGCACGCAGTCCATAAGTTGTACGAGTAGAAAACTTCATAAAAAAATACCAACCAAATTAGTAGGTATTTATATATTAACATTATTATATTTTTTGTCAAATTTTATAAAACAAGTCTTATTTTACAATATCCATCTTCCAGGAAGAGCTTAAATGGTCTTTATTAAGACTTGGGCTTATTGCCATTATCAATTCATCCCCCTTATATTCTGCAATAGAATTAATTAAATTTACTTCCTTTACCTCCTGTTTTATTCTTGAAAAGTCGTTTTCTTTGGCAGAATAAAGCTCAAGACCTCTTTCTCCAAAAAACCAAGCAGAAACATCCGGCTCAATATTTACCATTTCACCACCAGCCATAGCAACCGATTGCGAGACAATATCAAGCCCTAGAGCCATAATTTTTTCATTAAGCTCGGCTGTACTTGGCTTTTTTGCTTGTTTTTTCATGATCATGGTTATTTTTTTCTTTTTTGATATTTCACCCAAAGTCGGACCGGGAATGGCAACACCGACAAAACCGACAACTATTTGTTGGGGAGCGGATTGTTCTCCGGCAATCGCCCAAGAATATAGCGCACTTTGTACCTCTTCGGGTATAAGCTCCTTGTTTTTTACGAGCCAAAGTGCTCGAGAAAAAGCGTTAATCTTACTGCTTGGCAATATAATTTCAGAGCTTTTAAAGTGATTTTCGGCTTGTGTGCTTTCTTTTGGGTTTATATTCTTTAATATTAAAGTTTTAAATTCTTGCTTGAAGGCGTGGACACTCTCACCATAAGCAATAAGAGCGCCAATCATTGAAGCATGATATCCACTTAAAGTAACGGTTTTTACGGAAATTTTTGTTCTTTTTTCGTTATAAGTTTTAAGCATATAGTTTTATTTTATTTATAGTTATGCTGTTTCTTTATGCTAAATTATAACATTAAAAAAAAGAAGATTCAAGTAAAAACCCTGTTTTAAAAGTGGAAAATTAGTGGATAATCTTTGCTTGCTTTATAGTACTCACTACGCTAGAATGTTATATATGGCTGATAATAATAAATTGGAAAAATTACCGCCGCAGAATCTGGAAGCCGAAGAATCGCTTCTTGGCGGGCTTTTGATTGATAAAGACGCAATAATTAAAATTGCCGATATTTTAAATGAAAAAGACTTCTACAAAAGCGCGCATGCCAATATCTTTAATACAATCAAAGAGCTTTATTCACGCAATGAACCAATTGATATTCTGACTTTGAGCAATCGCCTGGAAGAGAAAAATTTACTCGACAAAGTCGGTGGACGAACTTATCTGGCGCATCTTTCCAATATTACCGCCACTTCGGCCAATGTCGTACACTATGCCAATATTATTCAACGCAAAGCAACACTAAGACGTCTACTCGCGACCGCTAGCGAAATCGCGGAAATGGGTTTTAAAGAAGAAGAAGATATTGAGAAAATCTTGGATGAAGCTGAGTCAAAATTATTTTCGGTTGCCCAAAAATATACCAAAAACGTTTTTACGCCGGTAGATCAGCTTTTGTCGTCTGCTTTTGAGAGAATTGATGAATTACATAAGCAAGGCGGTAAGTTACGCGGACTTACTTCTGGATTTGCCGATTTGGACAATCTTTTGGCCGGCCTGCAAAAATCAGACCTAATTATTGTTGCCGCCAGGCCTAGTGTAGGCAAAACTACTTTCGCGCTTGATATTGTGCGTCAATGCGCGATAGCGGCCAAAGTGCCGATTGGCGTCTTTTCCCTGGAAATGAGTAAAGAACAATTGGTTGACCGCATGCTTTGCGCCCAGGCGAACGTTTCTCTTTGGAAAATGCGCACCGGTAAATTATCCGACCGAGATGACGACAATGATTTTGCTCGCATTGGACAAGGAATGGGTGAATTATCCGAAGCGCCAATTTTTATCGATGATGCTCCAAATTCGAGCATTATGGAAATTCGTACAAAGGCTAGGCGCTTGCAAGTAGAAAATAATTTAGGACTTTTGGTAGTGGATTATCTTCAGCTAATGGAAGGGCGGGGCAAATATGGCGACAATCGCGTACAAGAGGTGGCAGAAATAACTCGTGGCCTCAAGGGTATTGCCCGTGAGCTTGACATTCCGGTGATTGCCTTATCTCAACTTTCTCGCGCCGTCGAACAGATCAAACCAGCCATTCCGAAACTGGCCAACTTGCGTGAATCCGGGTCAATTGAGCAAGATGCTGATATTGTAATGTTTATTTATCGTAAAGCGGCGGACAGAAATTATATTCGAGAAGAGTTGCCCAACGAAGAAAGGCATCTGGCAGAAATTCACATTGCCAAACACAGAAACGGACCAACCGGCCTAGTTAAGCTATTTTTTGATGAAAATACGGTTTCATTCAAGGATTTGGATAAGCTCAACGTAGAAGAACCGCCAACCCCAACACATTAATAATAATAAAAACTCACATGTTCAACAAACTTAAACAAGTCAAAGACCTTCGTGCTCAAGCAAAAACAATGCAAAACTCCTTAGCTGGAGAATCTGTCACTATTGAAAAAAAAGGGATTAAAATTACCATGGACGGCAATATGGCAATTAC
This sequence comes from Patescibacteria group bacterium, assembly GCA_034722035.1. Classification (GTDB taxonomy): domain Bacteria; phylum Patescibacteriota; class Patescibacteriia; order Patescibacteriales; family UBA12075; genus JAYENK01. Next base: position 24,412 of record JAYENK010000003.1, on the reverse strand, counting down.
CAATCTGGAAATTGACCCAAATATGTCAAATGACGCTATTGCCTCAAACATGAAAACCGCGCTAAACGAAGCTATTAAAAAAACCCAAAAATTAATGGCTGAAAAAATGCAAAGCATGGGAGGGTTAGGTAATCTTGGTTTATAGTGCTTTTTACCTCTATCAGGCTATATTTTAAACAAAAGATTTTTAAATCGTTTTAATTGAAAAAGTGGATTATCCAAAATCAATCCAAAATTTAATTATGGAATTAACGCGCTGGCCTTCGGTTGGTCCAAAAACAGCTGAGCGTTATGTTTTTTATCTTTTAAATCAGAGCCCGGAACGATTACAGCGTTTGGCGCAAAGCATCGCCGAGCTTAAAGAAAAAATAATTATTTGCCGAAATTGTGGCGCTGTATCGGAAACCAATCCTTGCTTTATTTGCAAAAACAAACAACGAAATCAAGCTCTGCTTTGTATTGTTGCCAACACACGCGATATGTTATCGATCGAATCAACCGGCATTTTCAATGGACGTTATCATATTTTGGGTGGCGTAATTAATGCCATCAATAAGATTGGACCAGAAAAATTAAACATTAAATCTTTACAAAATAAAATTGAAAATAATAATATAAAAGAAATAATTATCGCGCTTAGTCCGAATATGGAGGGAGAAGGCACGGCGATTTATTTAAACAAACTATTAAAATCAAACGATTTAAAAATTACTCGCATTGCTCGCGGCCTCCCCTCCGGTTCTGAGCTGGAATACGCCGACGAAATGACTTTAGGTAACGCTTTGAAATTTAGAACGGATTTATAACTCTATCCAATTTTCCCAATTTCCACTTTAGTGAAATTTTGTCGATGTCCCTTATTGCGTAGATACCGTGTTTTATTTTTGTATTTAATCACACTGACTTTTTTATCTTTGGCCTGCTCAAGCACTTCTCCCGTGACTTTTTTTCCAAGGCTTGGTTTGCCGATATTTACTTCTTTGCCGTCAGTGCTAGCGGTCAACAAAGTGTCAAATGCCACTTTGACCCCATTTTTTTTGTTCAGCTTTTCAATTTTTAAAGTCTGGTCTTCCTTAACTTTATATTGTTTGCCGCCGGTTTTTATAATAGCTATTTTATTTGCCATATATTTAGGAGGAAAATTATTATTAATTTAAAACAAATACCGCCTTTCCTTAAGGGAAGACAGTATTTATATTATACTTAAAATTTTAAATAAGTCAAGAATTTTAGCTTAAATTAATATATTTTATTTAATATTAGCTAAAATATTTTCTATTTTTAATTGCTTCCGGTAAATAGTCTTGTTTTTTATTATAATCATGGTCAGGCGAATATTTATAGTCTTTGCCAATCACCTCTTCCTGCCCAATAAACTCATCCAAATTTATCAGACGCATTCGATCCGCCGAAGGCCTTTGCTTGTTTTTTATCTTATCCATAGCAACATTTTAACACTTTAAATTTGCTATATCAAGGTGCTTGGGTCTGTAATATTTTTATCTTTAGCAATTTTATGGTATAATATAAATACTTTTCAACAATAAAAATACTTATGTTTAATCCCAGGCAGCTTGAAAAAATTTTGATAAATACTGATGTTTTATCATCGGAACAATTTCAACAATTTAAAAAAGAAGCAAGCGAGGCTAGTAAAAAACTAGAGTCATATCTTTTGGAAAAAAAGGCGGTAACGTCCTTAATGTTGTATGAGAGTGCCGCTAATTATTATAAAATACCATATATTGATCTCAAGACCCAAACCATTCGCAAAGATGTTTTGTTTATGATTCCAGAGCCAATCGCCACTAGCCATAATATAATTGCATTCAACGCCAATAATGAAGAGATAAAAATTGCCATACTTGATCCGGAGGATATAGAAATTGTTGAGTTTATCGAAAAAAAAACCGGTCTTAAAGCAGTCTTGAGCTTAACTACTCCGAGCGCGATTGTCGAAACAATTAAACAATACCACAAAAGCCTAAAGGCAGAATTTGATTACTTGACTGATGACGACAAGAAAAAAAGTGATACAGAAACAGATCTAAAAAAATTAGCGGAAGATTTGCCGGTTGTTCGTATCGTTGACACTCTTTTGGAGTACTCTGTTATTGAAGGAGCAAGTGATATTCATATTGAACCGGAAGAAAAAAATGTTCTGGTTCGTTATCGTATTGACGGGATTTTGCGCAATGTAATGGTTTTGCCAAAAACAGTTCAATCAGGAATTGTGGCTCGTATAAAAATTTTGGCGAATTTAAAAGTGGACGAACATCGTTTACCGCAAGATGGGCGTTTTAAAATCACTACTGATGAATACAAAGTGGCTTTTCGAGTTTCTATTTTACCAACTTTTGACGGAGAAAAAATAGTGCTTCGACTTTTAAATGAGCAGGCGCAAGTTTTAACATTGGAGCAACTTGGATTTCAAGCAAAGCCTCTGGACAAGATTAAAAAAAATATAGCGAAACCGCATGGTATGATTTTAGTTACCGGCCCAACAGGTTCCGGCAAAACAACGACTCTTTATACTATTTTAAATATTTTAAATACCCCTAAAGTAAATATCTCCACAGTTGAAGATCCGATTGAATATCGCATGCCTCATGTCAATCAATCGCAGGTGAATTCTAAAATCGGTTACACTTTTGCTACCGGTTTGAGAGCCTTTCTCCGACAAGACCCGGATATTATAATGGTTGGAGAAATTCGAGATAAGGAAACCGCTGAAATCGCCGTTCATGCCGCCATGACCGGACATCTGGTTCTTTCTACCCTGCACACCAATGATGCCGCTCAAACCATGCCACGCCTGTCAGAAATGGGTGTTCCCTCTTTTTTGATTGCTACTACCACCAATATCATTATTGCTCAACGCTTGGTGCGTAAAATATGTCCGGACTGTATCCAAAGTTTTAATTTGGACGATGAACAAATAAAAGAGCTGGAAAAACAGCTTAATATCGAAAGCATTTTAAATACAATGGAAAAAGAAAAGACAATTATTTCCGCTAAAAAAGGCTTAAAATCGCTTTTATTTTACCACGGTAAAGGGTGTAAACGTTGTAATGGCTCTGGTTACAAAGGGCGAATGGGGATTTATGAAATATTGGAAAATTCCGACAAAATTCAATCTTTAATGCTTAAAAATGCTTCGGCAAGCGAAATTCGCCGGCAGTCTCTTTCCGAGGGAATGATAACTATGGCTGAAGATGGTTTTATTAAAGCTAAAAACGGCATTACCACTTTGGAAGAAATTATGAGAGTTACACAGGAGTAATAAAAAAACAATATATGGTAATAAATTTTTCACAAAAAATAGACCAGGACGAGGAAAAAGCATCTGACAAGCGCAGTCTTTATAATAAAATCAATGATTACGTATTAAGCATAGCAAAAATACCGCTAAAGGAAAGGTTATTTTTTGTTCAACACCTTGGACTAATGCTTAAATCAGGCATTTCCTTATCGATTGGTATTAAAACTTTGGCCGATCAAACCGAGCATCAATACTTTGCTAAAATCTTGCGCGATATCGGCTCAAACGTAGAAAAAGGCACTAGCTTTGCCAAAAGTCTAGAGCCACATTCCAAAATTTTTGGCGAGATGTTTATTGCAATGATAGAAGCAGGAGAACTTTCCGGTAAGCTGGAAGAGGTTTTACATGAGCTTTTTATTCAAATGAAAAAAAGCCACGCTCTAAAATCAAAAGTAAAAGGAGCACTCACTTACCCGGCTGTTATAATTATTGCTATGCTTGGTATTGGTACTTTTATGATGATTTTTGTAGTACCAAAAATTACCGGCATGTTTGACAATTTGGAAGCAGAGCTACCCTTGCCAACTAAGATTTTAATCGGTATTAGCGATACTCTGGTAAATAACGGCGTTCTTAGTGCAATCGTAGTTATCGCTTTGGCTTTTGCCTTCTTTCAAGCGCTAAAAACTCAAAAAGGTAAATATATTTTTCAGGCTATTTTACTCAAAGCACCAATATTTGGTCCAATTATTAAAAAAATTAATATCGCCAGTTTTTCACGTAATATCAGTTCGCTTCTTCGAACTGATATAATGATAATTAGAACTTTTGAAATTACCGCCAAAGTACTTGGTAATCTACATTATCGCGCAGCATTGAATAAAATGGCAGAAAAAATTAAAAAGGGCGGTAAACTGCACGAAGTAATTAAAGTAAACCCTAAATTATTTCCACCGGTTGTTACTCAAATGGTGGCAATTGGCGAGGAAACCGGTGAACTGGATAATATTTTAGCCGAACTGGCAGAGTTTTATGAAAATGAAATTGATCAAATTATGGAAAATTTACCAGCCATTATTGAGCCGGTTTTGATTTTAGTTCTAGGACTTGGTGTGGGCGGTGTTGCCGTCGCAATCATCATGCCAATGTATTCTATCACTACCGCAATTTAAATATAATAAAATGATTTTTTTAAAAAAACAAAACTTTGCTTTGGGACTGGATATCTCAAATTCATATCTAAGAGCGGCGCAGTCCAAAACTACCCATGACAAAATAAAATTGCAGGCTCTTGCTATGAGACCTTTAAACGAAAAAATAATTCAAAATCAAGAAATCAAGGATCCGGACGCGTTGGTAAAAAAAATTGGTGATTTGCTCGCAAAGCCTCAATTTGGCTCTTTTAACACTACTGAGGTGGTGGCAAAACTGCCTAGCACAGCAACTTATGTTAAATATATTGCTCTTGAAAACACTCCTAATAATTTATCCGACACTGTTGCCAATGAAATTGAAAAGCATATTCCAATGACAAAAAAAGAGATGTATTACGATTTTCAATTAATCAAAAGACAGGATAATGTTAATCATATTTTGTTAGGAGCAGCTCCTCGTGCGATTGTCGATCAATACGTAGCTATTTTGAAAGCAGTTAAGCTTGAAGTATCAGCCCTGGAAATTAATTCGGTTTGCGATTGCCGCTCTCTGCTTTTGGAAGAAAAAATGGCTGCAAAAACTAATAAAGTATACGCTTTGATTAATATTGGATTTAATGCCTCTTTCTTAACGGTTTATGCCCAGGGCACTATAGTTTTTTCTATTAGCATGCCTTTGTCCGGTCAGGACGCCACCGATAAAATTGCTGAAACTTTAAAAATAAAACCAAAGCAGGCAGAAAAAGCTAAAATTATTTGCGGTATGGATAAGAGCCAAGCTGATGGCATTGTCTTTGATATTCTTTCCAAAATGATAGAAAACTTAAGCACAAGGATAAAATCAGTTTTTGAATATATATCAACCCATTACCCCGAATATAGCCAAATTAATGAAATATTGCTTTATGGCAAGAGTGTTAATATAAAAAATCTTGATACTTTTATTGCCAAAAAATTTAATATAAGTACTCGCATTGCATCCCCCTTGCTCCATTTCGATGATAATGAGGCCAAACTTGTTAAAACGCTCAATAAAGATGAGGCGGAAGTAGGCTCTTTATCGGGTTTTACCAGTGTGGTTGGTCTATCTTTGCGTAAGATATTTTTAAAACAAGAATAATTTTTATACCATGTTAAGATTGAATATAATCTCAACAACTCTAAAAAAAGAGATAAAAACAAAATCTCTATACCGAGCAGTTAATAAACTGTCAATTATTATTTTTGTAACAGCAATAATTTATTCGCTTTGTTTTTTTAGTGCAAAAATGATTCTACAAACACATTTTAATGAATTGGTTAACAATAACACTTTATTAAATCGTGGACCGCAAAATCATATAGTGGCAGTAAAAAATATTAATGGAAACATTAAAAAAATTGAAGACATTCAAAACAAATCAATATACTGGTCATACTTGATTGAAGATATTTATGCCTTAACCAATGCTAATATTTTGATAAATAAAATTCAAGCTGAGAGCGGAAATAATATTCTTCGATTGCAAGGAAGCGCCGGGACAAGAGACGCACTGCTTGAGTTTCAACAAAATTTGGAAAAAAATGATATTTTCGCAGAAGTAGAATTACCGATTCAGAGTCTTTTGTCTAAAACCAATATAGACTTTAATATGAGCCTAAAGCTTAATTCGTATGAATTTAAATAAATATAATAAAATTAATTTAAAAACAAAAACGCAAATTCTTGTTTCATTTTATTTGTTGTTTGCCGTATTAAGTGTTTATTTTTATATTATCCCAACAATAGAAGCTATCAAGGTAAAAAAAGCTGATATTTTTACGGAAAAAATAGAACAAGAAAAAAAAATAAACCGAGAGAAAAATTATGCCAATCTTGAATCGGAAATCAAAAAAATCGAACCGCAATTAGGTATTTTGGAAAATGTTTATATAAACGCTAATCGCAAGCTTGAATTTATCACAACTTTGGAGGGGGTGGCGGCAGATGCTAAGGTTGAACAAAAACTAACTCTAGATTTAAAATTTAATAGTGATGGAGAGATAAAAGAAGTGCCTGTTATTATAGATGTTAGCGGATTATACCCGGCTATTATGGACTATCTAATAAAATTAGAAACCGCCTCTTACTATATTAATATAAACTCCTTTGATTTGAGTCTTTCTTCGACGCCGAAAGAAGAAGGCAAACTTAAACAATATAGACTGCGCTTGAACGCAAACACCTATTGGAAATAAATAAATACTATGAAAAAAATAAAAATTAAACTTAATCAAAAAATAATTTTTAAATATATTTATATTGTTTTTATTTTTTCTAACTTGGTGTTAGTGTTTTACCTGTACAACTTTTTTAACAAAAATGTATACAATGCCATTATGCATGATCAGAATTTGATAGAAGCTCAAGCCAGGCAATCAATGGAACAGCTTGATATTAATAAGTTTAATAAATTGATCAAGGCAGTCGCCGACAAAAAAAATCATTAATATATATTAAATTTAATTCAATAATTTTTTGGCATATTCACGTGGAGCGGGCAAAAAATTATTGTTTTTTTTATGCCTATTTTTTGAATAGTTTTGCTGCATTTTAATTATTTTTCTGCTCAGATCAGCACTGTCTCCTGTTTTGAATAATGATATGTTGTCATTTTGCTTAAGCTCCCTGGTTCCGCCAATGTCAGAAGCTACAACCCCTAGTCCTATTTTTATCGCTTCGTAAATTACGGTTGGTGAGTTTTCGTAGCAAAGCGACGGCATTATTAGGGCGTCAGCTTTTTTCATATTATCCAGCACTTCTTTATGATTTAATTTTCCTTTATATTCAATATTATTATTTTTAGCTAAGTAAAAATATAATTTTTCTTTAATTAAGTTTTGTCCAATTAGTTTTAATCTGAATTTATTATTGGATATACTATTAAAAGCTTTTAATAGAGTAAAAATACCTTTAGCTTCACTCAGTAGACCAACAAAAAGCAAAGTGAAATCTTTTTCTATTTTTCTATTTTTAATTTCTAAAAAATTTGATTGAATCGGATTTAATAAAACCTGTGTTTGCATTTTTGAAAAGAAGTGCTTGTTTTTATGCAAATTAAGCAACCAAAGAGAAGGAGAAAATACTTTATAGGCACTACTAAAGAATAATTTGGTGATTTTTTGGTATATTTTAGCTGTAGTCGAGTCAATAATTTGTTCTTTATTTTTCATCATCAATCCTGAAGGATGCAATAATTGAATATCGTGCAGAATATGAATATGCTTTATTGAAAGTTTTTTTAATTTTAATAAAAAGAGCATATTAAGACCCAAAAGATTGTTGCTAATAACTAGATTGATTTTATTTGTTTTGAGTATTTTTAAAATCTTGTTAGACTGGAAAATATTAAAAATATTAAAAATATGAAATACCGGTCTGATAACTTTTGGCAATTTATTCCAAAAATAATAAGTGCTTGGCAAATACCAGATTTGCTTTTTGTTTTTTATATTTGGTTTGGAAAAAATCGGACGCGTAGTAATAATAGAAACTTTGTGCCCAAGTGCAATCAAACCTTTTTTGTTTAGTTCTATCACTCTTTCGGCGCCACCGCGAGAATATGGTTTATATAAATTATTTATTATGCAAATTTTCATAAAAACTAATTAATTTTTGTGAAATAATTTTGTCGTCATACCGTTCAAGAGTGCCAAGACGCGCATTTTTTGACATCTGTTTTAACATGTTTGGATTATTTATTATTTTTTTTATTTTTAAGGATAAATCGTGGGTATCTTTGGTTTCAAAATAAATTCCCTCTAATCCATCTTTAAAAACTGTCCGTACTCCCGGTAAACGGGAAGCAATTACAGCAAGGCCGGAAGCCATTGCTTCCAGAAGAACTATACCAAAGGCTTCACTGCTATCAGTCGATGGCAAAATTAGCAAATTATTAGCCTGATAAATCTTTTTTAAGCCATCATCATTAAGATTTCCCAAAAAATTTATTTTTTTATTAATTTTTAGCTTCTTTGCTAAATCTTGATAGTCTTTTTTTAGTTCTCCATCGCCGACTAATTGCAAAGACCAATTTAATTCTTTTATTTTTTCAAGCGCTTGCAGTAATATCGGTACTCCTTTAAAATAATGCGCTTTGTCCATACCACCGACAAATAAAATTTTCAAATTAGTAGTCTTTTTGCTGCTTGGCGGGCAGAAAAAACCGGTATCAACGCTAAAAGGAATTTCATGGTATTTTTTTTTGTGTTTTTTATATAATTTTTTATGACTCTCCATGTTTTCCGCATAGTCTAAACTGGCGCAAGTTATGGCACTAGCTTGTTGCCATAATAGAGGGCGGGTAATAATATCGGGAATTTTTAGCAGTCCATTAAGCGGACTTAGTTTGCCTGCCTCCATATGAAAATGCAAGGCCAGGGTAAAATTTTGTCTGAGCATTACCTTTGCTAAAAGCAGTGCTTCACTGCCTCCAAAGAAAGGATAATGCAAGTGAACAATATCATAAGAACGCAAAACAAAGATAAGTTGGGGTAAAAAAACACCATTGCCGGAGCGCAGTAATGGTTTTAAGTGTTTTATGTTTTTTTCTTCGCGTGTTGATTCGTTATCGGCGGGACAAAAAACATTTGATTTGTGTCCGACCGCTGTTAGCGTTTTGTGAAATTTTTTTGCAACCGCGCCAATTCCACTTTTATACGGAGGATAAACGCAAACAACTTGAGCAATTTTCATATTCTAAGTTTGTTTATAGTAAAAATATTTACGCCAAGCATACATTGAACAAAACGCTGTGATTGACTGAATCAAATCGATAATATCAAAAGCGCCCGTAAATATAAGTATTATAAGAATAAAAACCGGTAAAAAGAAAATATATATTTCATCAATTAGCTTTAGGCCTCTTGTGATTGCTATTTCCGCGCCAAAACCGTCTTTTTTGTGAAAAAAGATAAAATGCCACAAAAACATTAAAGCAAAAGTAGAAAAAGCTTGAAATAAATCTTCACCTTGCATTATCCTCCAAAAAAATGGGATTATTATAATTAAGAATGTTATTAGAAAAATTATAAGTAAATCAATAATAACATCCTTTTTCGCTGCATATGCAATAATGTCGTCAATAGAACCGTCGTGACGGAACTCATGAATTTTTTTATGATTGATTTTTAAAAGTATTGCAAAAGGTAAACTTAAAATAAATAAGGCTGAAACCAGCTTTACTACTTTCTCGGCTAAGGAATAATAACCTCCGATAACAATAAAATAAAAAATGCCAAAGCATAAAAACAAAATAAAAACTGTTTCAATAAAATCTAATGCCATTTCTCTGGCGTTTATATTTTTAACCATTTTTTTTCAAACTTATTTCTCTCACTATTTTAGTAATGTTTTTATCTTGTTTTTCGATGTGAACGCGTAGTTTAAAAACTGTATAAAATAAAAATATTACAGCTAAATAAAGAAGCGCGTCTATCCCCTGCCCGCCAAAGCCGAATAAGCTGACAAAATAGTCAATTTGCTTAATAAATAAAATGGCTAAGCCGGCTAAAAGCCAAAAAATAAGCCAAAAAATAAATTCTTTGTTTGAAATAGATTTTTTTTGTTTTTGCCGGAATATTCTCATGAGAAAACCGGCAATAATTATCAAAGCAAGGGTTTGTTGCATAAACTAACTTATTATTTTTTGAAAAATCAGATCTTTTAGCACTCGAAGTCCACCGCTTCCCCTGCCTCGGCCGCTAAATATGCCCTGGCCAAAATTGTTATAATTCACCACTATCGGCACTTCCCTAATTTTATCTGTAATTTCTGATACTTTGTGCATAATTTCACTGCAATGAGCCGCGCCGTCATTAGTGATGTTTAGCTCAGCGGCTATGCGTGAATTTATGGCGCGAAATCCCGCTTGCGGATCACTTAACTTAATTCCCAAAATAATATAATTAACCGCACGCGCTAGCGGCATAATTATAAAACGTTTAAAGGCGGGGATATTTGATTTTTTACTTAAAAAACGTGATCCAAAAACGGCCTCAGCTTCACCACTTAATATTGGCTTGATTATTTTGGGAATATCTTTGGCGCGAAATTGACCGTCAGCATCAAAATGCACAATGACATCAGCCTCGTTCTCTAGAGCGTAAATATTTCCTGTCATTAGGGCAGCACCTTGCCCTCGATTAATCAAATGCTTGATAACTGCAGTCGATTTCTTTTGGGCAATTCGCACTGTGTTGTCAAAAGAGCCGTCATCCACTATGATTATCTCATCAATAAAACTTTTGACCGATTCTATTACAGCGGCGATATTGTTTTCTTCATTATATGCCGGGATTATACAAAATATTTTTTTAGCCATAAATTTTATTGCTTCTCATTAATCGCATATTGAACATTTTTCAGACCTTTATTTGCCTGCAGTTCATACACAGTAGTGCGTAAACCTTTGTCCAAAGAAATTACCGGCATCCAGGCAAATTCTTGTTTGGCTTTATCAATGTTTGGTATGAGCAAGGGACGCATAAAAATAAGTCTGTCAGAATATTTTATATTTGATTCTGCCTCTGTGATGACAATTATTTTTTTAGCAAGAGTGGTTAAATTCACTTTAACATCAGAGCCAATATTTACGGCCTGGGTATAGTCGGATTGACTTAGTTTTATTATTGCATCCACGCAATCACTAATATAACAAAAAGAAGAAGTAAAATCCTTGTTGCCAAAAATCTCCAAATCTTTATTGTCCAAAGCATTATTGATAAAATCCGGGATCATCTGTCCGTCATTAAATTTCATACGCGGACCATACACTCGAAACAAACGCGCGATTCTGGCGTCTAATTTATATTTTTGTTGATAGGTGCTGACCAGTGATTCAGCAAAACGTTTGCCTTCATCATAGCAAGCAGTGGCAGAATCCAGGTTAATTTTACCAAAATAATTTTCTGTTACAGACTGCTCTTCACCGCTTTCTTGTCCATATATGACCGATGAAGAAGCATGAATAAATTTGGCGTCATATTTCACAGCCAATTCCAGAGCATTGACTGTGCCATGAGAGTTAGCCAATAATATTTCAATTTTATTTTTTTCGAAATCTTTTGGCGACATGGGACAGGCAAAATGATATATTTCCTGAATTCCTTGAAATTTAATTTTAAATTTTGCCAGTTCCGGCTGCGCCTCGAGATCAATCGGTTTGCTAATATCGTGTTTAATAAACTCAAAGTTGGGTTCGGCCAATAAGTGATCGATATTTTTTTCGTCTCCGGAAATAAAATTATCCAAACAGATTACTTTCGAATCTTTTACCATCTCATCACATAGATGCGAGCCAATAAAACCAGCTCCGCCTGTTACTAAAACGTTTTTTTTATCAAAAATTATTTTTTTATTTGGCATATTGTATGATTATTTTTAGTTATTTTTGTACACTAATTGCTCCGACGCTAACTCCGCCTTTAAAGTCTTCTTCGTAAGCATAAAAAGAATTGAGTAGAGTACCACCATTTTCAAAAATGCGGACATGAGCCGCTCCACCCGGACCAGCTCCTGTGATTATTTCATCCAAACCGTCGTAATCAATATCCGCGGCAGCGATTTGAACGCCGCTGTTCATATTGATACTGTAGGCAAAAAATTGTGAGACAATACGGGAATAATTATCAAAAACAATAATATGCGGACCCCCTCCGGGGCCGGGCGCAGTTATAATATTAACCTTATTCCCGGAACCGCGTGATATTTGCGCAACGCTTACCTTGACTCCGCCCCGGAAATTTTTATTGTATGCAAAAAACTGCCCCTCAACATTTCCTTTAGCATCAAAAATTCTTACTTGCGGCCCGCCGCCCTTGCCGGCGCCAGTGATTATTTCGTCGACACCGTCGCCGTCCACGTCGCCGCCGCTTACATGAAGCCCGCCACGGAAATTTTTGTTATACGCGAAAAATTGTCCTTTAAGCTGAGCGTGGTTGTTAAATATTCGAACATGCGGCCCACCACCTTTGCCGGCGCCGGTTATTATTTCATCAATACCGTCGCCATCAATATCAGCACAGGCAATTTCCACCCCACCACGGAAAAATGGACTATAAGCAAAAAATTGACCTTGTAATATTCCTTTATTATTAAAAATTCTTACTTGTGGGCCGCCATTAGGTCCGGCGCCGGTTATTATTTCATCAATACCGTCGCCGTCAACGTCGCCACTGGCAATATTTGCTCTACCTTTAAAGTTTTTGCCATAAGCCAAAAATTCGAATTCTTTTTCTCCTTTTTTGTTTACTATTTGCACTGTACTGTTATTTTCTGAATAAGGCCCAATTAATAATCTAGTTTTTTTACTATCAAGCGCCTGTTTTGCATCTGTTAGGGCTTTGTATAAATTTACTCGACCCGCGCCGAGTTGATTAATGTAATTCGGATTTAGACGATTGATATTGTCACTTGAATCAAGCAAAAATGAAATGATTTCTTCTCGGCTTAAGCTGGGATTGGTGGCGGCAATTAAAGCAATAGACCCGCTTATAATCGGAGTAGCCATTGATGTTCCCGACCAATATCCATCGTAATACTTATTATAAATATTATTTTCTGTACTACGCTCGGGCGCATAGACAGTAGTGCTAAAAAAACTTACCCCCGGAGCGGAAATGTCAATGCACTCGCCCCCATAACCGGAAAAATCTGTCTTTTGATCCAAAGCGTCGGTCGCACTAACGCCAATCACCATATTTTCGCCAAAATTACCATCATGGCAGGCTGGGTAGAGGGGAATTTCGTCTGTATTAAGACCACTGCTGTCCCCTTGCTCGTTGCCGGCGGCCGCGACAATAATTATTCCGGAATTGTATGCCCGACGAATAGCATCATTTAAGCTTTGACTGTAACCATAGCCGACAAAACTTAAATTAATAATATCAGCGCCATTGTTAGTGGCATAATCAATCGCTCGAATTATATCGCGTGTATCCCCTTCTCCTTTATCGTTCAAAGCTTTTAGGCTCATTAATTGAGCGTTCCAGGTCAAACCGGTAATTCCAACCCCATTATTTCCGGCGGCCGCTATTACACCGGCCACAATCGTGCCATGCAAAATTCCATTTTCAGTATATTCGTTAAATTTAGATTCGGAATCGGGTAAATTATTAACAAAATCCCAACCGTTCACATCGTCAATATAGCCGTTTTGGTCATCATCAATGTTATTACCAAGTATTTCTCCATTATTACGCCAAATATTATCTTTAAGATCAGGATGATCTATCTGAACACCACTATCGATAACTGCAATTACAATTTCTTGACTGGAATAATTAATATCCCAGGCACTGGGTGCTTGGATTTTTTTTAGGTACCATTGATTGCTAAAATAGGTATCAGACGGGATTAGAGCAGTCGCACTAAAAGGAAAAACAAAAAAAATATTGACAAAAACCAATAATTTTATAGTAATTATTTTTCGCAAAATATAGCCTATTTTTTTGTTCATAATATTATAATTATAACATGAACAGGTTATTAATCGCAAATTGAACTCGGGCAGAAAAATATGCTGGTCAAAGTTGTACTGAGATCACATGAACGTTCTTTAATTCATGAAAAAGCAAATGATATGAGAGATATCATCTACCACGCTATCGATGAAAGCAAAACCGGTGGATATCTGACATATCGGGAATAAATCTATAATCCCATAAAAAACGAGCCATTCTTTTCGTAAGAATGGCTCTTTACTTTTAAAGTTCTAAAATACCGGGAATATTTGAACTTCTCTAATGCTTTTCTTGTTTAACAAAAACATAAAGAGTCTCTCAATGCCCATACCAATACCTCGACAAGGAGGCAATCCAAACTTCATGGCTTGCAGAATATCTTCATTAACTATATATGCCTCCCTTGCCTGATAAGTTGCTTGTTCCTCAAAACGCTTTCTCATAATTTCAGGGTCTCTTTCAGCATTTACGATATCAGCAATAAGGCTTCCTTTTATAACAAGAAGCGTCTCGTCAACCGTTGATCCGTCTTCATTCAGCTTAAACAATGGAGATTGTGCAGCTGGTAAATTTCGTAAAAAAGCCGGTCCCTCAATCAACGAAACAATATTTTTATAAAGGGCAGTTGCAACTGTGTATTTGTTTATTGCATTTGGTCGCTTTATTCCTGCCTTATCCAAAAATTTGGCTAACTCACCAACTGACAACTGTTCATTGTATTCCATGCCTGTTAAACTTTTTACTTCATCTCTGAAATCAAAAACTTCCCAGTATCCGGAACAATCAATAAAACCGTCATCAATAGGGATACTTAATTCACAATACAATCCATCCAATATTTTGCATACTATTGCTTTAACCAATAATTCCATTTCATCACGTGAGGAATATGATTTATACAGTTCGAAAATTGTAAATTCCGGTATCATATTGCCTGCCGTGTTTTGATTGCGAAATGATTTGCTGATTTCAAATACGCTTGAAAATCCAGCAACCATTAATTTCCTGAATAATAACTCAGCAGTTAATCTGAGATACATATCCCGATCATACTCAACAACATGAGTAACAAAGGGATTTGCAAATCCAGCTTCAAAGGATTCCTGAAGAAGCGACATGCAAGTTTCATTATATCCTCTGTTATACAAAAATTGTCTTATGATTTGAATAACTTTTGAACAACTCTGGAATAATTTCACTTTTTCAACATCACGTATCATCTCAATATAACGATACGAATATACATTCGAACGTTTCTTAAAATTAATATTTTTGTCATAAATATCGCCGATTGCCTTGGAAAAAAGAGTTATGTCATCAGCTAAAAAAGCAAACTTTCCCTCAATTTTGAATTTGTAACCATCCAACATAACAATATCACCATAATGAATATATTGGTTCATATATTCAATATTATGCTTATTTTTTACAAGGTATGCCTGAATTTTTTCTCCATTATCCGAAATGTTTTCAAGTATAATAACTTCCTGATCACCAATATTATCAAACAATCCCAATTTTGAGATTTTTCCACTACAATCCGCAAGAACTATTCTGCCGGCAATTTTAATTTTTTCATTTTCTGAAAAATCATTAATATTACCAATCATGACAATATCTTTCGGCATCTCTCTTCGGTAAGCCAAAAGATCTTTTTTAAGCGCCAAAATACGCCTTTTTTCGCTTTTCCTTGACATGCCATCACCTCCATCGTATTTTAATATTATAAATTTATTTTTATAAAGAGCTTTTTAAACTTCATAACAGATTATAACAAAAAAACCCTATTGTCAATAGCTGTAGGGCAAAGACTGAATTTATCGTAATATCTATTTTTTAAATATGTCGTATTTAAAATCCTTGTATGTCATAGAAGGTCTTGGTCCCTTACTATGCTGATATTTGCCTTTATACAAGACAATATCGCCCAAAGGAACCCAAAAACTAACCTGAGCAATCGGCATATTTGGATAAATATTAACTGGCAAAGTAGAATATAGCTGAAAAGTAGACACCCCATGAGAACCAATATCAATCAAATCAGCGGTAACATGTACGAATAATCCCATCCTTGCTGTGCCTGATTTTCCATGAATTATCGGCACATAGTAATCACTGCCAATTTCTTCTCTTGAATGACCCAAAACAAAATCTCCGGCTTGCAAAGTATAACCTTCTTTTGGGATAGCAAATTCTTCATATGATGCTTTACATTTTGGATCAATTATATCAGACTTGTAACGAACTATTGTATCACCTAAAAACAGATCATATGAATTTGTGGTTACATGCTCTTCATTAAAAGGTGTTATAACAATTTTTTTGCTATTCACTTCTTCAATTATTTTTTTCCCTGTTAATATCATATTTTATCTGTTGGCACAAAAGATTCTTGCGGATGATTTAAAAAACCGTATTTGCCATTATAATTTTCAAAATCACCATAATTTTTCCAAAATGAAACTTGTCCTATTATCATACCTGGATAAAGTTTAATAGATAAAGCGGCAATAATTTCAAGAGTCCATTGGTGCTTTGACGTAGTATGACCGAGATTAGCTGATATTTGCAAAAAAAGACCATAACGTCCCATTGAACTTCTTCCTATTAAAGACATAGCATACTTTGAACTTCCAATAATTTCCTTTGTAGTAGCAAGATACATCTTTCTTGGCTCTAAAACATAACCATCTTCCGGTATTTCAATTTCTTTAAAAATACTTTTAGTACCATCAAATTTATCAAAAACTTTGATTGTTGAACCAAGCCGATAATTGTAGCTATTCGGGTTAATTTGCTCTGAAGAAAAAGGCTCAATTATAATGTTGCCTTTTTCTATTTCCTCGGTAATTTTTGTGCCGGTTAAAATCATAATTAAAACAATTCAACAAATCGATTAGGATAAACTGATTTTCTATATCTTAAAACTAATATACTATACATCTGGTATGGTCGTAAATCATTGGACATTTTTTTGATTTCAAAAAGCCTATCATACATAGCATTATAAACATCTTCATCTTTTATCTCAAGCATCTCACAGGCACGGTTAATAGTGCATTTACAGTAATAATGAAACTCTTCATCAGTTTCTTGAATCAATGAATTATGTTCTTCAAATAAAATTTCCATTTTATTATAAAGTTTCATGATTTCTTTGTATGATACTTTTGTTGGAGTAATATTAAAAACTTTTTGCGCCCTTTTTATTAATTTTTCTGGTAATGGTTCTGTCACATAAAAAGGAGATGCTAACAAGTACCCCCCATCTTCCATCATCTCAATACATTTCTCTAGCATTTTTTGCGAATCAGGGAAAAAACCAAGAGAAGCTCCAACAACAATATGAGTAAATAATCCCTTGGATTTATAGCTATAGCCATCGGCAACAGTATATGAATAATCAATATCTGGCGTATATTTTTTTTTGTTATAATTTGCCATTTTAATTGATTTTTTTGACAAATCAAAACCTTCTCCCTTGCAACCAGACATTACAGCTAGTTCTCTTGAAGAAAAACCAGTTGTACAAGCCACTTCAAGTAATCTTGAGTCTTTGTTTAAACGTGAAAATTGAGCCCATTTTGACAATGTAACATATGAGCCGGGCAGTACATTCCACTGATTTACTAACCCAACAAAATCAGTATACGAGATTTGTTTGATATATGCTGGAGTAATTTTTATATTTTGCATATTTTTACATAAAATTATAATAAATAAACATCAGGAATTGGCTGAATAAAATTTTGAGCTAATGAATATGTTAATGCTCCTTGATTTGGAACAACAATGATATCATTTTCTTTAAATTCTTTGGCATAGCAATAATATCCCCAAATATCCCAGGTAGTACAAAGATTGCCCCACATATTGCATTTTATTTCTTCTTTTGCTGGTGATGAAATGTTTATTAATGGGAAATATTCATATTCAAATCTTTGCCATCCGACCATATTTACCCCGCCACTCAATATAATATTTTTATCATCTTTAATATCAACTACCGATAAAACAATATGCATCGTATTATTGCAAATAAATCGACCCGGCTCTGAATAATAAGTGACATCCACTATAGGGTCTAAGTATTCATGGATAGCACCATCAATTATTTTTGCATATTCTTCTATTTTTATTGCATCACGAATATAGTAAGGATGTTTGTATTGAGCTTCTATATGATCATTTGAATTTACAGCTTCAATAATACTGCCTTGGGGTGTCTTGCTAGGATAAAAGCCTTCTGACTCGATTACTTCAAAACCTCCGCCGAAATCTATAAATTTTATCTCTTCTAATTCTGTTTTTGAAAAATTACTCTTAAGATAATCCCCCACTTCTTTAATCGTGGACTTATAAAAATCAGCTGTTGAGTTTCGGGACATATGAAAATGAATGCCTTGCAAATTTATAAATTTACAATTATTAGCTTCATTCCAAAATTTTTTTAAGTCATTAATATGTATTCCGTATTTCTTCCAATCTCCATGTAAATCAATATGCACGCGAACACCTGCACACATTTTCTTTCTAAACTTTCTTGAAATAACATCTATTTTTTTCAACTCATTAAAACTATCAATATTAATTGTAATTTTTTTTCCAAATTTCAAGACATATTCAATATCATCATCTGTCTTTCCGGGACTAAAATATAAAATATCTTCACTGCCAGCTTTTATTGCTATATCAATTTCTCTAATACTTCCAGCATCAACCCCCATTCCTTTTTTAACTACATATTCTACAATCCCGGTATAATGATTTAACTTCATTGCATAGTAAGGCTTGAATGATTTAATTTTTTTGAATGAATCAACAAATAAATCAATTGATTTATCTAGCGATTTACTATCAAAAATATAGAATGGTGTTTTGTTTTTAGAGGAAAGCTCTTCAATTCTGTCTTTTTTCTTTAACACATCCTCAACAATAGGCAATAAATCGCCAATTTTATAATCCTGCTCTTTTTCCAAAAAATTTTTCACACGTTCTATAATTTTTTTATCATCTTTAATAATCATTTTATTTTACTGCTTGTTCAAATATAATTTCTTTTTTGCCAGAATCAATTTTTACACCCCCTCCATGAGGAATAGTAATCATTGGGTCTGAATGACCAAAATCCATATTGTATAAAACAGGAAATTTTGCATCATTAAAATACATTTTCAACAAATCCTCAAGCGAGTCTTCTTTATCAAACTTTGAATGTTCTGTAAAACGTCCGATAACAAGCCCTTTAATCTTATGAAACCACCCAATTTGCCTGCACTGCATAAGGAATCTATCAAAATGAGCTGGTGTGCTTGTCTCATCTTCTTCTATAAAAAGTATCTTGCCTGTCATATCTGGCAGATATTTTGTCCCCACTAAAATTAAAAGAGTTTGCAAATTACCAGCAACAATTTCTCCTTCTGCTTTACCTTCTTTAAATATTTTTAAACCCTCATTCTTTTGTTTGATACGATGATTATCATCTTCACGTAAAAAATATAAATCATCAGCGTAATCTGGAGACGCTTCATACAGTAATTGATCTTGCGGATCAATACACATTTTCTTAAAATACTCCCAAGTATAATTAAAAGGTTCTGGCTTAGCAAATGAGATGACTCCGGGACCGGAAAAAGTTACCAGCCCTGTTTTAGTAGTAATTGCTGTTATTAGAGCAGTTATATCAGAATAGCCAATAATAATTTTGGGATTATTTTTAATCAATTCATAATCAAGCTGATCAAGAAGCTGATTACTATTAAAACCTCCCCAATATGCCATTATACAATCGACTTCATCATTTTTAATAAATTCATGGATATCATTTACTCTTAAATCGATTGTGCCAGCTGTATGCTTTTTAGTTGATTCTTGTGTTGATTTTCCTTCAATTATATTAAAACCTTTATCAGACAAATAATCGTAAGCCCTTTGAACAACATCATCAGGATGAATATTTTTGACTGGATCAGCTGGAGCAATAACGCCAATACTAGACCCTTTTTTTAATCTAGAGGGTAATATTTTTTTGATAGTCATAGTTTTTAGCTATTCTAGTTAATAAAATTAATTATAATTGAATTATACAATAATTAAATTTTTTATCAAATACTTGCACTCGCCCATGTTACACTTAACACTACAAACCACAAAATATGAAAAAAAGACGCAGAAAGATGTGGAAAATAGATATTGGGGTGCAAAAATCTAAAAATAGTGCTAATATCGATAGATTTAATCAATTAATAAGTAAATCTATTGATATTATGCAATCAAAAGCAAATAAAAGACTAAATTCGTTAAAACATCCATTATCAGATGAGGCTAAAAAAAGATTAAAGTGGATATATATTATTCATTTCTTAATTATCTTATATCTAGCCCCTCTGCCTTGCCCAATTCTCTCAATTTTTTTTAACCGCAACAAAACATCCAAAACTTGCTTAACTGTTGGGCGAGCTATTTCAGTACCACTAACAACATTACCAGTACTAAAAACATTCAAATCCTGAATAAATTCCCAAACCGCTAACTGCTTTTCCGAAAGTAATTTTTCGATATTTTCTTTACTCATTAAATCAATAGCGCTTTCCGCCTGTTTAAGTAATACGGAAAAGAAAAAATCTAACCAAGGAGCTAAGCTCTCATTCTCGGATCCAAAAGTTTTTTGACTGTTATGAAGAGCTAAATAATATTCTGATTTATTATCTTCAACATATTTCTCATGTGAAATATAAGGCATATACAGATAGCTATTTTGTAACAGAAGTAAATTTGTTAAAACTCTAGACATTCGTCCATTCCCATCTTGAAAAGGATGAATCTTTAAAAACTCAATCACAAAATTTGCAATAATTAAAAGTGGATGATAGCGCTTTTTTGATAAAAATAAATTTGTCGCTTCTAATAATTCCGTCATTTCTTTTGGTACCAAATGCGGAACAGTTGGATTAAATACGACTCCAAGTTTGCCGTCGGTATCGTATGCAACCACTTTATTCTCACCAAACTTATAATTTCCCAAATGACCTTGATCTTTGTCAGAATACTTAAGAAGCTCTTTGTGAAAAGATTTTATTGAGCTTTCATTGAATTTTAAAGTTTTCCATGAATTAAAAACATTTTCCAAAAGTTCATAATAACCTTGTACTTCCTGTTTATCTCTATCGGCAAATTTTTGGATATTTAAACCTCGCATAACTTTTTCAATAGCCTTATTACTTAATTTAACTCCCTCAATACGAGTTGATGCTCCAGTTGAAGTAATCAAAACAGAACGTTTTAAACGCCCTAAAACTTGAGGACTTAACTCTATACCAGTTGCCCATCGCCCCTTTAATTCATCAATTTTACCTAAAGCAAAAATTATTTCTGCTTGTATATTTTCTAATCTTTTGCTAAATTTATTTATCATATTTTTTTGGATATTCTAACTATATCCAATCATATCCAATAATAATAAACTTGTCAAATACGATATCAACTATATCAAATTATATCAAAAACCAAAAAACCCCCTAAAATTAGAGAGTTTTTTGTATATAATCTATAGAGATATCTATTCTTATCTTTTTGACCATTATAGTGCTTGGCAGGCACTCTTAAAAGTAGTAAACTTAGGTTACCTATAATTAGCAACCGCTGGTTGCTCCTGCTTTGCCGTATTCACGGTCATACCGCCTGACTAAATCCTGCTGTGCCTTATTGGCCTTACTGGCCGCGCTCTTCATGATTCTTTCCTGTTCTTTAACCGGAAGTTCAAATAAATTTTTTTGTTTTTTCATAGTTATGTAATATTATAAGTGATTTTTTAATAGTTTATTTAGCCTTTCTTTAGTATAATCATCTTTTAAATATTTGTCAACTTTATCAATTTTTGAATAAAATTTATGCACGTTATTGCTGTAATTTTTAATAACCAGATATAACTTTATTTTATCTTTAAAAATTGATTTGATTTTAACAACATTAACCCGGGCCTCAAAAAAAGCATCAACAAAAACTTTTCTCGGCACTCTTCTGCCCTCAAGTTTCTCCCGCTTTTTGGTAAACTCCCAGGCCACCAGCGGATCCTGATAAATATAATAAATACCTACTTGCCTGCCCCGAGTCAATGATCTTTTGACATTCCGGTGAGCAATCTCGAATTTAGCAAATGTGCCGTCTATCATGGCATCCAGTTTTTTCTTTAAACAAAAATCATACAGTTTATGCACGCCAGTGGAGGCCGCCCTTTGCACTACATCTGAATTATGGCCGCTATACTGTGGGATAATCTCCCTAATCTCATCCGCGTCAATCCGGACTATGGGACTGGCTGATTTTTTAGCTGTTTCAATCAGGGCCTTGGAATATTCGGTTTTTCCGGCACCGGGTGATCCGGCCATAAATAATGAGATTGGGTTCTCCTGCGGTTTATAAATTTTGTCGCTGGCAAATTTTTCAAAAAGCAGTTTTTTATTCTTTTTGATAAATTCATTTGCCGCTAAACTCTGTTTATCTGATTGTGGCATATAAATGTTAATATAATATTAATAATATACTTTATTCTTTTGCTCTTTTACAGATGATTTTTCATCTAATTCCTTAAGGCCGGCGATTAATTCATGCAAAATAATTGGCGCTCCGCCTAATTTTCGCATAAACTCCAACTCCCCTTTCTCATTATCAATACATTCATAATACTTAGTTGACTTGTCGCTTGGGTCATATACTTGACACTCCCCTTTTCCGGTACTTTTTTTTCTTTCTAGTCTCAATACCCCTTTATCATTCTCAGTGCAGTCATAATAGATAAACACCTTGTCTGCCGGATCAAATCTGGTACAACTGGCAACTCCGGATGAAAAATCTTCATTAAAAATATCATGTCGAATAAATCCGGCAATAGTTGTGTTTCTATCTTTTAATTTCATAAAATCTGAATAACCATTCTCAAAATATAACTTCAATAATTCATGCCCAGGCTCCTTGGATAATTTTTTTGCCTCTCTGTAAATAATATAATTATTACCAATATTTAACTCAAATGGCAACATAATCGGCAGGGCTACTATAGATAAAATTAATTTTTCTAAATCCGTGCTATCAATAGTGGTATAGCCGTTTATAGAAGCTTTTTTATTTACAAGCCCTCCTATTATCTGGTAATCAAAATCACTTCCTATATTATCTTTTTGAGCGATATAATGCTTAAAGAAAATAGCAGTATTTTTTGATGAGCCGACTATTTCGTCATTCATGTGAAAAACAGCGGTCCGCAACAATCTTTGCCCGTTTCTTATATCGTCTAGTTCTTTTATCTTTTTGTTTATAATTTTAATCTTCTGATTATCATTTTTATAAATTACAGACAATTCTTCAAAACCGCTTCGCATCATAGAATCACCTACCAACCTGACAATAAGCGTGTCATTCTTAGCATCCAGCATTTGGTTGCCAACAAACAATAAATTATTCAGCATATTGATCGCTTCCTCTTCAAGGTTTGTGTTTCTGTTTATTTCCGCCATCTTAACCACTCCGCGAGAGAATGTCCTTAAATTATTGAGCGGTACAATTAATTCTATCCCCATTCTTCTACTTTCAGCAGGCAAATATTCATCTGAAAAACTTAAATATTCATTATTGGCAATTTCAGACAATAATCGTAGTTCTTCCTCGTTTGGCAAAATATAAGACAACTTCTCGCCCTTGTCTTTTATTTGCGAGTCATCTGACACTAAATTGATTAGTTCTGTTAATTTTTTGGCTGAATTTTTACTTTGTAAATCACGCTTACCGGCGATGTCATCAATATCTAATTTGTGAAAATAAGTAAAATCAGTTTTTACTTCGGTTTCGCTATAAATTTTTTGATAATTTCTCTGGGGTAAAATTAAAACGAGGCAATAACCGACTACCAGAATAATGGCAAGCACCAGCGTGGTTCGCCGTAATTTACCAAAAAAAGCTATATAATAAACCAGTCTGGAAAAATAATAATACACATACAATAATAAAATACTGCCGCCAACCAAGAAAAATCCCGCATGAAAATTTTTAAAAATCACTAGAAATAAAAAAACGGCCAATAGTAAAATAAAAATATTAACCGCGCAAAAAAGCAATATCAACCGATAGTGATTATTAAATAATTTATCGTTTTTCTGCTTTACAATTTTTACGGCAAAAACAAAAGCAACAGTGAGAGTGGCTAATTTAAAAAACTTTGTAATCAGTAAAATATCAAATAATTTTTCAGCGTTTAAAATTACATTAACTGACAAACAATAAATCCCGATTGCTATACTGAAGAATAAGATATGCAAAGCAAATAATTTTAAAGATGTTAAATATATTTTTTTGTTCATTGATTTTAAATTATAAATTTTTAAATTCAGGGACAACTATAGTGGTCCCGTTTGTCAAGACACTTAAAATTAGAAAAAGAGATATACTTTTGACCAATTATTTTTTTAGTTTTTAAAATTAAAAATATTTTTCAGCAGGATAAATGTAGTCCAGTGATTGATGT
>JAYENK010000002.1:0-7175 GCA_034722035.1 Patescibacteria group bacterium | reverse complement strand
TATATTGTTATTTTTTATTATTTTATTTGGAGTCAGCTATTTTACTATTAATAAAATTAAAATAAAAACTCTTAAGGTAAAGATAGAAAATATTTTAAATTGGGAGACCGGTTCGACTGCGGCTAGAATTGATTTTTGGAGCGCGGCTTTAAACGCAATCAAAAAAAGGCCAATTTTTGGTTATGGCATAGAAACACAGCAAGAAGTGCTGGTAAAATATTATGAACCGGGTTGGGCCGTGCATAGCAATATTAATGTCCGTCCTTCACGTGCGCATAATATAATCCTCGATACCTGGCTCACAACCGGAATAATCGGCGTAATATTATTTTTAACAATTTATTTTTATATTTTACGGGCGATTATTGTCAATATAAAAGCGGGTAGAGAAAAAGCTTTAAATTATTGTATCTTATTTTCGTTAACTTCTTATTTTATATATCTTCAGTTTAATTTTTGGCACGTCACCGCTTGGATATATTTTGTAGTTTATAGTGCAATTGTTATTAATACAAAACAAAAATTAAACATTCAATCAAAACTTCAAACGTTAACTCCAAAATTCTTAATTCTTAATTTTTCATTCTTAATTATAATATTTTTAGCGTTAAGCGGTTCTATTGTTCTCATACGTGGTGAGTTCACAAAATATCTTAATGACCACTACTGGTGGGAAATCAGACGTTCAAGAATGCACAAACAATATTTTTCCGCAATAAAAATGTACGAATTTATTAAAAAAAATCAGCCAAGGCATAGTCATTATGATCAACTTTTTTCAATTTTAATGACTGATTGGCTAAAAGAATTTTTTAGCCTGGATTTTCGTAGTTTTGGTGAAGAAAAGTTAAAAGAAGCATTACCGCAAATGCCAACTTATACTTTTAATGAAAAACGAACAAAAGCCAAAGTCCTAGTCACTTTAGGTGATTATGATATTAATTATTTTAATCAAGCCGAGGTAATTTATCAGGAATTAGTTAAATTTAGCCCCAATTTTCCTTTAATAGACCGTGAATATGCCTATATGTTGGCAAAAAGTGGACAATTTGAACACGCTAAAGCGCAATATCAGCAGACTTTGTCAATCTTACCATCATTAGATGTAAAAGGCTTAAATCGTTTGCACGAGGCGCGTTTAAAAAGTGAAATAAGTCTAAATTATCAGGGTTTAATAGCTATTTATGAAGAATTGGGAGATATTGAGAACGTAAACAAATACAAAAAACTACTTGTAGAGCTGGAAACAATTAAAAATTAATAATTAAATAGTGTATAATAAATTATGAATAATAGTTTTTATGAAAAACGAGAAAGTCACTATCATAAAACCACATCAAACATTTACTTTTGATCAGTTTAAAGAGATTTGGGAATACCGAGAGCTGATGTATTTTTTTACTTGGCGCGATCTTAAGGTGCGCTATAAGCAGACCGTGATTGGCGTTGCTTGGGCGATTTTTCAACCTTTTATCGCAATGGTAGTGTTTTCAATATTTTTTGGTTATTTAGCAAAAATGCCTTCAGATGATATTCCGTATCCAATCTTTGTTTATGTTGGCTTGCTTATTTGGCAGTTTTTTTCTGGCTCTTTGTCTCAGGTCAGTAATTGTTTGGTTGGCAATAAGGCAATTATTACAAAAGTATATTTTCCGCGGATAATTTTGCCTATTTCCTCGGTAATAACAAAATTTGTTGATTTTTTAATTGCTTCTTTTATTTTGGTTGGCCTGATGATCTATTACGGCTATACGCCAAATTTATCCGGGTTTTTAATTTTGCCAATTCTTCTTGTTATAACTTTCATGGCCGCGCTTGGCCTTGGTCTGTTTCTCGCTTCACTTAATGTGAAATACCGTGATGTCGGCTATGTCCTGCCGTTTTTTATCCAATTAATGATGTTTCTTGCTCCGGTAATTTATCCTGCCTCTCTTACCGGTATCTGGAGCTGGTTTCTTGCGATGAATCCAATGACCGGCGTGATTAAAGCCGCCCGCGCCGCTCTTCTGGGTAATTTTCCCATCAACTGGGAACTCCTCGGTATTTCCGCCTTAGCTGGTTTTATCCTCTTTATTTTTGGCTTATATTATTTTAACAAGACTGAGAAATATTTTGCGGATATTGTATAAATATGATATAATACAAAAAGATTAACAATTTTGTTAAGGATTATGTCAAAAAGTACAAGAAATATAATAAAATTAAAAAATACTAGGAAATCGGTATTTACAACCGCTGAACTTGCTTTGTATTGGAGAATAGCTAATAAAAATGTCCTTCATGTAACAATAAGTCGTTAAAAGTATTTAATTGAAATAAGACGTGGACTTTATATGGTTGATAGTAGTGAAGTGAATAATTTTGAGCTAGCTAACAAAATGAAAAAATTTTCCTAATATAAGTTTTGAAACAGTGACGTAAACGGAGTCAATCGGAAAAAAATAATTAAATTAGCCAAGCTCTATAATAAAAGAGTGGAGCGTGATATTTTGAAACTTGTATGAAAATTGACAAAACAGAGCATAAAAAAATATTTTCAAGATTTGATTAACTTGATTGACAAAAAGGTTGATAATAATAAAATTTTGGATGGGATCGGTGCTTTAGTTGATGATAGCAAAAGAGAGTGGGTGAAAAATAATTTAAAAAAAGAGGTGATTAAGCAATTAGCTATCAATATGAAGGTTATAGAATAATTATACTTAAAAGCACTAGGATGTCATTATGGTTATAATTTTTATGACATCCAATGCTATTGATAATAGGTTTTATTTTTGTTATGGTATCTACATGAAAATAATAGACAATAAAATCAGTCTAAGCGAGCTGAAAGAAATGTCGGCTAATATGTACGGTGATTTGGTTAAGGCCGTGGTTGATGTGAAAAAGGAAATTATGGCCGTGGATGCGGAGCTACATGCTGATGAAGAAAAATTGTTATTGGAGCAAGGCTCGTCGCAAAGCGATCTTTGGGGAATCAATCTTTATCTTGACCTGAATGGTGAGGATTTTTTGGAATTTGATTCCATGATCAATCTGCGTCCGAGCCGGAATAACCGGAGCCGCGGGGTTGACGATAAGGACGTCAGAGGAAAGATTAGAAAAATTGTGAATAATTTATTGGATTATGGCATACCAGCATAAAAATCAGGCTATGGGTGAATGGGTTGTGCACAGCCTCCTTTTTCAGCTGGCCAATATCGGTAGCGAGGTTATCCGTGCGCTAAAATGGCGCGCGAAGAATCGGGAGCAAATCGCGAATAATGCTTTTGAGCGCTCGCTAGAGCTCTTTGACCTGACCATAGCGGATAAGAAGAATTTAGGCCGTTTAAAAGAGATTTGTCGTGCCCGCGAAGCCTGGGCTGATTTTTTTACCGGCAACAATGAATATAATTCCACTGCCGAGCAATGGGAAAAGTATTTTTTGGCTTTTAATTACGTCGCCAATAATAAAGTTTGATTTTTGACACACTTTCCTTGTTTGACTGATTGACTGATTGACTTTTTGAAAAACACCTGTTTAATTATAAAACTAGTCTATGATTTTTAAAACAAGCCCAACCTTGAATATTGCTACTTAATTATGCTATAATATGTGTATAATTAAAAAAGTTGATTTAATTTTTTAAAAAAATATGTCCAGAAAAAAAAAATTACAATTTCAGCTATCTTTAGCTTTTATTTTATTAATTTCTATTTTGGTTAGCGGATTTTTTATTTTTAGCCCGATTTCGGTTAGACAGGTAGTGAATGCGGTTACTACTAATAATTATGATGCTGTAACTGATGGCGATCCGCTTAATGCAACTGACTGGAATTTATTGGATAATGATTTTGTTCATCAGGATACCGGGACGGCTAATAATTTGACTGTAAATAATATTACTATTAATGGGTCTTGTAGTGGTGCTGGGTGTGGGGGTGGAGGATCGGTAATTGAAAATACGTCAGGGACTCAGCTTAAGATGGTTTGTGGCTCAACTCCTTATTTAAATTCACCATGGTACGATCCTCCGTTAGCTCAACATTTATTGGATAATAGGGTGTTACTTGATGTTGTAGTACCCGTAGGGACTTTTTCAAGTGATGATGTATCCTATTTTTTGACTTTGGCTGGCGATGGTTATTTGTTAGATACAAAAGGTTTTGGTTCAGTGTATAGGGCTGACAGAAATGGTTTTACCGCAAAGGTGCAATATACTGGATCTTTTTCATCTTTCAATGCAGATCAGGCAAGAGCTGTTAATTGGCGTTGGCATATTAGATGGTGCGGAGTTGGTCAATAATTTAGTAATTATAATATTATGAATAAAAAGTATTTAGTTTTGATAGCACTTTTAATTTTTTCCGTTTTTTTAAATTTATTATTTTTGTTTAATTTCTCTAACGATGCAAAAGATGATTATGATTTGGAGGGCAAAATAAGCAAAGCTTATAATAGGGGCATAGAAGACGCAAAAACAAGATATTCTGAAAGCGGTTTGTATGAAATTGATGATAGAGAAGAAGTGTATAGTATAAATGGAGTTGTTAATGAAGTGGATAGTAATAGCATAAAAATTTCAATTAAATTAATTGATCCTTTTTTGGAAAATAAGTTAAGTATTAGAACGGTAAATTTTAATAGTAATACAGAAATGTTTGGTTACTATGAAAAGGATAAAAATATATACAGTAAAGAATTAGAGAAATATAATAATAGTGTTAGCAGGGACATTGATGAGGATTCATATATGGCCGGACTTCCCCTCCGGTATGAGCATAAAGAAGTTGGCATTAATGACTTTAAAAGAGGGCAAAACGTATTTATTGAATCGGATGTAAATATTAAAAATAAAGACTTTTTTACAGCCAAGAAAATAACAATTCAAAAATAGTTTAATTTTGTTAATTTAAACCTTGTTAAATCCCTGTAGTTATAAAAAGCTTTAACAGGGTTTATTTTTTTATGAAGGCAATTGAAGTAAAAAATATATCAAAGGAGTATGTTATTTTTCAGGATAAAAACAAATGTTTGAATGATAAAATCGGACAGAAAAGATTGTTTAATATGCGTAATATTAAAAAGCATATAAAGAAAAAATTTTTAGCTTTAAACAATGTTAATTTTAAAGTTGATAGAGGTGAAATATTAGGAGTTATAGGTGAAAATGGAGCCGGCAAATCTACCTTGTTAAAAATATTGTCACGGATAACGCCTCCTAGTTCAGGCAAAATAAAAATAATTGGCAGAACTACCTCTCTTTTAGAAGTTGGAACAGGTTTTAATTCTGAATTGTCTGGTCGAGATAATATATATTTGAATGGAGCAATACTGGGAATGAAAAAGAGTGAGATAGACAGTAGCATTGATCAGATTATTGATTTTTCCGGTATTGATGAGTTTATAGAAACTCCTGTAAAAAGATATTCATCCGGTATGAGAGTAAGGCTTGGTTTTTCGGTGGCGGCTTTTTTAAATTTTGATGTTTTGTTAATAGATGAGGTGCTGGCAGTTGGTGATATAAATTTTCAGAGAAAAAGTCTTGATAAAATGGAGGAAATAGTAAGAGAAAAAGGCAAAACCATTTTATTTGTTAGTCATAATATGTCTGCAATAAATAATTTATGCAGCAGGGCATTGTTATTGGAAAAAGGGTCAGTTTTATGCGATGGGAAAGTTGACAAAGTGATCAGTGAATACTATTCCAAAATTGATTACTTAAATAATGATAATATAACAACGAGAAAAGATAGACGGGGCGCCGGGATGTGTAAAATTAAAAATTTTAAGGTTAAAAATAGTAATGGAGATAAATATTTATCATCCGGTGATAAAGTAAATTTTAATATTGAATACAGAAATGATTTTAAGAAAAAGATAAATGAAGTTAAGGTTTTTATAAGGATTTTAAGCAATCTTGGTGAACCCTTATTAACATTTAAAAATTTTTATAATAACAATAATTTTACAGATCTGGGGAAGAAGGGGAAAATAACATGTATAATAAAAAAATTTCCTTTGAAGGTTGGTAAATACTATGTTGATTTAGCAATAAGAATTAACGATGAACTGCAGGATGATATTAAAAGGGCGGGAAGTTTTCAAGTGGATTTTGCCAATTTTTATGAATCTAAGTATGAGGACAAAAACGCTAAGTTAGGATATTTTTTAACTGATAATAATTGGGATTTAGAAAAATATGAATAATATTTTTTTGTTTGGTGCGCCAAAGAGCGGCACTACATTGTTGCAGAGCTTATTGGATAGTCATACTGAACTTTTTGTTCTTCCAATTGAGTTGAGATATTTTCAGCACAAAGGTTTTCCTAGTGTCATATACCAGCACCAGGGCTTTAAAAGCTTGAATGATTTTAAACTTTTAAATAATTTTGATGAAATAAAGCGTAATATACTAGATCATAAAGTTTTTAAAAATCTAGTTTCAAAAGATATTAAATATCCAAATAATTTTGATCTTTCTGATTTTAATTTTAAAATAACATACAAATTGATTAACAATATAGACAAATGTGACAATGAACATGATTTTATTGAATTGTTGTTTAAAAGTTTTTTTTGCGCACATAAAATTAGCCATGAACAGAAATATGAATATTATAAAATAGTAGAAAAAACGCCAATGCAGGAAGAATTTGCCCTTGATATTGCTAAACTGTTTTTAGACGCAAAGTTTATTCATATTATTAGGAACCCATATGCGCATGCAGTGACTCTAAGAAAAAGAATGTTAAGTCTTGGTAATTTTTATCCGATTTTTAATAAAAGGATTGTTGAAATAATCAAAGGAACATATTATTTTTTAGAAAGGAATATGCGATTATTGGATAATTATTGTTTAATAAAATTTGAAGATTTATTGAATTATCCGGAAGAAGAAATGAAAAAAATTGCGTATTTTATTGGAGTAGATTTTGATAAAACATTGCTTGAGCCGACTATTGGAGGTAAACCATGGTTCGGGAACAGCGCTTATTCGAAAGTAAAGTTTACGGAAATTAACAAAGCGCCAACAAAAAAATGGAAAGAAGAAATTACAGATTATGAGATAGCAATGATTAATAAAAATTTTATGGCTGTTTTGAAGAAATATTATTATGATGAAATATTGAGAGATAAAAACAAAAAAATATTTTATAAAAACAATAAGGAAAGTATAAAAACTTATATCTAC
>JAYENK010000001.1:0-27984 GCA_034722035.1 Patescibacteria group bacterium | reverse complement strand
ATGATAAAATATTGGATGCAAGTTTAAAAACAAGAATTAGAAATATGCGAGCAGAGTTAATTAAATAAAAAATTAAAAATTATATAATATATGACAAATACAAAAGATTTTATTGTTGAGGAATTAAAAAAACAAATTACCGGTTTTTCGTCTGAAACGACAGAGCAAAGCGTTGGTAAAGTAATTGAGGTCGGAGATGGAATTGCCCGTATTGACGGACTCAGTGACGCTATGATGTCGGAGATGCTTAAATTTGAAACTAGTCAGGGCCCTGTATTCGGGGTTGCTCTAAATTTGGAAGAAGATAGTGTTGGCGCAATTATTTTGGGTGAAGCCGAGGGCGTAAAAGAAGGGGATCAAGTTCAAGCGACCAAGCGTATTTTAGAAGTACCGGTTGGAGAAAACGTGATTGGACGAGTGCTTGACCCGCTTGGAAAAGACTTGGATGGAAAAGGCAAAGTACAAACAGAAAAGCATTATCCAATAGAAAAAGTCGCCCCGGGCGTAATCGCGCGTCAATCGGTACATGAGCCGGTGCAGACCGGCATCAAGGCAGTTGATGCAATGATACCAATCGGACGTGGTCAGCGAGAGCTTATTATCGGTGACAGACAAATCGGTAAAAC
This sequence comes from Patescibacteria group bacterium, assembly GCA_034722035.1. Lineage (GTDB taxonomy): Bacteria > Patescibacteriota > Patescibacteriia > Patescibacteriales > UBA12075 > JAYENK01. The sequence continues at coordinate 27,358 of JAYENK010000001.1, read as the reverse complement.
CGCGATTGCGATTGATACTATTATCAATCAGAAGGGGAAGAACATGAAATGTATTTATGTCGCGATTGGGCAAAAGAAATCAAAAATAGCGAATATTGTATCTAAGCTGGAGGAACATGGTGCAATGGATTATACTACCGTTATTTTGGCAGGCGCTTCAGATTCGCCCTCGCTCTCATACTTGGCACCTTATGCCGGCTCGACCATGGCTGAGTATTTTTTAGACAAAGGCGAGGATGTTCTGGTTGTTTATGATGATTTGTCTAAACACGCGGTTGCTTATCGAGAGCTTTCATTATTATTACGTCGTCCACCCGGACGTGAGGCTTATCCGGGTGATGTTTTTTATATTCATTCACGTCTTTTGGAAAGAGCTTGCAAGCTCAGCCAAGAGGCCGGTGGCGGATCAATTACGGCTTTGCCGATTATTGAAACTCAAGCCGGAGACGTTTCTGCCTATATTCCAACTAATGTTATATCGATTACGGACGGGCAAATTATTCTTGAGCCGGACATGTTTTATCAGGGCAACCGACCGGCTATAAATGCCGGCTTATCGGTTTCGCGAGTTGGGTCAGCGGCGCAAATCAAGGCAATGAAAAAAGTAGCGGGAAAAATGAGACTGGAAGCGGCTCAATATCGTGAGTTGGCGGCATTTTCGCAATTTGGTTCTGATCTGGACGATGAAACTAAGACTAAACTGGAAAGAGGTAAAAGAATTGTAGAAATTCTCAAGCAAGGTCAATACGAACCGACTAGTGTTGAAAATCAGGTATTAATATTTTTTGGAGTGAGTAATGCTTTACTTGATAATGTTCCGGTTGAGAAAATACAAGAATTTGAACAAGGTTTGTATCAATATGCCAGTGCGTCGGGTGAAGCCGTATTAAAAGAGATTGTAGAAAAAAATGAGCTTGATGAAAGTTTAACCAAAAAAGTTACAAATTTAATTGAAGATTATAAGAGCACACTGGATTATTTGATTAAAGGAGAGAAATAATGGCAAATACAAAGGACATACAACGTAGAATAAAATCGATTTCATCGACCAAGAAGATAACCAAGGCGATGGAAATGGTGGCAGCTGCCAAAATGAGAAAGGCGATTGAGGCGGTGCTTAAAACCCGAACTTATGCGAACCTTAGTTGGCAAACTGTTTTAAATTTGTCCGAAGCTAATGATAATAACGAGAAAGATTTACACCCCTTGCTGACAAAGCGAAAGAAAATCAAAAAAGTAGGAATAGTTTTAATTACTTCAAATCGTGGTTTATGCGCCGGTTTTAATTCTAATTTGATCAACAAGGTGCACAAGAGTGTAAAAACTCACATGGAGCCGGGAAAAGAACAACCGGAGTTTATTTTGATTGGTAAAAAAGGCTTGCTAGTGAAAAAATATTATAACTATGATATTGCAGCTGAATTTCCTAAGGCAGATATTATTTCTGAAGTAAAAGAAGTGTACTCAATCTCCAAAATGGTGATTAACGATTATTTAAGCGCTAAGTATGACAAAATAGTATTGGCTTATACTGATTTTGTCAGTGCAAGCAAACAGGTGCCGCGCGTTAAGCAGTTGCTTCCGGTCGATATTAGTACTCAGGATGAATATTTGGGTGTAGTGGGAGAAGATACTCGTCTTGGTTTGGATAAGAAATTTATTACAGAAAAGAAAGAGAAGTATTTAAAAAAAGATAAGTATGAATTTGATTATACTTTTGAGCCGTCTCCAGGAGAGGTGCTTAATGAAATGATTCCACGTTTAATTGAAGTACAGCTGTTTCAGGCTTTGCTTGAATCAAACGCAAGCGAATATAGTGCTAGAATGGCGGCGATGCATCAAGCGACAGACGCGGCCAATGATATGGTGGACGAGTTGACATTGTCTTATAATAAGGCAAGACAAGCGAGTATTACGGCTGAGATTGCCGAGATTTCAGCTGGCGCCAATTCATTGGCGGATTAAATAGTCAGTACTGTTAAATACTTAATACTAATCTACAGAGATATTTCTGTAGATTGATTTAAAATATTAGATATTAATAAAAATATGTCAGACAATAAAAACGGAAAAATTAAACAAGTTATCGGCGCGGTTGTTGACGTCGAATTTGAAGGTGATTTACCGGCGGTTTACACTGCCCTGGAAATTGCTATGTCGGATAAAAAATTGGTGCTTGAAATACAGCAACACATTGGATCAAATGTAGTTCGAACTATTTCTATGGGCTCAACTGATGGGCTAAAACGAGGAGATGAGGTGGTAAACACCGGTAAAGGTATTTCTGTGCCGGTGGGAGACAAAACTTTGGGGCGGATTTTTGATGTACTTGGCAATCCGGTTGATAACAAAGAAGCGCCAAAAACAGAAAAGAAGTATGAAATTCATCGTTCGGCTCCGGAATTCAAAGATCAATCAACCAAAACTGAGATTTTGGAAACCGGAATCAAGGTGATCGATTTGATTTGCCCGATTGCCAAAGGTGGTAAAGTGGGAATGTTTGGTGGTGCCGGCGTGGGCAAAACTGTTATTATTCAAGAGTTTATCAACAATATTGCCAAGCAACATGGCGGATACTCGGTATTTGCCGGAGTAGGGGAGCGAACGCGTGAAGGGAATGATCTGTATCACGAAATGAAAGATGCCGGAGTGTTGGACAAAGTGGCAATGGTGTTTGGACAAATGAACGAGCCACCGGGAGCTAGAGCGCGCGTAGCTCTGTCCGGACTTTCTATGGCAGAATTTTTTCGTGACGAGCAGAATCAGGATGTATTGTTTTTTGTAGATAATATTTTTCGTTTTACCCAAGCCGGTTCCGAGGTGTCAGCTTTGCTCGGGCGAATGCCTTCGGCAGTTGGCTATCAGCCAACGCTTGCAACCGAAATGGGAGAATTGCAAGAGAGAATTACTTCGACCAATAAAGGTTCGATTACCTCAATTCAGGCGGTGTATGTACCGGCTGATGATTTGACCGATCCAGCTCCGGCTACGACTTTTGCTCATCTCGACTCAACTGTAGTGCTTGCTCGGTCTTTGTCCGAGCTTGGAATTTATCCGGCAGTTGATCCGCTCGATTCGTCATCAATTATTCTTGATCCAAAGATTGTGGGTGAGGAGCATTATACAGTAGCGCGTGGTGTACAAAAAATATTGCAGCACTATAAAGAGCTTCAAGATATTATTGCTATTTTGGGCATGGAGGAATTATCCGACGATGATAAAATAACCGTAAGCAGGGCCAGGAAGATTCAGAAGTTTTTATCTCAACCCTTTCACGTAGCTGAGACATTTACCGGTCATCCCGGTAAATACGTAAAGGTGGATGACACAATCAAAGGTTTTAAGGAAATTCTTGATGGCAAACATGATGATAAGAATGAAGATAAATTTTATATGAAAGGAAATATTGCGGATGTAGATAAAAAATAAAAATATTATGAATAAAATTAATTTTGAAATTGTTACGCTGGAAGAAACAATTCTAAAAGAAAAGATAGCAAAAATAATAGTTCCGACCAAACATGGTGAAATTACAGTATTGCCCAACCATATTCCACTGGTTGCAAGTTTGCAAGCTGGTGTGATTGAGATTGTCTTGTCTAATGAGAAAAAAGAGGTTATGTCGCTTTCCGGTGGTTTTATTGAGGTTTTGAAAGACAAGGTAGTGATACTGGCTGATACGGCTGAGCGGGCTGAGGAAATTGATGAATCTAAGCTGGACGAAGCACGAACGCGAGCAGAGGAATCACTAAAGAACGTTCGTCAGTTTGATCAAGAAAGGTTTGCTAATATAAGTGCTAAAATTGCTAAAGAACTAGCCCGGTTCAAGGCACTAAAACGCTGGAAAAAAATTAAAAGTTTAGATAAATAATAAAAGAAGAGAGAGGGCTTGACAGAGTGCGCGTTTTAATCTAAGATGATAGAGTATTAGCACTCTCGTGTTTTAAGTGCTAAGGTGTTTTTTCTTTATATTAGATGAGAATTAACAAAAAAGTAATTAATAAAAATTAAAAAAGCAGTTTATAGAATTAAGGAGTTCTATAAGTTTGCTTGCTATGAATTTTATGAATATTAGACCTTTGCACGCCAATGTGGTGGTGAAAGCGGTTGCCGAGGATGAGGTAACTAAAAGTGGTATTGTTTTACCTGACACTGTTGACAAAGAACGCCCGGAAAAAGGCGAAGTTGTCGCAGTTGGAACAGGTAAAATACTCGATAATGGTCAGCGCGCAGAAATGAGCGTTAAAGTCGGTGACATTATAATGTTTAAAAAATATTCTCCAGACGAGATCAAAGTTGACAATGAAGATCTTCTTATTATTTCAGAAGGAGATATTTTAGCGGTGATAAAATAATATTTTTTTCTTTTTGTAAAATTAGGAATAATAATTAATATACAAAATATTATGTCTAAACAAATTATATTTAACGAGGAGGCGAGAGGTTTTTTAAAGGATGGTGTTGACAAACTTGCTAACGCGGTTAAAGTAACGCTTGGTCCGAAAGGACGCAATGTGGTGATTGACAAAAGTTTTGGCGCACCACAAATTACAAAAGACGGTGTAACTGTCGCTAAAGAGATTGAGCTTGAAAATAAGTTTGAAAACTTGGGCGCGGAAATGGTTAAGGAAGTTGCTTCCAAGACTAATGATATTGCCGGAGACGGTACTACTACTGCCACTATTTTGGCACAAGCCATGATTACAGAAGGTTTAAAATTGGTTTCATCCGGAATTGACCCAATCGAAATTCGTCAGGGAATGGAAGTTAAGGTCAAAGATATTGTAGTGAAGCTAAAAGCTGAGAGCAAAACAATTAGTTCTAAAGATGAGATCTCTCAAGTTGCTTCTATCAGTGCTAATGATAAGGAAATCGGAAATATTATTGCCGAGGCAATGGAATCGGTCGGCAAAGATGGTGTTATCACCGTTGAAGAGGGTCAATCTTTTGGCGTAGAAAAAGAAGTAGTCGAAGGAATGCAGTTTGATAAAGGCTATATTAGTCCATACATGGTAACTGATTCCGATTCGATGAAAGCCGAATTTAATGATCCTTCAATTCTTTTGACTGATAAAAAAATTGCTTCTGTTCAGGAAATTTTGCCTTTATTGGAAAAAATGGCACAGTCCGGCAAAAAAGATTTGGTAATTATAGCCGAAGATATCGAAGGTGAGGCTCTGGCTACCTTTGTTGTGAACAAATTGCGCGGTACTTTCAATGTGCTTGCGATTAAGGCTCCTGGTTTTGGGGACAGGCGCAAGGAGATGCTTGAAGATATTGCAATTTTGACCGGGGGTAGGGTAATTTCCGAAGAAGTCGGTCTAAAACTGGAAAATGTTGAAGTAGATGACTTGGGGCAATCCCGCAAAGTAGTGTCGAGCAAGGATAATACCACTATTGTTGAGGGTAAAGGGGACGAGGCAAAGATTAGTGCTCGCGTTGAGTCGATTAGAAAAGAAATTACAAATTCTGATTCTGATTTTGATAAAGAAAAGTTACAAGAACGTTTGGCTAAAATGGCGGGCGGAGTGGCTGTTATTAAGGTAGGGGCCGCGACTGAAACTGAAATGAAAGAAAAGAAAGACCGAATCGAAGACGCGCTCAATGCGACTCGGGCCGCGGTTGAAGAGGGTGTTGTATCTGGTGGTGGATTAGCTTTGGCTCAGGTCGGAAACGCTTTTGAAGAATTAACTACTGAAGATAAAAAAGAAAATGCTGGTGGTAGAATTATTGACCAGGCCATTATCGAGCCGATTAAGCAGATTGCCACCAATGCCGGCAAAGATGGATCTTTGATTCTTTATAATATTATTCGTGAAAATAAGAATGGAAAAAAGAATCTGGGTTATAATGCCGCTACTAACAAGTTTGAAGATATGATTGAGGCTGGTGTGGTTGACCCTACCAAGGTAGTTCGTTCCGCGCTTGAGAACGCTGCCAGTGCCGCGATTATGTTTTTGACCACTGAGGCGGTAATTACCGATAAGCCGGAAAAGAATGAAGACGCGCCGGCAATGCCTCCTGGAGGAATGGGCGGTATGGGAGGAATGGGCGGCGGTATGCCGATGATGTAATGTTATCGCCTTTGGCGATTCGTCACTACGAATGCGGGACATGCGAATGAATAAAAGTATTAAGCGAGACTGCTAGCTAGAGGCTAGCAGTCTTTTTTTGTAGTTTTTATACCTAATACTGTATATTAGTAACGTTGCTATTAGTTAATAGATTTAGTATAATAAATACAATAATTTATCTTGAGTACTCGGGGTTAAAACTTAAAATGAAACAAACTTACATTAATATCTCTACTATCACAATAATAAAAATATTCGCAATAATAATATTATTTTTCTTTTTGTATATTATCCGTGAAATATTAGCTATTATTTTTATTGCTTTAATTCTCTACAGTGCAGTCAATCCTTGGGTGGACTGGATGGCCAGAAAAAAAATTCCGCGTTTTTTTGGGATTTTGATGATATATATTGTTTTATTTTCTTTTATAGGCGCTGTCATTGTCCTTTTAATTCCACCGATAATCGAGCAAATTAGCGCAATCAAGGCAAATTTTCCGGCGATTATTGAAAAACTTGTGTCCGGTTTTTCTGTTTTTAAAGAATATACTATCGAGTTTGGTATTTTAGACCAGGTTAAAAATAATTTTAACACTATTGGTGCTAATTTACAGAGCATGGCCAGTGGAATTTTTTCTACAATTACCAATATATTCGGCGGTGTCGTCACATTTTTTTTAATTTTGGTAATTGCTTTTTATATGGTAGTGGAAGAGGACGCGATGAAGAAAATTGTTTGGTCAATTGTTCCCAAACAACATCAGGTTTATATAATGCGCTTGATTAATCGGATGCAGCAAAAAATTGGTCTTTGGTTGCGTGGACAAATTATTTTATCTTTTATAATTTTTTTGCTAACTTATATTGCGCTCAGTATTGTTCATGCTATCACGGGGCAAATGGAGTATGCGCTTGTCTTGGCACTCTTGGCCGGGCTAACCGAATTCGTGCCTTATTTGGGACCGGTGCTTGCCGCTATTCCGGCGGTATTTTTGGCTTTTACCCAGTCTCCGACTCTGGCGCTTATTGTTTTCGCAATATATTATGTAATTCAGTGGTTGGAAAATAATATTATTGTGCCCAAGTTAATGCAAAAAGTAGTCGGTTTAAATCCCATTGTTAGTATCGTCGTTATTTTGATCGGTTTTAAAATCGGCGGTATCATCGGCGCGGTGTTTTCAATGCCGGTGGCGACCGCGCTTAGTGTTTTTATAAAAGATGTGTTTGAGAAAAACGTGCGAGAAATAGAGGAATAAATATGGACAAAACAGATAAAACAATGAAAGTGATTTTTTACGGCCTAGTAGCGCTAGCGCCGGTTTTTTTTCTTGCTCACAGCCATAATTTATCCGGTATGGACAATTTTAATAAAATTGTCTTGTTTCAGTTTTGCATAGCGCTCATTTTCGCCTGGCTTGCCTTTCGGCCCCTGTCTTGTTTGCGTGATAAACTTAGCTTTTCTTTTTTGGATATTGTTTTATTGCTTTGGTTGAGCGTTAACATGGCTTCCGCTTTTTTTGGTAATGATTTTTATACTTCTTTTTTTGGTGCTTATGGCTCTTTGGCCGTGCCAACGCTTGTTTTGTTTTTACTTAGTGTTTGGTATTTTTTTGTTAAAGAAAGTCAAGGTGTCTTTAAGCTAAGTACTTTAATAAAAATAATAGTGTTTGTAGCCGGATTGGCCATGCTTGTTTTGTCGGTTTTATTCTCCTCTGTCGGTCTTGGCCTGCTAAAACCGGATAATGCCTTGTTTGATTTACTTCGTTTCGCGCTTGGCACTACCGAGCAGTTGTCAATTTATTTGTCTGTTTTAGTGGTGTTGATTTTGGGAATTTTAATAAATAAACCCGATTTTTTTAATAAGAGCTCGGAGAAGCTTATTGCTTGGTTTGCTTTATTTTCCGCTACGGTTTTATTGGTAATTTTTAATTTTTTTCCGGCCTTGCTTTGTTTGGTCGCTGGCCTAAGTGTTTTATTGCTTACCTATTTAATAGACAAGTTTAAAAATAAAAATTTTGCTTTGTCCAAGAGTTTTGTTTGGTTTATTTTGATTTTTATTTTGAGCGGTTTTTTCTTGGTCTTTCATTTAATCAACCCGGAATATTATCCTATGGAGCAGCGTTTAGCCCCCCGCCTGCAGCTTGATTGGAGCGCGACCAAAAACCTTTCCCAAAATTCACTCAAGGAGAAGCCGCTCCTTGGTTATGGCGCGGAAATGTTTGCTCCGGTTAATTCTCTCCTGCGTGAAGCGGGCGAGAACGAAAAAGCATATTGGTATGTCCGCTTCAATCAAGGGTCCTCTTTTTTCTTTGAGCAATTGATATATTCTGGTTTAGTCGGCTTTAGTATTTTTGCAATATTTATATTAATTATTTTTTATATTATTATTCAGTTAATATTTTTTAATAAAAATAATAACTATATTCCCGTTTTGTCCGCTCTTATGGTGGTCCTCTTAATAGCACTGATAGCTTATTCGGCGAACTTTGTCGTACTGTTTTTCTTTTTCACTTTCTTGGCCTTGCTTGCTCGGGAGCAGAGGTGCGTTTTTTTTGCGCAAATATACTATATTAATAATTTGCCCAATAAAAGGAATATTTTGTCATTTGTTTTCGCCGGTGTAAGTATTCTGATAACGATTTCTTTATTATTTAATATTAAGCACGCCATTGCGGATGCTTATTATGAAAAAGATAATGATATTGACGCGCTTAATTTTTCTGTTCAGCTAAATCCGCGTGTTTATCAATATCATCTAAGTCTTTCCGAGTATTATCATGCTAAGGCTTTAAGCGCAATTAAACAATTGGATAGTGTTGAGAGTAAAATTACTCAAGGCTATATGAACAAGTCAATCTTATCAGCTCGGAACGCAATTAAGGCAGCGCCTTACATGGTCGCGCCTTATGAAAATCTGGCAAAAATTTATCGTGATCTAAGTCAACACTCAGAAGACTCATTGGTTTTTGCGATTAATTATTTTAAAAAAGCAATAAAAAAAGAACCGACTAATCCGGTTTTGTTTGTAGAGTTGGGGACAGTTTATTTGCGTCAGGGCGATGTTGACTCTGCCATTAAAGCGCTGGCCAAAGCTGGGAGTTTAAAAAAGAATTACTATCAAGCCGATTATAATCTGGCTAGAGCTTTGATTGGAGCGAATCGGAACGAAGAGGCTTTAGAAATTTTGGATGAGCTTGCTTTAGCGCGGAGTAATATGGATATTTTATACGAGCAAGGTCGAGCTTATTTTAATCTAAAGCAATTTGATCAGTCTATTAAAAAATTCAGCCAAGTGATTGCGATTGAGCCTTTGCATGCTAATTCGCTCTATAGTCTTGGTTTGTCATACTTGGCTCTGGGGAAAGTGGATGAGGCAATGTATTATCTAAAAAAAACAGCCGAGCTTAACCCGGATAATTTTAATTTAATGGAAAAAATTAGTGAACTTGAGAGTAGTGAATAATTGTGCCTCAGGAGGGAATCGAACCCTCACTCTATTGCTAGAACGGGATTTTGAATCCCGCGCGTCTACCAGTTCCGCCACCGAGGCTGTGTCAATTAAAAATAAATAAACTGCCTTTTACGCAGTTTATATTTCATTTAAATTATAGATTATATTTGAAAATTTGTCAAAGATTAGGGAATGGGGTATAATAGTATAGATATAAATGTTTTATAGTGAATAAATTTAATGGGAAAAATAATATCAGTGGTAAATCAAAAAGGGGGAGTAGGTAAAACTACGACTGCGGTTAATCTTGGTGCTTATTTGGCGCATCTGGGGCAAGACGTGCTTTTGGTTGATATTGATCCGCAGGCCAATGCCACTTCAGGAGTTGGAATCGAGCATCAAAAATTATCGTACGGTGTTTATGAAGCTATTCTCGGACAAAAGCCTTTTTGTTCTATTGTAAAACATACCCTGCAAGACGGGTATAAGGTTGCACCGGCAACAATGTCTTTGGCCGGTGCCGGAGTGGAGCTTGTTACTATGGAGAACCGAGAATTTCGTTTGGCTGAAGCTTTGGACAAGATTAAAGATGAATACGATTATATTATTATTGACGGTCCGCCTTCTTTGGGGCTTTTGACTGTGAATAGTTTGGTGGCAGCCGATGAAATTTTGATACCAATGCAAAGTGAGTATTTTGCTTTGGAAGGTCTTTCGCAATTACTTGAGACAATATCTTTGGTTCAACGTCATTTAAAGCCGGAGCTAAGTATCTTGGGCGCGGTAATCACTCTTTACGATACGCGCAATCGTTTGTCCCGTTCGGTTATGAACGAACTTTATCAATATTTTCCTAATCGTGTTTTTCGCTCAATAATTCCTCGGAGCGTCCGCTTGGCCGAAGCGCCAAGCTATGGCCGTTCAATTTTGCATTATGATCCAAAGTCGAAAGGAGCAAAAGCGTATTCGAGATTAGCAAGAGAGCTTATTGATTTAAATAATAATTAGTAAATTTATAGTTTATAATTTGTAATTTATAAATATTATGTCAAATTCATCTTTGGGTCGCGGGCTTGGTTCGCTTATTCCCGATAAAAAGTTTATTAAAACTCAAACTGTCGACGCAAGCAAAGCTGAAAAGAACAGTATTGGCAAAGCGCTTGAAGTTGACATAAATAAAATAAGCGCTAATCCCAAGCAGCCGCGTACGCATTTTAACGAACAGAGAATTAATGATTTGGCTATGTCTATCAAAGAACATGGCGTCATTCAGCCTTTAATTGTGGCTAGAAAAGGAGATAATTACGAATTAATAGCCGGTGAGCGTCGTTTGCGCGCTAGCAAAGAAGCGGGGCTTAGCAAAGTGCCGGTAATAATTCGCGAAGTCAATGAGCAGACCAAGCTGGAGCTAGCTTTGATTGAAAATATTCAGCGAGAAGACTTAAATCCGGTTGAACTGGCGGTTGCCTATAAACAATTGATTGATGAATTTAGTCTTAGCCAGGAAGCTATTGCCAAACAGGTTGGCAAGAGTCGATCATCTGTTACCAATATTCTACGAATGTTGATTTTGCCCGATGAGATCAAAGAATCTTTGGAACAAAGCAAAATTACCGAGGGGCATGCCAAATATTTGCTTGGTCTTAATAATGAGAAACAGATGATGGTATACCGGAAAATTGTTAATAATAAATTAACCGTACAAGATACCGATAAAGTCATTAAGCAAATGGGTGGCACCAAAAAGGCTAGAGTTAAAATTAATTATCGAGATAAAGATAAGGAATTTGCTTTGCGTGAATTTTTTGGCGCCAAGATAAATATTACGAGAAAGGGGAGAGGAGGACAAATAATTATTGATTTTTTTTCTGATGATGAGCTTGAAGAGATAATAGACAAAATTAGATAATCAGCCATTATAAAAAAACACCAAATAGGGTGTTTTTTGTTCACTTGACATATTAGGTATAATATGTTATATTATTTTAATGACTAAACAAGATCAGAAAAAATTATATAAATATTTTAAAAAAGTCGCTTATTTTTGGACTGGAGTCAGTTTTATTTTTATTGGCTTGATTGGTCTTATTTTTCCTGTTATGCCAGGGATATTGCCAATTTTTTTTGGTCTTGGTTTAGTCAAGCGTAGTCAGCACGAATACAGCAAACATCGCATTATTAGATTTTTAAACGAATTAAAAACCAAATTTCAGAAAAGATTTCAGAATAGAAAAGGTAAGAAGTTGGGAAAATAAAGCTAGATGGCTTTATTTTTTTAATAATAAATATCGTGATTTCCGACATTGTAAAATCTTGCATTTTTATCCTCATCAAAATCAAAAATAATTCTTGTTTTACTGTCAATTCTGAATGCAAAAAAACCTTTCTTTTTTTTCAGTAATGTCTTTAATGTCATTCGGTAATTTTTTGTATTGCTTAATAAATTTTTTCAAATAGAATATATCCATTTTTATCTTAAATCTTTTAATGATTTAAGTTTAATGCCTTTTCCAGAATTAAAAAGTTTTCTATCATCTCGAAGTTCGTTACCTAGTTTTTTGGTGTTCCAAAGCCTAATTAAATGTCGCACAAACTCACTTGTAGAAGCGAATCCACCTTCTTTTACGTCTTTTTTTATGATTTTCACCATAGAATTAGGCAAAGAAATGTTTACAATATTTCTCATATGTTTATTAATTTTTTAAATACCCCATCCGCTTGCGGTGGGGAGGATTCATTGTTAGCTGTAATAATTTGTATTACAATTTTATCACACATTATATTTTTGTCAAGTTATGGGAAAAGTTTAGGAGAATAACAAAAAATCCCGCATCCGCGAGATTTTTTCTTTTGTAGCCCGTAGGGGAGTCGAACCCCTCTTACATGGATGAGAACCATGCGTCCTAGCCGATAGACGAACGGGCCATCCTACGCTAAAGCTTCGGATGGCAAGCCCTTTTGTGAAAAGGGCATTTTTAAACTTTAGCGTGTGTATATAATTACAGAAATAACAATAAAACAAATGTTTGGAAATGTCAAATTTTGTTTGTATTTTTAAGCTGAAACCATTAAAACTGTACACATTTTTTGTACATACTGGCAGACAATACTTGACACAGTTACTTGACAAATTCTGTAAATGTATTATGTTTAGGGTAGACATGTGGATTATTTATATTGACTCTAGGGTCAGTATAACAAAAAGATTCACTAGTCTAAGCATGGGGATTAAAGCGCCCGTATGTCCAAGCGACCTGCGGGTGCTTTATTTTGTATATAATGCAAATCTACGAATGATATGCGAATGTATTAATTTAGGATTTTGCCAATCAAATCTTTGTGTCCGCATAAACATTGTTCACCGCTAATACATTTTTTCCCAGCCATTTGTAATTTTTCAATAAGCAAAGCCCCTTTTTTACACTGCACCGCTAACTTATTTTCAAAAGAAAATATTTCCCCAAGTTTATATTTATTAATATCCAAAACTTCAAAACTCGTCCAAATAATTTTTATTCTCAATTCTTCATTTTTAATTTTTAATTGGCCGAAGGCTCCCGGCCATGGTTGCATCCCTCGAATAAAACGCTCTATATATTTGGCCGATTTGCTCCAATCAATCCGCGCGTCTTCTTTTTTGATTTGCTTAACATAGTTGGCTTGTGTCTCGTTTTGTATTTGTGGTTTTATTTTTCCGCTAATATAATCATTCAGTGTTGGAACTAATATTCTTGCTCCAGCCTCTGCTACTTTATTGTATAGAGTGCCGGCTGTGTCGGTTTTTAAAATTTCAAAAGATTTTTGCGCTATAATCGGGCCGGTATCAAGCCCGGCGTCCATTTTCATTATAGTTGTTCCGGTTTCTTTATCCCCATTAATCAAAGGCCATTGCACGCAAGCCGCCCCTCGATATTTAGGTAAAAGTGAGCCATGCACATTAATCACGCCATATTTTGGCGCATCTAACATTGTTTTTGGAATTATTTGAGAATAAGCCACTACCACAATTAAATCATAATTTTTAATTTTTAATTTTTCATTTTTAATTTTAATCGGTTGATATACCGGAATACTATGTTTTTCTGCTTCAGTTTTAATTGCCGGAGAAGTCATTATCTGCTTCCGTCCGATTGGCTTATCCGGTTGAGTGATTACGCCAATCACTTCAAAATCAGCACTATTGATTAGTGTTTGTAAGCTGGGAATGGCAAAATCCGGGGTGCCAATAAATATGGTTTTAATTTTGTTAGACATTATGTTTTAAACTTGTTAAAATTGTATTATGAAAAATTTTAGAAAAAAATTAATATTATTTTTAAAAGGCGCGGCTATGGGTTCAGCTGATATTGTGCCAGGTGTTTCGGGCGGTACTATTGCATTTATAACTGGAATATATGAAGAGCTGATTACTTCAATTAAATCAGTTGATGTGAAGTTTGTAAAGGATGTTTTTAGTTTTAAAATAAAAAAAGCACTAGCGCGCATTAATATCCAATTTTTGTTGCCGCTTTTTTTCGGTATTATTGTCGCACTGGTCAGTTTGGCTCATGTTGTTAGTTTTATGCTTGAGTATTACGCGGTATACACTTGGTCTTTCTTTTTTGGTTTGATTTTGGCTTCGATTCTTTTTATTGGTAAAAAAATAAAAAACCGGATTGGTTTAGGTGGGGCGGGTTTTATTTTTGGAATAATTTTTGGCTATGTTTTAGTAGGATTAATTCCAGTAGAAACGCCAAATGCTTCTTGGTTTATTTTTGCTTCCGGCATGGTCGCGATTAGTGCGATGATTTTGCCGGGAATCAGCGGTTCGTTTATTCTTTTACTTCTCAGTAAATATGAATACATGATAAATGCGTTAAAAAATCCTTTTGTTGATAGTAATATAGTTATTATTGCTTTTTTTATGAGTGGTTGTGTTGTTGGAATTATGACTTTTTCCCGCGTGCTTAGTTATATGTTTAAAAAATATTATAATCTAACAATTGCTTTGATGACTGGTTTGATTACTGGCTCGCTTCGAAAAATTTGGCCATGGAAAGAAGTTATAGAAATAAGAATGATTCATGATAAACTCAGAGTAATTGATGAAGCAAATATTTTGCCAAGTTTAAACAATGAATTACTAATTGCAATTATATTAATAATAGCGGGGTTTACCTTAGTTACAGCTTTAAGCAGGTATTCAAAAAATTCTTAAGTCTTTAATATTCCTTGCTTTATCAATAAATAAAACTCCATTCAAATGATCTACTTCATGTTGGAAGATGCGCGCCATCAGCCCCTTGGCTTTGATGGTTTTTTTGTTGCTGTCGATATCAATAAAATCACAGACAAGTTTGCGGTGGCGTTTCACTTCTCCGGTTTTATTGGGAACAGACAAGCAACCTTCTACGCCCCATTCTTTAAACAATGATTTGTTTTTTAAAACAGGATTAATCATGCAAATTGGTCCGTCTTTGCTTGCCACAACAATTAAGCGGATATTTTTGCCAATTTGCGGCGCAGCCAATCCGACTCCGTCTTTTTTTTCCATGGTCAAAGTCATATCCTTGCATAAGACTTTAAATTCCTCAAAATTAATTTTGTTTCTATCAACCGCAACCGATACCTTTCGTAAAATTTTATCGTTGGGATGAATGATAATATTTAATAATTTTGGCATTTGTTAATATTAAGAATATAATATTAGTTTATATTAATTTATTTTGTTTGACAAGTTTAAAGTGAGTCCAGCTTAATAGAATTGAGTCTAAGTTCTAACTGAGAATTATATCCCTCCATCAGATTATTTGTACTAGGAATGTTCAAGTGTGGGCATTTCAAATGATTTAATAAATATTCAACCTGTTTTTTAAAATCAGTGATTACTTTTTTAGCAGTATTGATTTGATTCTTGCTAAACTGATCTTTCATTTTAAATTTTTTCGGCCAGTAATATTTAGTGAGCGATTCTAATCGATTTATCGTTAATTCTATACCTAAAATTGGTAAAAAGCTAACTTTTATAAGAATTTAAAGAGTAAGTATGAGGTGGATTAGCACAGTTTTATATATTTTTTTATTTTTATGATATAATGTAAGACATAATTTATTATAATTAAGAAGTAAGTAATATAAATTAAAAATATATGGAGAATAAAAATCTGGAGAATGATATTCAAGCTTCTTCTGAGGAAGAGAATATCGTTTCTGATGACAATTTAAAAAATTTAAAAAACTCTTCAAAGTCTCGAAAAAATAAGTTCAGTTCAAAAATAGTTTTAGGGACTGTTTTTTTATTTTTAATAATGATTTTAAGTGTTTCGGCTTATTTTTTTCTTTCGAAAAATACAGATCAAGCCCAAAATATTGTTAATAACAATGATTCTGTAATTGAAGAAGATTTATTTGATGGTTTTTCAAAATTGATTATTTCCGCTGATCATGTTGATGATAATTTTTCTTTAGAAGCAAAGTCTGCGGATAGCATTGGTGTAGATTCTGA
The DNA here is from genome assembly GCA_034722035.1 of Patescibacteria group bacterium. Taxonomy (GTDB): domain Bacteria; phylum Patescibacteriota; class Patescibacteriia; order Patescibacteriales; family UBA12075; genus JAYENK01. Next base: position 11,349 of record JAYENK010000001.1, on the reverse strand, counting down.
TTCATCCTATATTTTAAAAAGTAAGGAAAAACTATCTATTGGCAATATTAAAGAAAATTTAAAAATAGAGCCTGATGTTGATTATGATCTAAAGGAAATTAATAATCAGGAATGGGAAATTAATCCTAAAGATGACTTAGTTGCTAATACTTTAGTTCAGGTTGCTTTAGTTGCTTCTTATACTGACGAAGAAGGGGAGAAAAATAAACGAGAATATTCTTGGGCTTTTCAAGTTAAAGATACTTTTAAGCTGATTAATAGTATTCCACGAAATGCTGCTATGAGTGTTCCTTTAAATAGTGGAATTGAAATAACTTTTAGTCATGAAAATTTTTTAGATTATACAAAATATTTTTCTATTGAACCCAAAGTAAGTGGTCGCTTTGAAGTTCATAGCCGCACTTTAGTTTTCGTGCCAGCAGAAAATTTTACAGCAGGAGCTATTTATACAGTTAAAATTAAAAAAGGCCTTCCCTTAAAAGATTCAAATGAAACTTTAAAAAAAGATTATAGTTTTACTTTTGAGACCAGGAATACAAGCCAATATGGATCAAATTCAAATATTGGAATATATAATAGAATGATGGAATTTAATGTAGCAGATGCTCCGATGATAGAGATTAGTCGCTATAATAATCCTAATCATTTTCAGGTTGATCTTTTTCAGTTTAAAAATTTAGACGATTATTTAGAATCTATAAAAGAACGGGATAAACTTCCTTGGTGGTCTTATGCTAAAGAAAACTTTTTATCTAAAACTGATAATCTTCATAAAGTGAGTTCTTTTGGTCTAGACTTAAAAACTGATGGACAATTAAAGTATATTGAATTTCCAAGCGCCTTAGATAAGGGTTTGTATTTGGCTGAAATTGAAGCAAATGACAAAAAAATTCAAGTTTGGATTCAAATTAGCAATCTGGCAGTTTATTATAATATGACTAAGACCGATACTATTGTCTGGGTTAATAATATTATTTCTGAAGCACCTGCAGAGGGTGCTAAAATTGAGATGATTGGTCTTGAGAAAAAGTCTCAAACAAATAACGAAGGAGTAGCTGTTTTTGGAACTCCTCAAGAATTGATAAAAAATGCAGACAATAAAGAAAAAACGGAACGTTATTATATGAAAATATTTCAAGGTGATGATGTTTTGATTTTGCCGGCTTCAAGAGTAAGTAAAAATTATTGGTGGACTAAGCCTCTTTTGTCTGATGATTATTGGATTTATCTTTATACAGATCGGCCTCGTTATCAGTCGACTGATACTATTAAATATTGGGGAGTTTTGAAAGATCGGGATAATAACAAAATAGATGAGGATATAAAAATTATTCTTTATAAGCGTGGTTATTTCGATTATTATTATCAGCCAGTAAAAATTATAGAGCAGGAAATTAAGTTAACAGAAGATGGCTCTTATATGGGCGAGATTAATTTAAAAAATTTAAAGCCGGATTATTATACCTTAGAATTACAGATTGGAGATAAAGTTGTTAAGAGTAAATATATTAGTGTGAAGCCTTATACTAAGCCAGCCTATTCTCTAAGTTTAATTCCGGAGAAGACTATAGCTTATGCTGGAGAGGAGCAGAAATTTAAAGCTTCTGCTGCTTTTTTTGAGGGGACTCCGGTTCCAGATCTAAAACTTAAATTTATTTATCCGGGGGGAGAAAAGAAAGTTATTACAGATGAAAACGGAGAAGTTGAATTAAAATTTACTAAGGACTATTATGACTGTCATAGTGATTATGGTTGTTGGCCTGATTATGAATATTTTTCTATTGAGCCGGAAGAAAGTGAATTAGCAGAACTTAAGACTGGAGCAAGCGTGCGTTTTTTTGGTCCGAAAGTGTACGCTGATGTTAAAACAACTTATCCGGAAGAGGGAATGGCTGAAATAGAAATAAAAAGTAAATATTATGATTTGGAAAAACTAGGAGCGGATAATTGGTGGAGAAGGGAGGGTGAAGATGATCCTGCTTCGCAAATAAAAATTGAAGCAGAAATTTATAAAACAAGATATGAAAAGAAAGAGACTGGAACTCGCTATGATTTTATTAATAAAAAAACATATAAAACATATAGCTATACAAAGCACGAAGAAAAAGTAAAAGATTTGTCTTTTACTACAGATGAATTTGGAAATTATATTTTTCAACAAAAAGTTGAGCCAGAATCTTATTATAAAATAAAATTAAAAATATTTGATCAAGATGGACGTTACGAAAGAAAGACTGTGCATCTATATTATTATAATGGGCGTTATATAAATAGGTATTCTAGTTGGTCTTATAATTATTTTCATTTTCAATTTTCAGAAGAAAATGAAAAGTATAAATTAGGTGATTTGGTGAGCGCTGAATTTGTAAAAAATGATGAAGCTATGCCAGAAAGAGAAAACGGATATTTATTTCTTCAGCTTCAGAACGGCTTGCAAGAATATAATCTTGGAGATAAGGGTCTTTATAAATTTAATTTTCAGAAAGATGATGTCCCCAATGTTAATTTAGCAGGAATTTACTTTAATGGTCGGTCTTATTTAAGTACTCAAGCTTTTTATCATGGTCGTTCGGTGAGCTTTGATATTAATGAGCGCCGTTTAAAGATTATGGTAGAGCCAGATAAAGAAAAATATTTGCCTGGTGAAAATGTAACTTTAAATTTAAAAGTTTTAGATAAAGATGATAATCCGAAGCAGGCTGAAGTAAATTTAAATTTAGTAGATGAAGCTTATTATGCGGTAGCTAATGACTCAGCTAGCCCTCTAGAAACTCTTTACGCTAAGGTTCGTAGTGGAAGTTTATTGACAGAACAGAGTCATGAGAGTTTGTTAGATTCTAGATCTGGAGTTGAAGGCGGTGGATGTTTTTTAGCTGGAACTTTAATTTTAATGGCTGATAATAGTCTTAAGCCGATTGAAGAAGTAAAAGACGGGGAAAAAATTAAAACTTTTTCAAATCCTTTTGATAAAGAGCAGGTTGAGGGTGAGGTAACTGAAGTTTGGGAGCATGTCGTCGGAGAGTATTTAATTATTAATGATAATTTAAAAATAACCCCAGAGCATCAAATTTATTCTAATTATCGTTTTGTTGATGCCGGTTTATTAAAGAAGGGGGATTGGCTTTTAAATAATTTAGGAGAGAAAATTTATATTAATTCCATTGAAATAAAATTTAAATATATTTCAGTTTATAATTTACGAATTGATCCTCAACATACTTTTTTCGCTGATGGTTTTTATGTTCATAATCAGGAAAAAGGAGGAGGAGCTAGAGAGCTTTTTACAGATGCCGCTTTATTTGATTCTATTCAAACAAACGCACAAGGAGAAGGGAAAATATCTTTTAAACTTCCTGATAATATAACTTCCTGGCGCATTACGGCGCAGGCCATAACGAAGGATTTGTACGCCGGTCTTAGCGTTACTCAGATTCCAGTCTCGCTTCCTGTTTTTGCGGAAATAACAATTGATGATGAATATTTAAGAGAGGATAAACCTATCGCTAGAATGCGTTCTTTTGGCACGGCTTTAGAGAATAATGATATGGCTAATTTTTCTATTTCCTCAGAGAGTTTAAATATTAATGAAGAACAAAACTTAAGTGCTTTAGCCTTTAAGCCCGTTTATTTTCCTTTACCAGAATTAAGTTTAGGTGATCATAAAATTATTTATGGCTTGAAGACAGAAAAAGGAGATGATGCCATAAAACTTCCTTTAAAAGTTATAGAATCTCGTTTGTCTTCGCAAAAAGCGATTAATAATAAATTGTCATTGGATACTAAAATTGTTCCGCCTAATGATTTGCCTTTTGCTGTCGTACTAATTGATCAAGGCCAGAATGAACTTTATCCTCCTTTAACTTCTTTGAGTTGGTCATGGGGAGATAGGCTAGATCAGAAATTGAGCAGAAAAATGGCTAGAATTTTATTGGAAAAATATTATGATGAGGATTTTGTGGCTCCGGATTTTAATGCTCAGAACTATCAACTAAGCAGCGGAGGAATATCTTTGCTTCCATATAGTTCAGAAGATTTAGAATTGTCGATGCATGTAGCTCAATTGGGTGGGGATGAGTTTGATGAGGAAGCTTTATCCCAATATTTTCTTAAATTTTTAAAAGATAAGAATCTTAATCGGGAAGAGGCTACTTTTGCTTTGTGTGGTTTAGCGGCTATTGGTAAGCCGGTTTTGACTCGAATTAAAAAATGGGTGCAAAAAGATGACTTAAGTTTAAAGGAAAAAATATATTTATCATTAGCATTATCTAAAGCCGGAGATAAGGAACTAAGTCGTAAAATTTATTATGAAATTTTGGAAAATTATGGAGAAGAAAAATTACCTCATATTATTATTAAGTCAGGAGAAAAATTAGATGATACTTTTCAGACTACAGCATTAACAGCAGTTTTAGCTTCTAGCTTAGGAGCTAAAGAAGCATCAGGCATGTTGTCTTATTTACTTGAGAACCAAAAACTTTATGGACAGTATCGGAATAGTGAAAATTTATTTAATTTGGAAAAAATAGATTATATTCAAAATGCTTTGCCAAATTTAAGTCCAGAGAGTGCTAAGATTGTTTTTGAAATAGAAGGTACTAAAAATTCGGTAGAAATTACCGGAGGAAGAACTTATGCCTTTGAATTAAGTCCTGATTTTGCTCAAAATGTAAAATTTTTAGAGATTGAAGGCGATGTTGGTATTTCTTTGCGCTATACTGACGTCTTGGATATGACTTTAGTTGAACGAGATAATAATCTTGATATTAGAAGGGAATATTATGTTAATAATAAAAAAACAAATAATTTTTCTGAAAAAGATTTAATTGAAGTAAGACTTTATCCATCTTTTTCTTCTTCTGCTTTAGCCGGTTCTTATCAAATTACAGATATTTTACCAAGTGCATTAATGCCAGTAACAAAATTTTATTATCAAAACTCTAGTTACGATTGTCATTATTGGTATCCCTATAATCAAGACGGGCAGATGATAAAATATAGAATTAGCCGTGATTGGAAAAATTCTTATTGTGGTGGAGACTATATAAAATATTATGCTCGAGCTAAAAATCGAGGAGAGTATGTAGCTGAGTCGGCGATTATTCAATCTTTTAAGAATCCCGATTTTATTAATTACTCTACTAAAAGTAAAATAATTATTAGTGAATGAAGAAAGATAAAATACCTATTTTTATATTTTTAATTTTTGCTGTACTTTTGTTTGTTTTTGTTTTTTACATTTTCAAACAGAGTTTTGTTTTACATTCAAGTTTAGCGCGTTTTAGTCAGAACGATTTTTTAATGACACTACAGGATAATAATTTTAAGGATTCACAAAGCGTAATAATCAAATTATCAGAAATATTTTTTGAGGAAAATAATTTTTCTCATGCTGTAAGTCAAGCTGATGAAGTAAAGGCGCAAGATAATGTAGAAGCTATAATTATTCCACATCATTTAGTAGCTTCGGAATTTATAGCTAAATTAATCAAGATTTCTAGCGGTCGTGATATTGATAATGTTGTTATCATTGGTCCTAATCATAAAAATATTGGAACTGAATCTTTGGCGAGCGCTAAAGCCGATTGGGAAACTCCTTTTGGTAATTTGGAACATGATAATAATTTAGTGCAAAGTTTTTTAAGAGACTTTAAAGCTGAATCTTATCCGGAAATATTTTTGCATGAACATTCTATCGGGGGGCTTGCTCCTTTTGTTAAATATTATTTAAAAGATGTTCAAATTGTACCAATTGTAGTAAGCTCTTATGCGGATTATGCTGATATAGATAAGTTAAATAAGTGGTTAATTCAGAATTTAGATGAAAATTCTTTAGTAATTTTTTCTTTAGATTTTTCTCATTATTTGACCAAGGAAGAATCTGATGAAAAAGACGCAGAAACTAGGGATTTAATAGTCCGGAAAGATATTGGAAAAATTTTAAGATTAAATAATGATTATGTGGATTCTCCAAGTATTTTGGCTTTAAGTCTTATGTATACTGAAGAAAAAGGCTTAAAAATAAATATTATTAATCATGCAAATTCTTTTGATTTTGCTGTTGTTAAGCCTGATTCTACAACCAGTTATTTCGCGATTATTTTTGAAAGTTCCAATTAGTAAAATAAAAATAATATATCGAAATTAAATTACGTCTGTTTGATTTTTAATGTTCCGTAGTTTCTGTTATGAAGATAATTTATATGAATTTTGACAATATAAAAAAATAATGTATAATACTTATTATAATAAGTAATTTATATATTTTTTAATCATTATGTTATGAATATACGGGAAACAATATTGGAGCAAAATTCGCATTGGTATAAAGAAAAAAGACAAATAAAGTTTGTTTTAAGAGATATTGCAGATCAAATAAAATTAAAATCAAATTTTATTGAAGTAATAACCGGACCGAGAAGAAGTGGAAAATCGACAATTTTTAATATTCTGATTGATCAGATTATTAAAAGCGGACAGGCAGAGCAAAAAGAAATTTTATTGCTTAATTTTGATAATCCGAATTTTATTCCTTTTTATAAAAATGTTGCGAAATTGGATGAAATAATTCAGGTCGCGGAAGTGTTGGCTGGTAATAAAATTAAATATTTATTTCTTGATGAAATTCAAAATATTGAAATTTGGGAAAAATGGGTAAAAGCCAAGTATGATCAAAAGATTTTTAAAAAAATTTTTATTACTGGTTCAAATTCAAATTTATTGACCGGTCAATATATTTCTCGATTATCAGGCCGTTTTTTCGAACATATGAATTTACCTTTTTCTTTTTCTGAATTTTTAAAATCGCAAAAGATTGAATATTTTCAAGATGAGGCGAAAAATTATCCCAAAAAAAATAAGATAATTTCATTGTTTAACCAATATTTAGAGCAGGGAGGTTTCCCAGAGGTGTCTATAAGCGGTGATAAGGAAATTTTAAAAATATATTATCAAACTATTTTATTAAAAGATGTAATTGATAACAATAAGATAAGAGATTCTTATAATTTAAAGCATATTGCTTTATTTTTAATATCAAACATTGCCGGTTTTTATAGCTTTAATAAAATTGGCAAAGAACTTGATATTCATGAGAACACTGTTAAGGAATATATTGAATATTTGAATAATTCGTTTTTATTTATGGATTTAAAAAAATATGATCCGTCCGTTAGAAAGCAAAATAAAAACAAAAGAAAAATTTATTGTGTTGACAATGGCCTTGTAAGTCAGATTGGTTTTAAATTTTCTTCTGATAGCGGACATTTTTTGGAAAATTTAGTCGCTGTTGAATTAAAAAGAAGAGGACAGGAAATTTTTTATCATAATGCAAAACATGAATGTGATTTTTTAATAAAAGACGGTCGGAATATTGTTCAGGCAATTCAGGTTTGTTATGAAATAAATAATAAAAATAAAAATAGGGAGTATAAAGGACTTTTAGAGGCAATGGCTTTTCATAGGCTTAAAAAAGGCTTTATTATAACAAATAATCAGGAAGATAATATTTTTGAAAATAAAATGAATATAATACTTATTCCTGCTTGGAAGTGGTTGCTTTCAAATTAAAATAAATTTAATAATAATTCAACTATATGCCAAAAAAATAATTTAAATTAGCAATGCATATCAGCATAGCAGTAGTATTAACCCTCGGCCTTTCTATTTCTTTCCAGTCCTTGTTTGTCGTTTGGACAGCTCCCACTGAGGCTCCGCCAGCAGGCAATGCCCTCCGAAAGAAATGAATGAGTTGGTGAAATGGACACAAAAAGCATTAGAAGAAAAAAAGATTCATCCATTGTTAGTTATTGGAAATTTTATATTAGAGTTTTTAGCGATACATCCTTTTCAGGATGGCAATGGCAGAATATCCAGAGTATTGACTAATTTATTGCTTTTAAAAATGGGGTTTGATTTTGTGCCGTATGTTTCGCATGAGAAATTTATTGAGAACAATAAAGACGCTTATTATCTGGCTCTTAATAAAAGTCAAAAAAATTTAAAAATAAATAAACCAAATATCGTTTCATGGTTTTTGTTTTTTTTGGAAATTGTTAGAGATCAAGCGAAAATGGCGGTTGAATTAAGTCAAGAAGAAAGAATAGAGAATTTACTTTCCAAAAAACAATTTGCAGTTTGGCAATTCATTTTAGAAAAAAAAGAAGTAACTCCAAAGGAAATTCGTGAAGCTCTTAAGATGCCAACACCGACCGTATTACAAGCCTTGAATAAACTTTTAAATATGAAGAAGATTGAAAGATTGGGCGAGGGGAGAAGTACGAGGTATAAGATTAAATAACGTGCAAAAACAATTCAAAGCTAGTAACTAAAATTATCGAATAGCCATTCTCTTCCATTGTGGCAAATTAAATCTTTACCCATAAAATTGTTTAAAGAGCTATATTTATGATAAAAAAAATACTGCAGGATAATTTTTTCCGCAATAACATAGTGTTTTTTGTTGGCTCCATGATTGTAGCCGTTTTGAATTATCTATATCATCCGATTCTCGGTCGCATGATGGCGGTCGATGACTTTGGCGAGGTGCAAACTTTGATTTCGCTTTTTACACAACTGGCGATTGTAGCCGGTATTTTTTCTGTTACGATTGTCAATATTGCATCAAACATGAAAGACGAGACGGAGCGGTCAGAGATAATATCGGAATTGAGAAATATCTCAATCTATATAACAGGGGGGTTGTTTTTTTTGATTGTTATTTTTAGCCGTGAGCTTGAGTCCTTTTTGAATTTCAAATCTTTTTATCCATTTATAAGTTTAGGAGTTTTGCTTTTATTAAGCACCTTAATCGTTTTCCGGCAGGCTTATTTACAGGGAAATAAAAGATTCAAAACAGTTTCATTGGCGCAAATTATTGCTTCGGGCGGAAAGCTTTTTTTTGGTATTCTTTTTGTTTATTTGGGGTGGAAATCGTTCGGCGCTATCACCGCTTTGATTATTGCGCAGGTTTTTACTTTATGGTTTGCTTTCGTAAAAACTAAAAAAGATTTAAAGCTGAAATTGGGGGTGAAAATAAATTTAAACGAGCAGGTAAAAAAAGAATTGAAATTTGGGCTCTTAGTGTTTTTTGCTACCAGCTGTATTACTTTTTTTTATACCGCGGACGTGGTGATTATAAAACATTATTTCAGTCCGGATAAAGCTGGTCTTTATAGCGGTATCGCGACTGTGGCCAGAATTATTTTTTTTATTGCCGGTCCGACAGCAGCGGTATTGCTTCCTTCAATTAAATTAAAAAATGGCTATAAAAACAATGAAAAGATGTTAAAAAAGGCTCTTTTGTTCGTTTCTGCAGCCGGCTTGGGTGTTCTTTTGATATTTTCGTTGTTTTATGATATGGTAATACAATTATTAATTGGCAGTAAATATTTAGAATTAGCGCCAATTTTACCAAAGCTTAGTATCTTATTGTTTGCAGTTTCAGTTACAAATGTTATATTTTATTATTTTTTAGCCTTAAGAAGATATTTTCTGATTCCTATCTCAATAATTTCAGTATTTTTTACAATAATTTTAACTTATTTCCGGCATGGAGATTTTATGACAATTATTAATAATTTTCTTTTTGGTATTGTCATAATCTACGTTTTAATAATTATTTTTTATGCAAAAACTAATCTCAGTCATCGTTCCAACTCATAATGAGGGAAAAAACATCTTTTTGATTTGGAATGCTTTAATAAAAGTATTTGAAAATCTCGCTTACGAGTTGGAGGTTGTTTTTGTTAATGATGGCAGTACCGACAATAGTCAAAATGTAATTGAAAATTTAGCTTTAAGCGACGAACGAGTTAAGTTTATAGAGTTTAGCCGTAATTTCGGCAAGGAGATGGCGACTACTGCCGGTTTAAATAGTGCGCGAGGAAACGCCGCTATTCTGATTGACGCGGATCTTCAGCATCCGGTAGAATTAATTCCCGAGTTTATCGTTAAGTGGGAAGCGGGTGCGGATACAGTGATCGGAGTTAGAAAGAAAAATAAGGGTGAAGGGCTGGTTAAAAAAATCGGGTCATACTTTTTTTATAAAATAATGAATCATATCGGCGAAACTAAAATAATTCCTCGTGCTACTGATTTTCGTTTAATCAATAGAAAAATGATCAATGAATTCAATAATTTTTCTGAGCATAATCGCATTACTCGTGGGATTTTAGATTGGATGGGATTTAAAAAAGACTTTGTTTATTTTGATGCTAAGGAAAGGATAAACGGTAAAGCATCATATAGCACTTATAAACTTTTAAAATTATCAACTTCAACCTTTATTAGTCATAGTTTATTCCCCTTAAAATTAGCCGGAAAACTTGGTAGTATTATAATTTTGCTATCTGGCCCCTTGGGACTCTTTATTTTTGTTGAAAGATTTATATTAAATGATCCTTTCGGTTTTGCTTTTTCCGGTACTGCTATTTTAGCGGTTATCATATTATTTTTAGTCGGCATAATTCTTGTCTGCCTAGGATTAATCGCTCTTTATATCGGCAATATTCAGAATGAAGTGTATAATAGGCCGATGTATATAGTTAGAAATAGAAATAAGAAGTCATTTTCAAATGAAGTTTTTGTCGATGCTGTTGATAACAGTGCATGTGTAGTTAGTCTTAAAAACAATAACAAGTAAAGTATGAAAATATTGTGGCTAACATGGAAAGACCGAACTAATATTCTAGCAGGTGGGGCAGAAGTTGTGAATGAAGAGCTGGCTAAACGCCTTACTAAGGATGGACACGAGGTTATTTTTTTGGTCGCAGGGTTTAAAGGTGCGAAAAAAAAAGAAATAAGAAATGGGTATAAAATTATAAGACTCGGCAATAGATTTTCAGTTTATTGGCATGTTTTTAGATATTATCGAAAAAATTTAAAGGGCTGGGCAGATGTGGTAATTGATGAGATTAATACTATTCCTTTTTTTGCAAAATTTTATGTTAGTGAAAAAAATGTTTTGTTTATTCATCAATTATGTCGAGAGATTTGGTTTTTTGAGATGTTTTTTCCTTTGAATTGGATTGGCTACTGGTTAGAGCCTTGGTATTTGCGTTTGTTGCGAGATAGAAAGGTGATTACGGTTTCGGTCAGTACAAGAAATGATTTGATTGAATTGGGATATTGTGCTGATAATATTGATATTATTAGTGAGGGGATTGAGATGAAGCCTATTGATGATTTGGAAATAATAAGGAAATTTGAGCAGAAGACGATTTTGAGTTTAGGAACTGTGCGGTCAATGAAGCGGACTGCCGAGATTGTAAAGGCTTTTGAGATTGCAAAAAAAAAGGATTGTGATTTAATGTTAATTGTTGCTGGTGGAGTTGGTGAAAGATATGGAAAAAA